>NZ_JBDKXK010000004.1:0-468127 GCF_039710735.1 Cupriavidus sp. DL-D2 | reverse complement strand
CAACAACCTATCGAGGTGTCTGAAAAAACTTGACCAGTACACCCCTCTCCCGCTTGCGGGAGAGGGGTTGGGGGAGAGGGCCAGAGGTTCTGCTTGCCGCCTTGTAGCCATTTGAACTGCCCGCCCTCTCCCCCACCCCTCTCCCAAAGGGAGAGGGGAGAAAATCAAAAACAAGCGATCCGGGAGCAAAAACAAAAACCCCCGAGGGCTCACGCCCTCGGGGGTTTTTTCGACAGTCAGGCGGGTTGGCCTGGCAGTCCGGCGCGATTTACATCATGCCGTCCATGCCGCCCATGCCACCCATGCCGCCCGGCATTGCCGGCGCCGATTCTTCCTTGGCGGTTTCCGCCACGGCGCAGTCGGTCGTCAGCATCAGCGAAGCCACCGAAGCGGCGTTCTGCAGCGCGGTGCGGGTCACCTTGGTCGGATCCAGCACGCCCATTTCCACCAGGTCGCCGTACTCGCCCGAAGCCGCGTTGTAACCGTAGTTACCCTTGCCTTCGATGACCTTGGCCACCACGACCGAAGCTTCTTCACCAGCGTTCAGCACGATCTGGCGCAGCGGCTCTTCCATGGCGCGCAGCACGATCTTGATGCCGGCGTTCTGGTCCGGGTTGGCACCGGTCAGGTTCGAGATGGCAGCACGTGCGCGCAGCAGGGCCACGCCACCGCCAGGAACAATGCCTTCTTCCACGGCAGCGCGCGTAGCGTGCAGCGCATCTTCCACGCGTGCCTTCTTTTCCTTCATTTCGACTTCGGTGGCAGCGCCAACCTTGATCACGGCAACACCGCCGGCCAGCTTGGCCACGCGTTCTTGCAGCTTTTCACGGTCGTAGTCCGAAGTGGCTTCCTCGATCTGGGCGCGGATCTGCTTCACACGGCCTTCGATAGCCGAGCCGTCGCCGGCGCCGTCGATGATGATCGTGTTTTCCTTGCCGATCTCGATGCGCTTGGCTTGACCCAGGTCTTGCAGGGTAGCCTTTTCCAGCGTCAGACCGATTTCCTCGGCGATCACCGTGCCGCCCGTCAGGATGGCGATGTCTTCCAGCATGGCCTTGCGGCGGTCGCCGAAGCCCGGAGCCTTGACGGCGGCGGTCTTCAGGATGCCACGGATGTTGTTCACCACCAGCGTGGCCAGGGCTTCGCCTTCCACGTCTTCAGCGATGATCAGCAGCGGGCGGCCAGCCTTGGCGACTTGTTCCAGCACCGGCAGCAGGTCACGGATGTTCGAGACCTTCTTGTCGAACAGCAGGACGAACGGGTTGTCCAGGGCAACAACCTGCTTTTCCGGGTTGTTGATGAAGTACGGCGACAGGTAGCCGCGGTCGAACTGCATGCCTTCCACGACTTCCAGCTCGTCGGCCAGCGACTTGCCGTCTTCGACGGTGATGACGCCTTCCTTGCCAACCTTGTCCATGGCTTCAGCAATGCGCTCGCCGATCGAGGCGTCGCTGTTTGCCGAGATCGCGCCAACCTGGGCGATTTCCTTGCTGGTCGTGGTCGGCTTGCTCAGCTTCTTCAGCTCTTCCACGGCCGAGGCCACGGCCTTGTCGATGCCGCGCTTCAGGTCCATCGGGTTCATGCCGGCGGCCACGAACTTCATGCCTTCGCGGACGATCGACTGGGCCAGCACGGTTGCGGTGGTGGTACCGTCACCGGCGTTGTCGCTGGTCTTGGAAGCCACTTCCTTGACCATCTGCGCGCCCATGTTCTGCAGCTTGTCCTTCAGTTCGATTTCCTTGGCCACGGACACGCCGTCCTTGGTCACGGTCGGGCCACCGAAGCTGCGCTCCAGCACCACGTTGCGGCCCTTCGGGCCCAGGGTCACCTTCACTGCGTTGGCGAGAATGTTCACGCCTTCGACCATCTTGGCACGTGCGGCGTCGCCGAACACTACGTCTTTTGCTGCCATGTCTTGAATCTCCGAATCTGGGAAGACCGTCCCGCGGTCATGGTGGGGACGGTCAGGGAATCTGGTGTGATGCGGTCAGGCTTGCGTCAATTACTTGTTGACGACGGCCATGATGTCTTCTTCGCGCATGACCAGCAGTTCCTGGCCATCCACCTTCACGCCCTGGCCGGCATACTTGCCGAACAGCACGCGGTCACCCACCTTGACGTCGAGCACAATGTTGTTGCCCTTGTCATCCTTCTTGCCCGGGCCAACGGCCAGGACTTCGCCTTGATCCGGCTTCTCGGCTGCATTGTCGGGAATCACGATGCCGGACGCGGTCTTGGTTTCATTGTCCAGACGCTTCACGATCACACGGTCGTGCAGAGGACGCAGGTTCATACGGACTCCTAAATACAAAAAAGTGAGTTTTGATTCACAAAATGGCCGTCATCTTCAACGGCCATCCGGGTTTGGGTCTACCGCAGAGGTGTGACTAACCGGTTGTTAGCACTCTCCCCCAGCGAGTGCTAATTATAGGGACGGGGTATTTCCTTTTCAAGACGCGGACTGAATGGGGGTTTACCCGCGCTCATGCAGATTCACCGCCTTTGACATGAAAAAACCCCGTACCGGGTCACCAGTACGGGGTCGAATCGGGGTCGGGACGGGAGGGAAAGTCAGTCCAGGCCGCTGCTGTCGATATAGCCCAGTGCTTCGCGCACGGCGCGCCTGGCCTTGAGCACGTAGCAGACCTGGCGCTCGCGGACGACCAGCGCCAGGAGGTCGGCCTGCACCATTTCCTGGAAACAGTGGGCTGCATGCTTGTGAGTCAGGCCCGAGACCTCCACCAGCGCCATGGCCGGCAGGCCATCGTCGCCGGCTTCGAGCAAGGCACGACAGATAGCGGCGCGCGCGGGCACCGTCAGCAACGCGAGGGCCAGGGTGCTTTCCTGGGTGTCCATCCGCTCTCTCCCCGAAAAATCTGATCAGTCATCGGATGATGCCCCACCGGGCCGGCATCGTATGCCTGAAACAGACGGTGATTCGAGGGCCGTATCGCCACGGCAACGCTCTGCCCACGCTCTCCGGGTCTACCCCGTTGGCGCGATGCCGGTCCCGGCATAGAATCGTCTGGCGCCAGTACTCTCAAGGGACTGAATGGACGCTGCCAACCCACGCCAACGTTTCGAGACCCAGTTGCTGCCGCATCTGGACGCCGCCCACAACCTTGCCCGGTGGTTGTGCGGCAACGACGAAGACGCCAGTGTCGTGGTGCAGGAAGCCCTTGCACGCGCCTGCCCCCTGTTTGGTAGTGCCCGTGCGGCTCAGCCCCGCCCCTGGCTGCTGGCCATCGTCCACGCCACCTGGCAGTCCCGATATCCTGCGCCGCGCCACGCCGACAACGCCTGGGCGCCCGACACCCCCGATGACGCCACGCAATGGCTCCTCCGCGACGAGGACATCCCCCTTGTCAATGCCGCGCTCGAACGCCTGCCCGTGGCGTGCCGCGAGGTACTGGTCCTGCGCGAGCTCGAAGGCTTGCACTACCACGACATCGCACGGATCGTCGATATTCCCGTGGATCAGGTGGCGTCGCGCCTGGACCATGGCCGGCGCCTGCTGGCGGCAACCGTCGCCTTGATACGCAACATCCCACCCGTCGGAGAGTCCCGTCATGGATTGCATTGAGGCACGCCACCTGCTGCAGGCCACCGCCGACGGCGAGGCGGGCGCAGCCGACAGCGTGCGGCTGGAGCGGCATCTGGAAGACTGCGACAGTTGCGTCGACACGCTGCGCCGCCTCCAGTCGCTGCGGCATGCCGTGCAGCACGCCGCCTCCTACTACCGAGCGCCCGCCGGCCTGCGCGAACACATTCTCGAATCGCTACCGTCATCGCCATCGCTGTCCGAGCCTGGCTGGGACAGTGCGTCCCACCCGCCCGCCGAGCCCGGCTGGCGGCGCTGGTTCAGATAATTCCGAAGCAGCAAAGAAAAGACCCCGCGCGAGGCGGGGTCCTTCCTTATTGCCTGCGCGAACCGACAATCAGGTCAGCACGAACGGCAACTGGCGCTGGCGCTTGCCCGTGAGACGGAACAGCGCGTTGGCCACGGCCGGGGCAATGCCGGGCGTGCCCGGTTCGCCAAGCCCGGTCGGGTTGTCGTCGGACGGCACGAAGAACACATCCACCATGGGTGCGTCCGGCATGCGGGGCGGCGGATAGTCAGGGAAGTTGCTGTTCTTGACCGCGCCATTCTCGATCTCGATGGCAAACCCCGGGCGGGTCATGGCCAGGCCGAAGATGCATCCGCCCTGGATCTGCGCCTCGGCGCCCAGCGGATTGACGACGCGGTTGGCATGCACGCCGGCCGTCACGCGATGCACGCGCGGCTCGCCTTTCACCAGCGACACGTCCACCACGTACGCCACCACCGAGCCGAACGATTCATGCACGGCCACACCCCAGGCGTGTCCCTTCGGCAGTTTCTTCTTGCCATAGCCCGAGCGGTCCACGGCCAGTTGCAGCGCCGCACGGTGACGCGCGTGCTTCTTCTCGTCGAGTTGCGCCATACGCCATGCCACGGGGTCCTTCTTCGCGGCGGTGGCCATTTCGTCAGCCAGCGTTTCCTTGACGAACGCCGTATGCGTGTTACCCACCGAGCGCCACCAGAGCACCGGCACATCCACCTTGGGGTGATGCACCTGCACCTGCAGCGGCACGTCGTAGTCGTTCTCGACGATACCCTCGGTCATCGTGGCATCGACACCGTTCTTGACCATCATCGGCTCGAACGGCGTGCCGGTGATGATCGACTGGCCGACGATCGTGTGCTGCCAGCCCACCACCTTGCCTTGCGCGTCCACGCCGATGCGGGCACGATGCACGTGCAGCGGACGGTAGTAGCCGCCCTTGATGTCGTCCTCGCGGCTCCACATCACCTTGACGGGTTCCGTGTGTCCGCTGGCGACCCACACGCGCAGCACGTTGGCCGCTTCGACGAGGTAGTCAGACGTCGGCACGGCGCGGCGTCCGAAACCGCCACCGGCCATCATCGTGTTCAGCGTGACCTTCTCGGGCGCGAGCTTCAGCGTGCGCGCGATGGCGCCCTGGTCGATGGTCTGGAACTGCGAGCCCACCCACACCTTGACGGCGTTGATCTGCTTGCCAGCCACCTCGGGCTGCAGCGTGCAGTTCAACGGCTCCATTGGCGCGTGGGCCAGGTACGGCACGCGGTATTCGGCGTCGATCACCTTGGCCGCGCCGGCCAGCGCCGAATCGATGCTGCCGCCTTCGAACGGCCGGGCCATGATGCCCGGCTGCGTGGACAGCTTGCTGTACTGATCGAACAGCGCGGCAGTGCTGACTGTGGAGCCCGCGTCTTCCCAGACAATCTCCAGCGCCTCGCGTGCAGTCTTGGCCGGCCAGTAGCCGTCGGCGATCACCGCCACGCCCGTACCGCCACGATCCACGTCGACCAGCAGCACATCGGCCACGCCCTTGATCTTGCGTGCCTTGTCGGCGTTGAACGACTTCACCTTGCCGCCAAAGCGCGGCGGGCGGGCCACCACGGCCACCTTCATGCCCTTGAGGCTCACATCCATGCCGAACACGCCGTCGCCATGCAGCTTGGACGCGGCGTCCAGGCGTGCTGTCGGCTTGCCGACGATGCGGAACTGCGCCGGGTCCTTGAGCTTGACCTCCTTTGGCACAGGCAGCTCCATGGCGGCCGCAGCCAGTTCGCCGTACGTCGCGCGATTGCTGCCGGAGGTGACCACGCCCAGTTGCGCGGTGCAACTGGCCGGGTCGACCTTCCACTTCTGCGCCGCGGCCGTGATCAGCATGGCCCGTGCTCGTGCGCCCAGTTCGCGGTACTGCGTGAACGAATGGTTCAGCGCGGTGGAGCCACCCGTCATCTGGATACCGAACGCGGGGTCCTTGTAAGCGTCGCCAGCCGGGGCCAGCACGCTCGCCACGTTCTTCCAGTCGACATCCAACTCCTCGGCCAGCGCCATCGGCAACGCCGTATGCACACCCTGCCCAAACTCCAGCCGGTTCACCGCAATCGTCACCATGTTGTCCGGCGCGATGCGCAGGAACGCCTGCGGCGCGGGCACGGCCTTGGCCGCGCCCTGCGCCTGCGCGCTGCCTGCCACGCCGGCAATGCCCAGCGCAAACCCACCGCCCGCGAGTCCCGACAGCTTCAGGAAGCTGCGGCGCGACAACGCGCCTGCTGCCTGTGTGTCCTGCGCCGGTTGTTCCGGCGCACCGCTACCGCCCGCCAGGGCTTCAATGCCTCGAATACGCATGGCAATCCCCTCAGGCGATGGCGCGCGCGGCATCCTTGATGGCCGCGCGAATCCGTTGATAGGTGCCGCAGCGGCAGACGTTGCCGGCCATGGCCTGGTCGATATCGGCATCGGTCGGGCGCGGCTTGGTACGCAGCAGGCCCACGGCGCTCATGACCTGGCCGTTCTGGCAATAGCCGCACTGCGCCACATCGTGCTTGAGCCAAGCGGCGAGCACGGCCTTGCCGACCTTGTCGTCGCCCATGCTTTCAATCGTCTGGATCTTGCTGCCGGCCGTGGCCGAGATCGGCATCACGCAGCTACGCGTGGCCTGCCCGTTGATATGGACCGTGCAGGCGCCGCAGGCGGCCATGCCGCAACCGAACTTGGTGCCGGTCATGCCGAGGTTGTCGCGCAGTGCCCACAGCAGTGGCGTGGACGGATCGGCGTCCACCTCCACGGTCTTGCCGTTGAGGGTGAGGGTCGTCATTTGGGGGGTGCTCCTTGGGTACGTGGCCCATGTTTGTTCGCTGCCTGCCGCCCGCTACCGGCCTATGGCAATCCCTGGCCCGAGCGGCAAACCCGTGGAGCATAGTGCAAATATGAAATGCGTGCGCAGGCACACAGACTTTATGTACTTCGCACCATATGCGTGATTATTTCGCTGTCAGGAACAGATATAGCGCGTTGAGGTCGGTGTCGTTCATTTTGGCGAAAGCGCCGAACGGCATCACGCGACTGACGTCGGTGCCATCGGGTCGCTTGCCAGTGCGCATCATCGTCACGAACTGGTCTGCCTGCGGATACGCCTTCATCGCGCCGCCCGGTTGCAGGTCAGCCGCCGGTGGCCAGTCGGGAGGCGCGCCGGGGATATGCCCGCCGCGCAGCGCGGCGCCATGGCACCCCTTGCAGGACTCCGCCACGTAGGCGCCGTACTGGGCGTTGACCGCCGCCGTGACGGCGGGCGCGGGTGGCAGGCTGTGGTCGATCTTCTCGGCGGCGTCCTTGATCACGCCCGCGCCGTACATACCCTGCACGAACCAGGGCAGATGCATGTCGCCGGGCTGTCCGGACGCGGGCGGCAGGCTGCGGACATAGGCCACGAGCGCGCCAAAATCCTCGTTGGACAACCGGTTGTAGTCCTCGCTCGGCATGACCAGCAGCGGCCGGCCGGAGGGGGCCACACCGTGGCGGATGGCACGGTCCCAGTCCTCGGGGCGATATTTGTCGATGGCGGGATTGGCGCGCGTGATGTCGGGCGCGCGCACCCGGAAGCCGTTGGCTTCATCGAACACCTGTTTGCCCGCACCATTGGCGCCGTGGCACTCCATGCAGCCGCGCGATTCGTAGAGATAGCGTCCGTGGGCAATCGCCACGGCATCGGTGGGAAAAGCCACTGGCTGCAGCGCGGGCACTTCCACCGTGCGGACGAGCTTGCGTCCGCCCCACCAGTACGTACTGCCCACGGCGAGCACCACGAACACGATGAAGGCCACCAGCGCGGAGCTGGCAATGCGGAAGAATCGCTTGACGTCCATGGGTGTCCCCCCTGAGCAGCCACCGGTCCAGCCACCGGTCGGCGCCGGCACATTGCACCGGCCCTGCACTTCGCATTCCGTGCGCGATCGTACAGAAGTCAGAAGTCTCGCGCTGGCCTTGATCCGTCAACAGTGTGATTCATATGTACAGTGCGACACCTGACGCGGCGCCCGGATGTGGCGCCCCGCCCCATACCAAAATTCCGCGCCTCGCGCCAGCCTCAACAAAGCCATGGTCTCGCCCTTATCTCAGCCAAAGGATTTCGCCTGGCGGCACTACCATGCCGGCTAGGCTGGACCCGGTGCGACCATCGCCCGCGCCCGGCGCAGTATGCAGACGCGCGCCGCGTGTCCCTGGAAATCGACAGAAATGACGTCTGAAACGGTCGCGCCCCCTTCGACCCAACCGCCCCTGCCTGGCATCGTCAGCTGGCGCCCCCTGCTGCTCGCGGCCGGAGGCTACTTCGTACTGGCCCTCGTCGGCCTGTGGCTGGCGCGCGTGCCTGGCCATGCCGCAGCGGTCTGGATGGCCAACGCGTTCGGGCTGGGGCTGCTGCTGCACCGCTCCCGGCAAGAAACGCCATGGCTGATGGGAGCCATGTTCCTCGGCAACATCGCCGCCGACCTCCTCGGCGGACATCCCATCGGCACCGCGCTGCTGCTGTCGGGCGCCAACCTGATTGAACTCGTGGCCACCGCCGCCGTGCTGCGCAGCCTTGTGGGGCACCCGGTCCTGGCGCGCAGCGGCCAACTGGCGATGTTCGCCCTCACGCTCAGCGTGGCCTCCACGGTGGGGCCGGCCTTGAGCGGGCTGATGGGCGCGTGGATCATCTCTTCCACGTTCGGCACGCCGTTCCTCAAGGTCTGGTGGAACTGGTGGAATGCAGGCGCCATCGGCACGGTGCTGCTGCTGCCGCTGATGGTGTCGATCTCGCGCGAACGCGTGCGCGCCACCTTCGAGCGCACGCGGCTTGCGCGGCTGGGCGGCATGCTGGCACTGTGCGTGGCCATTGGCGCGGGCGCCATCCGCGCCGGGCACGATCCGTTTGTGGTCATGTCGCTGCCGCTGGTGATCGTGGCGCTGGCCAGCAACCCGTTTGCCACCGCGCTGCTGACGCTGCTCTCGGCCATCGCCGCGGAGGGGTTCTCGCTGGCGGCCGGCGTGGATGTCCTGGCATCGCGTTCGGTGCCGCTGTCCGGCGCACTGATCCTGGTGTTCCCGGTCTGCATCGCCTTCATGACCGAGCAGAACCGCAAGGGACGTCACGAACTGCGCAGCAGCGAACAGCGGTTCCGGCAGGCGCTGGAGCACTCGGCCATCGGCATGGCCATCGTCGGGCTGGACGGCCGCTGGCAGATGGTCAACCGCGCCATGGTGGAACTGCTCGGGTACACCCCCGACGAATTGCGCGACCTGCCATTCCAGTTGATGACCCACCCCGACGACCTGGCCGCCGACCTGCGCCAGATCGAGGGCCTGCTGTCCGGCGAGATCGACTCGTACCGGCTGGAAAAACGCTACCGGCACAAGGACGGCCACTACCTGTGGACCCTGCTCGCGGTATCGCTCGTGCGCGACGACGAAGGCCGGCCCGACCACTTCATCTCGCAGGTGGAGGATATCCACACGCGCAAGCTCGCCCAGCAGCAACTGGAGGAACTGGCGCGGCGCACGCAACTGGCTGTGGAAGCCGGTGGCGTGGGCATCTGGGAGTGGGATTTCTCGCAGGCGTCGATCACCTGGGATGCACGCATGCACGGCCTGCACGGCACGCACCCGGAACTGGGGCCGCCCACGCTGGCCCAGTGGATCGCGATGGTTCACCCCGAGGATGTGAGCCGCGTCAGCGCGGAGATGCGCCAGGCCATCCGGGGCGAGCGCCGCTTCGATACGGAATATCGCATCGTGCGTCCCACGGGCGAGATCCGCCATGTGCGCGCCATGGCCAACACGTCGCGCCGCGAGGACGACACCACCAACGCGCTGGTGGGCACCAACTGGGACATCACCGAGCAGCGCAACCTGACGCGCGCGCTGTTCGAGGAAAAGGAGCGGCTGCACATCACGCTGCGCTCCATCGGCGACGCCGTGATCTGCACGGACCCGGTCATGCGCGTGACGTTCATGAATCCGATTGCCGAGCAGTTGACCGGCTGGAGCATGGACGCCGCCATGGGGCAATCGCTGGACTTGGTCTTCCGCATCGTCGACGAAGACACCGACCTCACCATCCCCAGCCCCGTGGAGCAATGCCTGGAGACGCTACGCCCTGCCTACCTGCAGGAAGGCGCCGTGCTGCAGAGCCTGACCGGCGAGCGCCACGACGTGCAGGATTCCGCCGCGCCCGTGCTGGCCAACGATGGCGGCGTGCTCGGTGCAGTGCTGGTGTTCCAGGACATCACCACCTCGCGCGCGCTGCAGCGTGAGCTGGCCCACTCGGCCTCGCACGATGCGCTGACCGGCCTGCCCAACCGCGCCTGGTTCGAGAAGCGCCTGCGCGAGTCGTGCGAGCAGGCGCGCCTGCACGGCCACCGCGCCGCGCTGTGCTTCATCGACCTGGACCGCTTCAAGATCGTCAACGACACGGCTGGCCACGGCGCGGGCGATGTCCTGCTGCGCGAGCTGGGCTATGTGATCCGCCATCAGGTGCGCCCCGACGACCTGCTGGCGCGGCTGGGCGGCGACGAGTTTGCGCTGCTGCTCAAGGACTGCAGCATCGAGCATGCCGAGCAGGTCTGCCAGAAAGTCATCGATGCCGTGCGCGAGCGGCGCTTTCCGTGGAACGGCCGCGTCTATGACGTGGGCGCGAGCATCGGCATCGCCGCCATCGACAACGACATCCCCTCGGTCAGCGAACTGATGAGCCGCGCCGATGTGGCGTGCTACGCCGCCAAGGCCGCCGGCCGCAACCGTGTCTCGCTCTATCGCCGCGACGAAAGCGATGCCCGCCGCCATCATCGCGAGCTCGAAGTGGCCGCCGGCATTCACTCGGCACTCGACTCCAACCGCTTCCGGCTCTATGCGCAGGAGATCCGCTCGCTGCGCCCCGGCCAGGACGATGCCCAGCACGTGGAAATCCTCGTGCGCATGGTGGACGAGCAAGGCACGCTGATCATGCCGGGCGCGTTCATCCCGGCTGCCGAGCGCTACGACCTGATGGGCCATATCGACCGCTGGGTCATCCGCAATGTGCTGCAGCAGTATGGCGAACGGCTGGTGCGCGTGCCGGGGTTGTCTGTCTCGATCAACCTCTCTGCCAACTCGCTCGGGGAACCCTTCCTGCTGCCGTTCCTGCACGCCGCGCTGGAGGATTCCGCGCTGCCAGCGAACCGCATCCGACTGGAAATCACCGAGACTGCGCTGATCAACAACATGACCGCCGCCAGCCGCGTGGTGGCCGACATGCGCAGCGCCGGCTGCACCGTGGCGCTCGACGATTTCGGCGCAGGCCTCTCCTCCTTCGCCTACCTCAAGCAGTTCCCGGTGGACTATCTCAAGATCGACGGCAGCTTCATCCGCAACCTGACCCGCAACGCCGTGGACCGCGAGATCGTCAGCTCGATCAACGACATTGGCCACCGCCTGGGCGTGCGCACCGTGGCCGAATGGGTCGAGGACGAATCCACGCTCCACACCCTGCGCGCGATTGGCGTGGACTACGCGCAGGGCTATGCGATTGGCAAGCCGATGCCGCTGGAGGCGTTCCTGGATAGTTGCGAGGCGGCGGCTTAGCTAACTTCCTCTGGTTTGCTCCCCTCTCCCGCGTGCGGGAGAGGGGAGCAAGTCACACGAACGCGACCCCACGTTCGGAAACCCGAACACTCCCACCCCTCCCCAGTTCGGATTTCCGAACATTACGTCCTCGTCACACTAAAAATCCCTTTGTTTTCATCGCTTTACGCCATCGCCCTGGCGTGAGAAAGCTGGCACGTCTCGTGCACTCTAGGCGCCGCCGCAGGAATAACCGCTGGCCGCGCCGTCCCCCGAATGCCGCGCGCGCCACGCCAGAGACAAAGGAGGGATGTACCCACGATGACAAAACGACTGCCAACCCTGATCTTCATCGCGATGCTGCTGGGCGTGCTGGCCGGCACCGCCGCGCACAACATGGCGCCGGACGCCGCCGCTGCCAAGGCGATTGCCGACAAGCTCTCGATCCTGACCGACGTGTTCCTGCGGATGATCAAGATGATCATTGGCCCGCTGGTGTTTGCCACGCTCGTATCGGGCATTGCCAGCATGGGCGACGGCAAGGCCGTGGGCCGCATCGGCCTGAAGGCAATGGCATGGTTCATGGCCGCCTCGGTCACCTCCCTGCTGCTGGGCCTGATCATGGCCAACGCGCTGGCGCCGGGCCACGGCATGAATCTGCCGCTGCCGGCCGCGGATGCTGCGTCGAACCTGAAGACGGGTGCGCTGAACCTGCGTGACTTCATCGCGCACATGTTCCCGAAGAGCTTCGTGGAAGCAATGGCCAACAACGAGATACTGCAGATCGTGGTGTTCTCGCTGTTCTTCGGCTTTGCGCTGGGCACGATCAAGGATGGCGTGGGCAAGCCGGTGCTGGCTGGCGTGGAAGGTCTGGCCCACATCATGCTCAAGGTCACCAACTACGTGATGGCTTTCGCGCCGTTTGGCGTGTTTGGTGCGGTGGCCGCCGTGATCACGGCGCAGGGCCTGGGCGTGCTGGTGGTGTACGCCAAGCTGCTGGGCGCCGTGTATCTCTCGCTGGGCCTGCTGTGGATCGCGCTGATCGCCGGTGGCTTCTTCTTCCTGGGCCGTGACGTCTTCACCCTGCTGCGCCAGCTGCGCGCGCCGCTGATGATCGGCTTTGCCACGGCCAGCTCGGAATCGGCCTATCCGAAGGTCATCGACCAGCTCACGCGCTTCGGCGTGAAGCCGCGCATCACGAACTTCGTGCTGCCCCTGGGCTATTCGTTCAACCTGGACGGGTCGATCATGTACACCTCGTTTGCCGCGCTGTTCGTGGCCCAGGTGTACGGCATCGAGCTGTCGCTGTCGCAACAGATCACGATGCTGCTGGTGCTGCTGGTGACCAGCAAAGGCATCGCTGGCGTGCCGCGCGCATCGCTGGTGGTGGTGGCCGCCGTACTGCCGATGTTCGGCCTGCCCGAGGCCGGCATCCTGCTGGTGCTCGGCATCGACCATGTGCTCGACATGGGCCGCACTGTGACCAATGTGCTTGGCAATGCCATTGCCACGACCGTTGTCGCCAAAAGCGAGAACGCGATAGGCGCGCCGGAACTGGATGACGAGATCGATTCCATCGAACCCTCGCCAGCCGCCGACGCCGGCCTGACACCCGTTCAGGTCCTGGCCAGCAAGTAACACGCTGCCAGGTGCGCCGGGGCCCGGTTGCCGATCAGGCTGCCGGGCCTTTTTGCGTTTACCACACCGCTTTTATGGGGCTTATCACCCGTTCAGGTCTTGGGGGTAGTGTGGGTGTGGTAAAACGTCGCCTTGCCGGTGACGCCTCGTCGGTTCTCAGATGCCCGATACGCCACCCGCAGCTTTCGCCTCCCCCGATTCCGCATGATTTTGTCCCCATCCGACGGCGCCACGCCCTCCACCCCGCGGTGGCGCCGCATCGTTCCGTTTGTCGCCCTGCTCGCGCTGGCTGTGCTCATTGCCGGTGCCGGCTGGCTGGGCTACCGCTATACGTACGACGCCGCGCTGGGGCGCCAGGCCGAACGCGGCCAGGTGCAGATGCGGCTCTATGCGCAGGCACTCGAAAGCGAGCTGGCGCGTTATGACTATGTGCCGAGTTTGCTGTCGCTGGACGCACGCATCGACGCGCTGCTGCGCCAGCCGTCCGCACCCGACCGTGTCTCGCAGGCCAACGCCTATCTTGCCGCGCTGAACGGCCGGGCCGGCACCCGCGTGATCTACGTGCTGGACGCCCGCGGCAAGGTACTGGCCACCAGCAACTACCAACGCCCGGACAGCTACCTCGGCGAAGACCTGAGCTTCCGTCCGTATTTCCGCGCAGCAGTCGAAGGCCAGCTTGGCCGTTTCTACGGCGTGGGCACCACGCGCAGCGAGTCCGGCTACTACCTCTCCGCACCGCTCGGTGACCGCGATCATCCCCTCGGCGTGGCCGTGGTCAAGATCGGCCTGGAACCGCTGGAAAACCGCTGGCAGGGCAACGACAGCCAGATGCTGCTGGCCGATGAAAACGGCGTGGTCATCCTCGCGTCCGATCCTTCGTGGAAGCTCGCCGCGCTGCGCCCGCTCTCTGACGACCAGCGCGTCAAGCTCGATCGATCCCTGCAGTACAACCGCGCCCCGCTGCCGCAACTGGCGCTGAGTACCGTGCGTCCGCTGGCCAACGGACCAGCCCAGGAGGGCGATGCCCTGGTGCGGCTGCGACAGGGTCCGCCGATGCTGGCGCAGCATCTGGCGCTGCCTGGCACGGACTGGGACCTGACGCTGCTGACCAACACGTCGCAGGCGCGTGTGGCTGCGCTGAACAGTGCCGCGCTCGCCGGCGTGCTCGCTGCCTTCGTGCTGCTGCTGGGCGCCGCATGGAACGTGCGCCGTCGTATCGCCAGCGAGCGGCTGGCCGCACGCGCCGCGCTCGAAGCGGCCAACAGCGAGCTCGAACGCAAGGTGGCGGAACGTACGTCGGACCTCTCCACCACCAATCATCAATTGCAGGCCGAAGTGGCCGAACGCATTCGCACCGAAAACTATCTGCGGCAGGCGCAGGACGGCCTGTTGCAGGCCGGCAAGCTCGCCGCCGTGGGACAGATGTCGGCCGGCATTGCCCACGAACTGAACCAGCCGCTGGCCGCGCTGCGCACGCTGTCGGGCAATACCGGCAAGTTCCTGGCGCGCGGCGACTACGGTACGGCCCAGCAGAACCTGGAAAAGATCATCGGCCTGGTGGAGAGAATGGGCCGCATCACGGGCGCACTCAAATCCTTCTCGCGCAATCCTGCGGCCGGCCAGCAGCAGGCGGCACAGCTTGCCGACGCCGTGGACAACGCCCTGTTCCTGCTCGATACCCGCGTGGCAGCGGTGGCAGCACGCATCGAGCGCGATGTCGGCACGCACCTGTCCGTGGCCTGCGATCCGAACCGGCTCGAACAGGTGATCGTGAACCTGATCGGCAACGCGCTCGATGCGGTGAAGGACCAGCCGGCACCGCTGCTGTCGCTCCACGCGTTTGAGGCGGGCGGACTGGTTCACCTGACCGTGCGCGACAACGGGCCAGGGTTGTCCGAAGCCGCCTTCGCGCGACTCTTCGAACCATTCTTCACGACCAAGCCCGCAGGCGAAGGGCTTGGCCTCGGGCTGACGTTGTCCGCAGGCATCCTCAATGAGAACGGTGGAACGCTGACCGCCATCAATCATCCGGACGGCGGCGCGTGCTTCACGCTGGCGCTTCCACCCGCACGCGAGGGCCTACGTCATGTCGGCTGATCCGAACCAGCGTCAGGAGGGCGGACTCGCCGTCCTGATCGTCGAAGACGATGCCGACGTGCGCCTGGGATGCGAGCAGGCGCTCGGCCTCGAAGGCATCGCCACGCAGTCGGTGCCCAACGCCGAAGCGGCATGGCGCGAGATCGAGGCAGGCTTTGCCGGCATCGTGGTCAGCGACATCCATTTGCCCGGTGCCGATGGCATGTCGCTGCTGCGCGATATCGTGGCGCGCGACCCGGCCATGCCGGTCATCATGATCACCGGCCATGGCGATGTCTCGCTGGCCGTACAGGCCATGAAACAAGGCGCCTACGACTTCATCGAGAAACCGTTCTCGCCGGAGCGGCTCGTCGCCACCTCTCGCCGTGCGCTGGACAAGCGCCGGCTGGCGCTGGAAGTGGCGGACCTGCGTGCGCGCCTGGCCGGACGCGATGGGCTGGCAGCGCAACTCATCGGACATTCGCCGGCCATCGAACGGCTGCGCCGCATGATCGACAGCGTGGGCGATACGGCCGCCAACGTGCTGATCCACGGCGAGACCGGCACCGGCAAGGAACTCGTGGCGCGCTGCCTGCACGAAGCGAGCGCCCGCCGCGCGAAGCATTTCGTGCCGATCAATTGCGGCGGCCTGCCGGAGCAATTGTTCGAATCCGAAATCTTCGGGCATGAGGCGGGGGCCTTCACCGGCGCCGCACGGCGCCGCATCGGCAAGATCGAACACGCCGAAGGCGGCACGCTGTTCCTCGACGAGATCGAGAGCATGCCCATGCCGATGCAGATCAAGCTGCTGCGCGTGCTGCAGGAGCGCGTGATCGAGCGGCTCGGATCGAACCAGCCCGTGCCGGTGAACACACGTGTGGTGGCGGCCACCAAGGCAAACTTGCGTGCGATGGCCGACGCGAGCCAGTTCCGCGCGGACCTGTATTACCGGCTCAACGTGGTGACGCTGGAACTGCCGCCGCTGCGCGAGCGCCGCGAGGACGTGCCGCTGCTGTTCGAGCATTTCCTGGCCCAGGCGGCACTGCGTTTCGAGCGCGAGGCCGTGCCGGCGACCCCGGGCGAACTGGCTGCACTGGTTGCCTACCCATGGCCCGGCAACGTCCGCGAACTACGCAACCTGGCCGAACGCCACGTGCTGGGCCTGGGCTGCGATCCGACGCAAGGCACGACGGCACCCGCTGCACTGCCGTTGCCACAGGCCGTGGAGCAGTTCGAGCGCGCGCTGATTGCCGATGCACTACGTCGTCACGACGGCAACCTGACGCGTGCCGGCGATGCCTTGGGGGTGGCAAAAACCACGCTGTTCGACAAGGTCCGCAAGTACGGGCTGTCCGGCTAGGACGCCTGGCTCATGGCGGTTGTAGCAAATGTATGCCGTGGGGAACCGTGGCACGGAATGCAAGGTCTGTCATTCGTTGGGAAGCCATTCAGACATGTCTGCATACATGTCGCTCGTCATGCGGGGTGTCTACCGAATGGCATTGATGTTCGTTAAACAACAAAAGTGTGACGCCAATCATTGCTTTCCCTGTGGCGACGAATCATCTTGAAGTCATACTATTTGCATTCGGCATTCCGGGCATTGTTGGCGCGATGCTCGCCGAAGCGTAGCCGGCCACCTGAAGCCGTTGCTACGTCAACAGGTACCAAAGCAACAAAGGCCTGCCGGGGAGCGGGCCAAGCATCAGGGTCAGTAAAAAAAGGCAAGCCCGGCCTCAGGCCGGCGTGGCGTGTCCGAGGGCGCCACGCAGTGCAGATTGCACTGTGCTGTCGATCGACACTACGGGTGATTGGATGAAACTGGATCCTGAACTGGCTGAAAAGCCGTACTACAGCACGCGTACCGCCGCGAAGCTTCTCAATGTTTCGCTGGGCACCGTCCAGAAGATGGTCGAGCGAGGAGAACTCGGCGCCTGGAAGACCAATGGTGGCCATCGGCGCATCCACAAGGAAACGGTGCATCGGCTACTCGCCAACCGGGCCATGCCTGACGCCGGCGTCGAGCACGATCTCGACCTTGTGGTCTTCCATCCCAACCATAACGAAGCGCAGCGCATCAGCGCCCAGCTTGGAAAATGGTCGCTGCCGCTGAAAACGCAGGTGCTCGAAGACGTGGTCGACACGGTCATCATGTCTGTGGACGCTCATCCGCGCGTCGTCCTCTACTACGTGGAGGAGCTCAACGACGCGGAATCGGCAACGATCGAGAAACTGCAGAACTTCTTCGCGCGCCAGCGCGTGATCTTTGCGGTGATCACGAACCGTCAGGCCTATGAAGGCGTGGCCGATGCGCTGCAGCAATGGGGCATCATGGTCTTCCTGAAGACGCCCTCGCTGGAAGAGATCAAGGGCTTCCTGCGCGCCCAGCTGATGATGGGACGCGGCGGCTGAGATTCACCGATGAAACAACAACGGCCCGGATGACAAGTCCGGGCCGTTTTGTTTTGGGGGCTCCCCGCGCTGTCTTTTTGATTCCCTCTCCCGCCTTGCCTATGTTGGCTCCCCTCTCCCGCCTCTTTTTTTCTCCCCTCTCCCGCAAGGCGGGAGAGGGGTCGGGGGAGAGGGCGCGGCGGTTCAAATTGCCTCGGTCGTATCTTGAGATGCCATGCCCTCTCCCCCAGCCCCTCTCCCACTACGCGGGAGAGGGGAGCAAGAAGAGGTGCGGGAGAGGGGAGAATCAAACGACGGCAGTTGATCCCCCATCATCCACCCATACAAATCCCTCGGCTCCGGGGGCATTGCCACCAGTTCGATGAACTGCCCCGCATGCTGCGCGAGCGCTGTCGCGTGGAGCCAGCGCAGTGCCGAGTAGTCTTCCAGCGCGAAGCCGACCGAGTCGAACAGCGTCACGTCGTCATCGTCGCTCCGCCCTGGCGCATGGCCCGACAACACCTCCCACAGTTCATTGACCGGCGCTTCCGGCCACTGCTGCACCTCGCCCTCGATGCGCGACTGCGGCGCGTATTCGACAACGATGCGGGCGCGATGGAGGATGTCCGCGTGCAACTCCGTCTTGCCGGGGCAGTCGCCGCCCACGGCGTTCAGATGCACGCCGGGACGCACCATGTCAGGCGTGAGAATCGTCGCGCGGGTCTTGTCGGCCGTGACCGTGGTGACGATGTCCGCACCCTCCAGCGCCTCGTGCACCGACGAGACCGGCACGATCGTCAGTCCCGCCTGGCCTGCCAGATTGCGCATCAGGCGGCGCGTGGCCGCTGGATCGATATCGAACGCACGGATCGTGGAAATACCCAGCATCGCGTGGAACGCCAGCGACTGGAACTCGGCCTGCGCACCGTTGCCGATCAGCGCCATCGTCCGCGCACCGGGCTTTGCCATGGCGCGCGCGGCCAGTGCCGAGGTGGCGGCGGTGCGCAACGCTGTAGCCAATGTCAGGTCGGCCAGCAGCAACGGAAAGCCGGTCTGCACCTCGGCCAGCATGCCGCATGCCATCACCGTGGGCAACGCATGCATGGCATTGCGCGGATGGCCGTTGACGTACTTGAAGGCGAAATGCACGCCGTCGCTGACGGGCATCAGTTCGATCACGCCAACCGGCGAGTGGCTGGCAAGTCGTGCCGATTTCTCGAAAGCTGGCCACCGCAGGAAGTCTTGCCTGACAAAGTCGGCCATCTGCATGATTGACGTTTGCACACCAACGCCACGCACCAGCGCCGCAACGTCACTGGCATCGAGAAAGCGCGTCATCGCCTTCTCGCCGATCGATGCGTCTTTCATCATTTGTTTCATGATGGACTCCCGCTCACGCCGCGGCAGCGCGGCGCACCGGCGCACTCGTGCGATCGAGGCGCAGCGTCATGCAATACGCGCCGCCACCCGACATCATGTAAGGCGACAGATCCACCTCGTGAAGTCGATAGCCGCGCCGGCCCAACTCGTGGCGCAGGTGTGGCGTGGTGCGGGTCATCACCACGTGTTCTTCGCGACTCACTGCGTTCACGCTGAAGTGACGCAGGTCTTCGGCAGTGGCCTCGATGCGTTGCGAGGCGGGCACGCGCGCGCGCAGCGTGGCCAGCGCGGCCTCGCTCAGCGCGGGCGGGTAATAGAGAATCTCGCCACCGGCCAGCGGGCAGAAGCAGACGTCGAGGTGATAGCTCTGCTCGGTCGCCAGTTCCAGCGCCACCACTTCCTGGCCAAAGTGGCACGACATCGCTTGGGCCGCTTCCCGCGATGAGCGCGGACCGTAGCCCGCCCAGAAGTGGCCGCGCTGGGCATCCCAGATGCAGTCGCCCGCACCCTCCTGATAGCACCCTTCGGGCAAGGTCTCGACGCTATCGATCAAACCCCGCCGACGCAGATCCTCGAAGATGGCCGCGAATGGCGCTTCCTCGCCGCGTCGCTGCGGATAGCGAAAACGCGCGAGCACCGCGCGGCCATCGAGCACGACGGCGGCGTTGGCCGGGAACACCATGTCCGGCTGGCCCGGCGCACCTTCGGCCACTTCGACGGCAAACCCGGAATCGCCAAGCGCCTGACGCAACGCATCGAACGACGCCCGCGCACGACCGTGCATGCCAGCCGGGTCCCGCGCCCAGCCCGCGGGGTCCATCCACGGGTTGATGCTGTAGGACACGTCGTAGAAAGTGGGCGCGACCAGCAGGATGGTGGGGGTGTCGATCACGGCGGGCTCCTGGATAGTGGGTTTGTGAGGCGTTCTCCTGATGTGAATTGTGGTGCCCGCGCGCGTCAACGAATAGTTAGCAGACTGGACAAACTGCTACACCCCTTTGACAATTCGCCATATCGAACTGGCAATTTGCCAACGTCCCAAGGGGATCGCGATGGATGCGACGGATCGCCAATTGCTCGGATTGCTGCGTGACAATGCCCGGATGCCGGTCACGGCATTGGCCAAGGCGCTCCGCGTTTCGCGCGCCACGGTGCAGAACCGGATCGCGAAGCTGGAAAACGAAGGGCAGATCGTAGGCTATACGGTCCGCCTCAGGCCCGAGGCGGAGGCGCACCGTATCCGCGCGTGGATGACGGTGGCCGTGGAAGGTAACAAGGCGCAGCAGGTGCTGCAGGCGCTACGCGGTGACCCCAACGTGCAGACGCTGCACACGACCAATGGCCGCTGGGACATCATCGCCGAACTGCGCGCCGATACGCTGGAGCAGTTCGACCGGACGCTGGAACGTATCCGGCTGGTCGATGGCATCTCCGCCACCGAGACCAGCATCCTGCTATCGACTTACAAGCTCTGACCCGTACGCGGCACGGCAACCCCGCGCAAGCGTTCGCGCGATGTCTCTTCATGCAGTACGTCGCCACTCGGTGCCAGAAGATCTCGCAACGACACCATGCCCACCAGGCGCATCGACGCCAGGCTGTCGACTACCGGCAGCCGCGCCACACTCAACGCAGCCATCTGGCCTGCGGCAGCGCGTCCGGTCTGCGATGGCAGCAGCACGGCCGGCGTACCATCCTTCTGCCCCACCAGCAGGTTCGCGCATGGCACGCGATCCGCCGCATCGGTCGTGGCCGCCAGAATGGCGGTGCGATGCAGCACGCCCAGCACGCGCCCTCCTTCGATCACCGGATAGGCGCGGTGCGCCGCGTGCTCGCCAAAGTAGCGTTCCCGCGCCTCGGCCACCGACAGTGAACCTTCGATCGCCACCACGTCGCGCGTCATCAGGTCCGCCACATGGGATCGCTCCAGCGGGTCCACGCCGTATTCGCGATAGATATGCAGGCCGCGCCGCGCAATCTTCTCGGTCATGATGCCGCGCTTCATCGTCAGCACCGAAAATCCGTAAGCCACCGCCGTGGTCAGCAGCAGCGGCAGCAGCGCCTCGCTATCGTGCGTGAGGCCGAAGGCGAACACGATGGCCGTCAGCGGTGCGCCCAGCACGCTGCCGAGCACGCCCGCCATGCACACCAGCGCCCACAGCGCCGGGGAGCCGCCCGGCAGCACCGGCGCCAGCACCACGCCGAGTCCCGCGCCGAGCATCAACAGCGGCGCCAGCACCCCGCCCGACGTCCCCGAGCCCAGCGCGGCGATCCACATCACAGCCTTCACCGTCAGCAGCGCCACGGCCACGCCAATCGCCAGACGGTTGTTGAGCAGGTCACCGATCACGTCGTAGCCCACACCCAAGGCACGCGGCTCCAGGTAGCCGCCAATCCCCACCACCAGCCCGCCAATGGCCGGCCACCACATCCAGTGCACGCGCAGCCGGGCAAACGCATCCTCGGTGCGATACAGCGCGAGAGTCAGCACCGCGCCCAGTACACCGCAAAGCAGTCCAGCCGCCACACACGAGCCGAGTGCCACGGTGCTGGCCGGCGCGGTCTGCAGCGGGAACAGCGGTCCCGCCTCGAACACGAACGGGCGCAGGAAACCGGCCACGGCACACGCCAGCGCCACCGGCAGCAGGCTGCGCGGGCGCAGCTCGAACAGCAGCAACTCGATGGCCAGCAGCACCGCCGCCACCGGCGTGCCGAAGATCGCGGTCATGCCCGCGCACGCACCCGCCACCAGCAACGTCTTGCGCTCGGCGGCGGTCAGGTGCAGGTACTGCGCCAGCAGCGATGCAATCGAGCCGCCCGTCATGATGATCGGCCCTTCCGCACCAAACGGCCCGCCGCTGCCGATCACGATGCCCGACGACAGCGGCTTGAGCACCGCCACCTTCGGCGACATCTTGCTCTTGCCGAACAGCACGGCCTCGATGGCCTCCGGAATGCCGTGACCCCGGATCTTGTCGCTGCCGTAGCGCGCCATCAGCCCGACGATCAACCCGCCGATGACCGGCACCACGATGACCCACGCGCCGAGCGCATGGTGGGCCGGCGATCGCTCTGCGAACGACAGCGTCTGGAAGAAAAAGAGGTTCGTGAAGAAGCGGATCAGGTTCACCAGCACGAATGCAGCGCCGGTACTCACGGCGCCGATCAGCAGCGCGATACCGGCCAGCATCGGCAAACGGCCGTTTGAGGCGTAATCGCGCTTCTGGGCGTGATGTGACGCGGGGGAAACAGATGTGGACATGGTCGAGCAGGCCGGGGGCGGCTGGGTGATAATGCGGGGTGCACTGGCGGCGCAATATATCACGACGTGATATATTGCGCCGCACCATGCCGTGCCCAATGTGGCCGCACATAACGCCCCCTGACAACTCGAAACCGGCCGCCCCCGCCCCCTATCTCGATGCCTACCGCATTCGACCCTTCCCAAGCCGTTGCCGAAGCGCGCGCATGGTTGCGCACATTCGTGCCGATGCCGATTGCCGCCAACCGCCACGAGCGCCTCAAGAGTTGCCTTGGCGCGCTGATCGGGCTGGCGCTCACCGAGTGGATCTGCCGCCAGTTCCTGCAAGGTTTCAACCCGTGGTTCATCGCACCAATGGGCGCGTCGGCCGTGCTGCTGTTCGGCGTGCCGGCCAGTCCGCTGGCACAGCCGTGGTCGATCATCGGCGGCAATCTGGTGGCGGCCACGGTCGGCGTGGCGTGCGCGCGCTGGATTCCCGATCCCGGACTTGCAGCCGGCGTGGCCGTGGCCGGCGCCATTGCGCTGATGTTCACGTTGCGTTGTGTCCATCCGCCGAGCGGCGCGGTGGCCGTGACCGCGGTTTTCGGCGGCCCGGCCGTGCAGGCGCTGGGATTCGGCTTCGTGGTGATACCGGTGGCGATCAACTCGATGTTGCTGCTGCTGGTGGCACTGGCGTTCAACAACATGGCGCGCCGGCGATACCCGCACCGTCCGCCCGAACCAGCCGCGCAGCATCGCACCAAGGACGCGCCCCCCAGCAAGCGCGTGGGCTTCACACGCGCAGACCTGGACGCGGTGCTGGCGGCGCGCGGCGAATTCCTCGACATCGAGGAAGACGATCTCGAGGCCATCCTCGTAGCGGCCGAGCTGCGCGCGTATTCGCGCCGGTTTGGCGACGTCAGCTGCGGCGACATCATGTCGCGCGACGTGGTCTCGGTGCGCCCCGGCCAGATGGCCGCCGATGCCGCCGCGCTGCTGGCGCGCCATCACATCAAGGCGCTGCCCGTGGTGGATCGTCAGCGCCGCGTGCTCGGCATCCTGACGCAGAGCGATTTCTTTCGCGCTCATCGCATGAACTCGCGGCGCGTCAATGGCGCCGTGCGCGACCTGATGACACGCGCCGTGATCACTGCCCGCACGGATCAGCCGATCGTCGACCTGGCACACGGATTCTCCGACGGTGGCCTGCACCATGTGCCGGTGCTTGACGCTGACCGGCGCCTGGTGGGCATCGTGACGCAATCGGACCTCGTCGCCGCACTGCTCAGGAACACCGGCACCGCCGCCGCTCAGGCGGCGCAGTGATCGACCGCTGACACGGGCCCGCCTCGCATCTGGCGCGTGGCGGGCCCGCTTCGGCTGCACGTCCCGACCGGCGCGGGAAAACCCGGAGCCATCATCGAATTCCGCTATGCTTACGGCGTTTTCTCCACCTGGACGCCTGGCGGCGCGCGACGATGAGTTCCGGACAACTGATTGAGAAGCTTGCCGCGGTCTTCGCGCTGATCGCGTTGATTGGCGGTTCGCTGGTAGTGCTGGCACCCTTCGCCACTGCATTGGTCTGGGGCGCGATCCTGGCCTACAGTTCGTGGTACCCCTACACGGTACTGTCGCGCTGGCTCGGCAACCGGCGCGGGCTAGCCGCGCTGATCTGCGTGCTGGTGGCCGCCGTGATCGTGCTCGGACCGTTTGTCTATGCCGGCGCAAGCTTCTCTGCCCACCTCGACGAACTGACCGCCCTGGTCAACCGCTACACCGAGAACGGCTTTCCGCAACTGCCCGACTGGCTCAGCAGCCTCCCCTATGTGGGTCCGCAGTTGCAATCCTCGTACGAACAGGTCATCCACGCCGATTCCGAGATGGTGGCCAACCTGCGCAAGCTGATTGCGCCAGTGGGGCATCTGTTGCTGGGCGCGGGGCTGTCGATTGGTGGTGGGCTGGGCCAGTTGGCGCTCTCTATCGTGCTGGCGTTCTTCTTCTATACCGGCGGCGAACTGGCCGTGGACTGGCTGCGCGGCGGCATGCGCCGGATCAGCGGCGAGCGCGCCGACCACTTGCTGGCGCTGGCGGGCGGCACCGTCAAGGGTGTGGTCTACGGCGTGCTGGGCACCGCCTTCGTGCAGGCCGTGCTGGCCGGTGTCGGGTTCTGGATCGCGGGCGTGCCCGGTGCGGCCATCCTCGGCTTCATCACGTTCTTTCTCTCGGTGGTGCCGATGGGTCCGCCGCTGATCTGGATTCCGGCTGCGTTGTGGCTCTATCACACCGGGGAAACGGGCTGGTCGATCTTCATGGTGGTGTGGGGTGGCGTGGTGGTCGGCATGGCCGATAACGTGATCAAGCCCCTGCTCATCAGCAAGGGCACGAGCCTGCCGCTCATCTGGATCATGATGGGCGTGCTCGGCGGCGCGCTGGCCTTCGGCTTCCTGGGTGTGTTTCTCGGACCTACCGTGCTGGCCGTGGCCTACGCGCTGCTGCGCGACTGGACCATCGGTACGCAGGAGCGCCCGAGCGTTACGGCGGTCACCCCGGCGCCGCCTACACATCTCACGCCGGACGCATGACGCAGCACGGGCACCCGGGCACGCCGCACGCCCCGCAGGACCTGCACCGGCTGGTAGCCTGCGAGTATTGCGACGCGCTCTACGAACGCACCACGCTGGCACTGGGCGAGCGTGCCGTCTGCCTGCGCTGCGGCGGCGCGCTGTATCGCGAAAGCTCGCGCGCATACCACCGCCTGCTGCCGCTGGTCGTGACGGCACTGATCCTGTTCCTGATCTCGAACCTGTATCCGATCGTCGAGATGGATCTCAAGGGCGTGCGAACCGAGACCACGCTCTGGGGCGCCGTGATGGCCCTGCATGCCGATCACATGACGCTGGTGGCGATGCTCGTGTTCGGCACCACTATCCTGTTCCCGCTGTCCGAGATGCTGATGATGTGCTATCTGCTGGTGCCGATGGCGCAGCACCGCATGCCGCCCGGCTTCGACCGCATCGTGCGCGGCATCCGCCAGACGCGGCCCTGGGGCATGATCGAGGTCTTCATGATCGGCGTGCTCGTCACCGTGGTAAAGCTGTCGACGATGGCACAGGTCATTCCCGGCGTGGCGCTGTGGTCGTTCGGCGCGCTCGTCGTGGTGCTGGCCGCGATGCTGGCGTTCGATCCGCGCGAGCTCTGGCATTACCTGGAGCCCGCTGGTGCCGATGAAGTGCCGCCGCGCAAGCCGCAGGACGCCGCATGAGCGCGCCGCAAAAACCCGTCCGCCCATCGCGCACGGCCCAGGCCCGCGACCAGCTCGCACGCTCGCGCCGCGCAGCCGCCGGCGTGATGGCGGACCTGACCGACGACGACGAGCGCACGCCACTGGCCGAGGTGCCCACGGCGCATTCGCGCGGCCTGCTGTCGTGCCACGCGTGCGACCTCGTCAGCCCGGTCACGCTGGACGGCGAGGACTGTCCGCGCTGCGGTGCCACGCTGCATCGGCGCAAGCCGGCCAGCCTGACCCGCACCTGGGCCTTCCTGCTGGCGGCCTACATCCTGTACATTCCCGCCAACCTGCTGCCGGTGATGGTGACGGAGTCGATCCTCGGCACGCAGCGGGACACGATCCTGTCCGGGATCATCTATCTCTGGCTGTCCGGTTCGCACCTGCTGGCCGGCGTGGTGCTGATCGCCAGTATCGTGGTGCCGTTGCTGAAGATGATGATCCTGACGCTGCTGCTGGCGTCGGTGCATTTCCGATCGACCTGGCGTATCCGCCAGCAGACCAAGCTCTACGGGCTGGTGGAACTCATCGGCCGATGGTCGATGCTCGATATCTTCGTGGTGGCGTTGCTGGCCTCGCTGGTGCGGGCCGGAGCGCTGGCCACGATCATTCCTGGCGCGGGCGCCATGGCATTCGGCGCGGTCGTCGTCTTGACGATGCTGGCGTCGCTGTCTTTCGACCCACGTCTGCTGTGGGATTCACTCGACGTGCAAGCCCCATCGACATTGCAGGCCCCCGACAATGCCCGATCCTGAAAACGCTTCTCCGAACCCCGGCGTGCCGCAGCCCGCGCGCAAACGCCGCGCACGCTGGCTGCCATCGCTGGTCTGGCTGATCCCTATCGTGGCGGCCGTGGTCGGCATCTCGCTGCTGATCAACACGCTGGCCTCGCGCGGCCCCGACATTACCATCACCTTCCGCACTGCCGAGGGCCTGACGCCAGGCAAGACCGCCGTCCGGTACAAGGATGTGGACATCGGCCTGGTCAAATCCGTTCGCCTGGCGCCCGACCGCTCCCATGTGGTGGCCAATATCGAACTGACCAAGGACGCCGAGAACTTCGCCGTCAAGGACACCCGCTTCTGGGTAGTCCGTCCGCGCTTTGCGGTCAGCGGTGTGTCGGGACTCGAAACCCTGCTGTCGGGCGCGTACATCGGCGTGGACGCCGGCAAGTCCGCCGAAAGCACGCGCAGCTTCACCGGGCTTGAAGTGCCGCCTGTGGTGACCACCGATGCCTCGGGCCGGCAGTTCGTGCTGCGCGCGCAGGAGCTGGGCTCGCTGGATATCGGCTCTCCGGTCTACTACCGCCGCGTGCCAGTCGGTCAGGTAGTGGCCTACCAGCTCGAACCGAACGGTCGCGACATCACGCTGCGCGTCTTCGTCAACAAGCCGTACGACAAGCTCGTGACCGCCGACACCCGCTTCTGGCATGCCAGCGGCGTGGACCTCAAGCTCGATGCCGGCGGCCTGAAGCTTTCCACCCAGTCGCTGGTCACGGTATTGCTGGGCGGCGTGGCCTTCCAGGCGCCGGAGCGCACCACGGCAACCGACGCGGCTGCCGAGAACACCCAGTTCCTGCTCGCCGGGGATCAGGCGGAAGCCATGAAGGAGCCCGAGGAACTGGCCCCCACGCTGGCCGTGCTCAACTTCGACCAGTCCGTGCGTGGTCTTGCGCCGGGTGCGCCAGTGGATTTCCGCGGCGTCATCGTCGGACAGGTCCGCTCGATCGGCATCGAGTACCAGCGGGAGCGCAAGGCGTTCCGCATGCCAGTGGTCGTGGAACTGTATCCGTCGCGCATGGGCTTCCGCGAACGTGACGTATCGGATCAGGCGCGCCAGCGCAACATCGTCCAGGGGCTGATCCAGCGTGGCATGCGGGCGCAGCTTCGCAACGGCAACCTGCTGACGGGCCAACTGTACGTGGCGCTGGATTTCTTCCCGAAAGCGCCGCCCCCGAAGGACCTGAATCTCGACGCACCGCTGCCCGAGTTCCCGACCACGCCCGGCACGTTCGACGAGCTGCAGGCCAAGCTCGGCGATATCGTCAACCGCATCGACAAGGTGCCTTTCGACCAGATCGGACAGGAGGCGCGCACGGCCATGGTGTCGATGAACAAGATGCTCGACAGCGCGGACAAGCTCGTGGCACAGCTCAACGGCGACGTGGCCCCGCAAGTGCTGGCCGCGCTGCAGGACGCGCGCCGCACGCTCACCGCCGCCAATGGCACGCTGGCCTCCGATGCCCCGCTGCAGCAGGACACCCGGCGCATGCTGCAGGAGCTGACGCGCACGGCCACTTCGCTGCGGGCATTGACCGACTATCTGGAACGCCATCCCGAAGCGCTGCTGCGCGGCAAGACGGAGGACAAGAAATGAAACCCGCCATGACTTTGGCGACGGCGTCCCTGGCAGCGGTGCTGCTGGGATGCGCCTCGCCCGAACCACGCTACTACTCGCTCGCCTCGGCCCCCGTCGCGGCACCCGCTGCGCCGGTCACGCAGCCCATCTGGATCGAAGTGGCACCGGTACGCGTGCCCGAGCGCCTGAACCGGGCGCAACTCGTGGTGGCTGACAGCACGACCGGCGGCGTGAAAATGCTCGACCAGTCGCGCTGGTCGTCATCGCTGCCGGATGAGTTTCGCGACGCGCTTTCGCAGCAGCTTCAAACGAAGCTGGGCGCAGTCGATACCTACCAGCAAGGGCTCGCAGAAGTCAGCCCGCTCTATCGCGTGACCACCGAGGTGGTACGGCTCGACGCCGAACCGGGCGAACGCGCGATGGCCACCATCACCTGGACGGTTCGGCGCCAACCAGACGGCAAGGTCCTGAGCGGACGCACCGAAGCCGATCTCCCCGCGCCAGGACAGATCGATGGCGTGGTCGCCGCCTATCGCCAGGTCGTCGCCGCCACGGCCACCGACATCGCGGCACGCGTGCAAACCCTGCGCGCACAGACGGACACCGCCACCGCGCGATAGTCCTCCGGGCGCGCGGCATTTGCGCGCGCCCCGTGCTGCCCGCAGCGCATCCTTTCCCCCCCTCCCTTCCCCCCGCATTTCCCCCTTCCCGATCGGCCTGCCTGAGCTCGCAGTCCTCGTACGTCCGTCGCATTGTCGATGCATGCGTGGCGTGCGACGGGTATCAGACATTCTCGTCTCACAAGCCAATCCAATTACCTCAGGTCATTTCATGACATTTGTCAGAAATTTCCGTAAGACGTTTCTGCACCTCCAAATATCGATGACTAAACGACTTGATTTTTCGTAGAAGTCCGATTTCCGAAGCTGTTTCCGAGCCTTAGCCTTACGTTCGCCACGATGCATTGATCAGAAGCGATATCGAATCGCCGCACAGACCTTGTCAGCTTCTCAGACGGGTTCGGATTGAGTTGCCTTTCCTGCCGCTTCTGCCATTCGTGACGCAACTTGTTCCTCCACTCTTGAAGGCCAGTAAAAATGAGATATCTCAAGGCAACGCTCTTCGCAGCCGCGGCGTCCCTCGCCACCATCGCTCCCCAGGCGTTCGCTGCCGACGGCACCATCACCTTTACCGGCGCAGTCAGCGCCCAAACCTGTACCGTCGCCGGCCCGGGTGGCAACACCGACTTCTCCGTGACGCTGCCCACGGTGCGCGCCGCCGCGCTGAGTGCAGACGGTGATACCGCCGGCCGTACGCCTTTCAATGTCCAGTTCACGGGATGCAATCCCACGACGGGCAACGTTGCGGTGTACTTCGAGCCCAGCGCTTCGATGGACGTCGCCACCGGCCGTCTGCGCAACATGTTCCAAACCGTGCCAGCCACCGAAACCACCCCGGCTGTGAACCCCGCGGCGAACGTGCAGATCGGCGTGTTGAACGCTGACCTCTCGCAGATCATGATGGGTTCTGCCTTCGGCACGCAAAACTCCCAGACCGTCCCCCTGGCGGCCGGCGCCGCCACGCTGCGGTACTTCGCCCAGTACGTGGCAACGGGCGGCGGAGCCTCTGCCGGCCAGATCTCCTCCACCGCCACTTACTCGGTCGTCTATCCGTAAGGCTGCACGACATCACCGCGGCATGCATGTGCATGCCGCTTCTACCCATTCCCTCCTGTGACGCAGGAACCGGACGCACTTCGCCATAGAGCTGTCATGTCACGCATTTCGAGATTGCGAGTTTCGCTCGCCGGCCTCCTGTTGGCCTTCGCTTCCCATGCAACGTTTGCTTCGGTTGTCCTGACCGGCACCCGCGTCATCTACCCCGCCGCCGAACGTGAAGTCACCGTGCGGCTAAGCAACGAGGGCAAGGCACCGGCTTTGGTCCAGGCATGGATCGATGACGGCGACCCCAATGCATCGCCGGACGAATCGAAATCGCCGTTCCTGATCACGCCGCCCCTGTTTCGCCTGGATCCCCAGAAGGGCCAGTCGCTGCGCATCATCCACCTGCAACAACCGCTGCCGGCCGACCGCGAGTCGATCTTCTTCCTCAACGTCCTGGAAGTGCCGCCGATGGGCAGCAGCAATGCCGATACACCCCAGAATTCCCTGCAACTGGCCTTCCGGTCGCGCGTCAAGCTGTTCTTCCGCCCCACAGGTCTGAAGGGCGACGCGGACAGCGCGCCAGCCAAGGTCACATGGCGCTTCATCCGCAACGCCGAAGGCAAGCACGTACTCGCCGCTACCAACCCTACGCCGTATCACATCACCTTCACGCGCGTCGAAGCCACGCACGGCGCGAGCACGATGCGCGACGATAAAGGCGGCATGGCAGGCCCGGGCGAAACCATCGAATTCACCGGTGACGGCGCTCCCGCATTCGAAGGCCAGCCAGACCACGTCAAGTTCATCACGATCAACGATTTCGGCGGAGATGCAACGAGCGAGTTCAAGGCCAAGCGATCACTATTACCTGACACCAGCCAATGAACTCGCGCAACCGGAAGCCCAAGGCGTTCGCCCGCCGGTTCTCGGCGCACTGGCTGCTTGTCGCTGCCTTTCCGACGGTAGTCCTGGCCGAGGAACAGCGTCCCACCGTCAAGGTGGCGGAAGTCCAGTTCAATCCCGATTTCTTCCGTCGGCCAGATGGATCGAGCGTCGACGTAAGCCGCTACGCCAAGGGCAATGCGGTCACGCCCGGCGACTATCCGGTGGACGTCTACCTGAACGACCTCTGGGTCGGACGCCGGACCGTCCGCTTCCGTTCACCTGGCACCGCCGAAGGCGCCGTCGGCCCATGCATGGACCCGGCGCTGGTGAAGAGCCTCAATCTCGACGAGAAGGCGCTGTCGCCCGCGTACGCCGAGGGGAAGGACGCAGGCGGCGACGCTTGCGTGCAGCCTGCGGGGCTTTCCGAGGATATCGACTGGTCGTTCGATTTCAACGAGCTGCGGCTCAATCTGAATGTTGCGCAGGCGCTGCTGCGCCGCAGTCCGCGCGGCAGTGTGGACCCGTCGCTCTGGGATGCTGGCGTGCCGTCGGCCTCCGTGTCCTACAACGTCAACACTTTCCACGCAGCCGGCCAGACTTCCACCTACCTGGGCCTCGACAGCGGGTTGAACATCGGCCGTTGGCACGTACGCCAACGGTCATCGATGTCCTGGCAGGACAGTAGTCCCGGCACCGGCACCGGCTCCTACAAGTACCAGAACATCGCCGCCTATGTGCAGCACGACATCGAGTCGCTGCGCAGCCAGCTCACGCTGGGCGATGCCTTCACCGACGGTGCAGTGTTCGACAGCTACTCGGTACGGGGCGTCAACCTTGCCACCGACGACCGGATGCTGCCCGATTCCGCGCGCGGCTACGCGCCGGTGGTGCGCGGCGTGGCCCGCTCGAACGCCCGCGTCACGGTCACCCAGAACGGCAACAAGCTGTACGAGACCACCGTCGCGGCAGGGCCGTTCGAGATCGACGACCTCTATGCCACCGGCTACGGCGGCAACCTGCTCGTCACCGTCACCGAGGCGGACGGCAGCAAGAGCAGCTTCACGGTGCCCTACTCGTCCGTGGTACAGCTGTTACGCCCCGGCACCACGCGATACTCAGCCACCGTGGGGGAATACCGGAACCCCGCGATCAAGTCGAATCGACGGGAGAAGCTGGTACAGGCCACCGTGCAGCACGGCTTCAACAACCTGATGACCGGCTATGCGGGCATGGTCCTCTCCGAAGGCTACCAGGCTGGCATTGCCGGCGCTGCGCTCAACCTGCCCGTTGGTGCCGTCGCGCTCGATGCGACCTACGCACGCACAAGTATCGGTAACGCAGATGCCGAGACCGGCCAGAGCTTGCGGCTGAGCTACAGCAAGTACGTGCCGACGACCAGCACGAACATGACTATCGCTGCCTATCGCTATGCCACGAAGGGTTTCTGGTCGATGTCCGACGCATTCATCGCACGCAGCGACCCCGAACGCGGCGCGATGGTGGACCGCCCGCGCAGCCAGGTACAGATCACGTTGAACCAGAGCCTGGGCGAGCGATGGGGCAATATCTACCTCACGGGTTCCTCGATCAACTACTGGAACCGCGACAACGCCGCCCTGACGTTCCAGGCGGGCTACAGCAACGCGATGAACGTGTGGGGCCTGCCGCTTTCGTACAACATCTCTGCATCGCGCCAGCGGGATGCGATCACCGGCGCCTACAGCACGCAGGCATTCTTCAACGTGATTGTGCCGCTGGGACGCGCCCGGCATGCACCCATGCTCTCGCTGGGCTTCGTTCGCGACGGAGCGGGCGAGACCTCGCAGCAGGTACGCGTCAATGGCACCGCGCTGGACGACAACTCCTTTTCCTACGGCGTGAACGCCGACCGGAACTCGCGCACCACTACTGCCGGAGCAAACGTCCAGTACCGCAGCCCGTTCGCAACCTTTATCGGTTCGTATAGTGGCGGCGGCGGTTCCAGCCAATACTCTGCCGGCATGCAAGGCGCCCTTGTGGCGCACCCCGGCGGGCTGACCCTGGCGAACTTCCTGGGCGACACGTTTGCGATCGTCGAGGCCAAGGGTGCGACCGGCGCCGCGGTGTTGAACGCGCCGGGCGTGCGTATCGATCCGTTCGGCTACGCGATCGTTCCCTATCTCCAGCCGTACAACATGAATTCGATCGAGTTGGACCCGAAGGGTATCCCGCTGGATGTATCGCTGGATGCCACCAGCATGAACGTGGCTCCTCGCGCAAATTCCGCCGTGAAGATCGCGTTCGCCACGCTGTCCGGGCGTTCGGCCATCGTCTCGGCCGCCCTGCCGGATGGCAAGTCCCTGCCGTTTGGCGCCACCGTACTGGACAGCGCAACGGGCTCGGAAGTCGGCGCCGTGGGTCAGAGCGGCATCCTGTTTGCACGTGGCCTGGGCGACGGCGGAAAGCTGACGGTCAATTGGGGCAACAACGCCCGCGACAGCTGCGAGATCGAGTACAAGATGCCACCGCGCGATCCGGGTGCCACAAGCTATACCAGGATCCAGGGCGTTTGCCGACCGCTCGCTTCTACGGGTAAGAGGACAAAGTAATGCAGGCCAACTATCGTCAAGAGACTTCGCGTCGATCGGGCGTCGCCCGTCTCCTCCTTGCGGCGCTGCTGATTGGCGCCCCGGCAGCCACCATGGCGTGCTCCATCTCCACCGATTCGCGCTTGAGGTTCGATGCAATCTCCACGACGCGCGATGCTCCGGTGGGCACGACGCTGGGTCCTGTCGAAACGTCCCAAGTCACAGTGGATTGCAATGCCAACCCAAACCCCGCCGGAGATAGCGCGGGGTATGAGCTCCGGCTCTACCCGGCCCTGCCGCTGTCCAGCACGGTGCCAAATGTCTGGCAGACCACCACCCCGGGCGTTGGGATACGCGTGGTCAACACGACCGAGAACATGCCCCTTTCCACGAGTGCCAGCGGCTCGTACACGTTGTTCGCGCCCATTCTCGGGCAGACGGCCAGGTCCCGGCAGAGCTACGTATTCTCGTACCAGTTGGTCAAGACCGGTCCCATCACACCCAGCACAGGACGCGTGGCGCAGCAGCGCCTGTACGAGCTGTACAGCTACAACCGCAGAACCGGGGTCCGATCGAGGTTGCCAGAGCCGGTGAACATGAACTCGGTCAATTTCGCGGCGCGGTCCTGTGCCATGGCCACCCAGGCCCTCACGAAGCGTCTTCTGCCCATCGGCCAGTCGAGGCTCATCATCAACGGCATTGGCAACCTCGAGGGCTTCAGTCTCTATTTGACTTGCCCCGACACCACCGTGACGATTCTCGTGACGATGACTGACCACACCAACCCGGCCAACCGCAGCGACATACTGAGCCTGACGCCCGAATCCACGGCCAGGGGCGTGGGGCTGCGCATTCGCCGGCGCGGCACTACCCCCGTCTTTTACGGGCCGGACTCCGCGGAAGCCGGAAATGAGAACCAGTGGGCCTGGAGTCTAGGATCAACCAGCGGGCTGTCGACCCTTCCGATGACAGTGGAATATGTGAGGACAGGAAGAGTGCGAGGCGGCTCCGTACATGCAATAGCCAGCTTCACATTCAGCTACCAATAGCCCGTCAGTCCTCGGGGTCGCCATCGGCCTGCGCCTGGACGCGGCGGGCATTTCGACGGTGCTCTGCCTCGGCCATGGCGACAAGGCACGTCGCTGCGTCACCGTGCACGAGCTTGACGCTGCACGCGAGCATCAGGTTCATCGGCAAGCCGAAGTTTTCGACGACATACCCGCGCGCATCGCGTGCATCGCCGTCTGTATCGGTGGTCACGCGCGTGCGATCCAGCAGCGTTCCGGCATCTGTCGCGTAGCCCCAGACCGGCTTCTGCAGCGCTACCGCGAAACCCACTTCGAAGGCCGTGCCGCTATCCGGTTCTCCCGGGCCGCGAAAGTCATCGAGATTCGCCATCACGATGTCGGCGCGGCGTATCAGCGCCACGTTGGCCTCATAGATCCACTGCGCGGTGTCCGGCCCAGACAGGCCTTGCGGCGCCGACTTGTCGAGCGGATACAGCCCTTCGAAGCCATGCTGCGCACACAACGCCTTCAACTGCTCTCCCCACGCACGCGCATCCTTGCGAAACACGTCGAATCCGGCGAGATAGATGATTTTCATGGCAGCTCCCTGAGGTCGGGGGAAGGATACACCCCACGCAAATACTCTGGGCGTGCGCCCCTCTCCGACGCAGTGGGAGAGGGGCGCAAACCATGCGGGATCTACACGTCCCCTACGGATTCAGCGCCGGATGCTTCAATGCGTGCGCTGCCTCTGCCATGTGCTGTTGGTACTGCGCCTCGTCCTGCGCAAGCCCAAGCTCTCCGTTGCGGTAAGCCATCGCCAGCGCCTGCAGCGATGCTGGATGCGCCCGTTCTCCTGCGGCTTCATACCAGGACACGGCGCGTGCTTCGTCGCGGATCACGCCATTGCCCTCGCGGTAGGCATTTGCCAGCAGGAACATCGCCTGCGGCACGCCAGCGTCGGCCGCCACCTGAAACCAGCGGGCCGCACGCGCAGAGTCGACTTCGCGGCCATAGCCACCGCGATACAGCAATCCGAGGTAATAAGCCGCGCCCACATCGCCGGTGCGTGCCGCTGCGTCGAGCCACTGCCACGCGAGCGGTGCATCGGTGCGTCCCGATGCCAATCCACCGAGCATCGCTGCCTTCCCCAGCAGGAACTGCGCACGCACATTGCCCTTCTCTGCCGCCGCTCGTAGCCAGCGTTCGCCATCGGCCCGCGTCGCTACTTCCGTACGTACCATCAGCACTTCGCCCAGCGCGGCTTGCGCCGAAGTCTCTCCTGCGGAGGCCGCTTGCTGCAGCCGATCCAGCGCGCGAGCGTCGGCAACCGAAGTGGCCAGGCGCTGCCACTGGGCGATTTCCGTCTGGCGCGTCTCGGACTGATGGCGCCATACGGCAGCGCCTGCCACACCGGTCGTGGCAACCGCCACCGCCAGCGTGGCCGCCACGAACATCGGATGGATGCGAATCCCACGCCGTGGTGCGGAGCGGTGCGAGGAAACAGCGGGCATGGCGTTGGCTTGCATGGATGGCGTCGTTACTGGCTTGGTCTTGTGGTCTGGGCTGCAACCGGGAATTGTGAGAAGGCCGGATGGCAGGGGAGTGGCGAAACCGCGTCAAACTCATGACAGGATCGTCACAAATGTCCTAAAGATCACTTCCCACGATCGCGCCCCAAGACCACTATTTCCTTCGGCTGAACTGCCCTATCCATTCGGAGCATTGCACCCCGCTATATAGATGCGTATATTGCGGATAACCCATTCGTGCCGACTTCTTCTCTTTTCCTGCGATCCGATCCATGCGACTCCCCGCCTTTGTCCGCCGTGCCACGTCCGGCGCCGCCCTGGTTGCCCTGACGCTGGCCGCATCGCCCGTCTTCGCCGCCGACCTCGTCGTTTCCGCCGCCGCCAGCCTGACCAACGCGTTCAAGGTGCTGGCCGAGCAGTACGAGCGTGCCCATCCGGACACCAAGGTGGTGCTGAACTTCGGCGCGTCGGACGTGTTGATGCAGCAGATCGTCAAAGGTGCCCCGGCCGACGTGTTCGCCTCGGCGGACCAGGACGCGATGAACAAGGCCGAAGCCGAGAAGGTGGTGCAATCCGCCACGCGCAAAGACTTCGCCGCCAATGCCATCGTGCTGATCGTGCCGCACGACAGCAAGCTCGGCATCGCCACGCCGAAGGACCTGACGCGCGCCGACGTGAAGCGCGTGGCGTATGGCAACCCGTCGTCGGTGCCGGTGGGCCGCTATACCAAGGGCGCGCTCGAAACGCAGGGTCTGTGGAATGCCGTGGCCGCCAAGGGCGTGCCAGCCCAGAACGTGCGGCAGGCGCTGGACTACGTGGCGCGTGGCGAGGTCGATGCCGGCTTCGTATTCGCCACCGATGCGGCCGTGATGCCCGACAAGGTGACCGTTGCCGCGCGCGTGCCGACCACCACGCCCGTGACCTACCCGATCGCCGTGACCGCGCAGACGAAGCAGGCGGGCGCCGCCAACGCCTTCGTGCAATACGTGCTGTCGGCGGAAGGCCAGTCCACGCTGGCGAAGTACGGCTTCCAGAAGCCCTGATCCGATTCAACACACTGCCATGGATGCCGTCTGGATACCGCTGCTGTTGTCGCTCAAGGTTGCGGGCTGGGCCACGGTGCTCAACGCGATCCTCGGCGTGGCGGCAGCCTATGCCATCGCGCGCTGGCGCTCGTCGGCACGCGACATCGTCGATGCCATCCTGACGCTGCCGCTGGTGCTGCCGCCCACGGTGCTCGGCTACTACCTGCTGGTACTGGTGGGCCGGCGCGGCGTGTTCGGCGCGTGGCTCGAAAGTATGGGGATCGAACTGGTCTTCACATGGCAAGGTGCGGTGCTGGCATCCACGGTCGTTGCGTTTCCGCTCGTGTTGAAGTCCGCGCGTGCAGCGTTCGAAGGTGTCGATCATCAACTCGAGAATGCCGCGCGCGTGCTCGGCATTTCCGAGACCGCGATCTTCTTCCGCGTGACATTGCCGATGGCCTTGCCTGGCATCGTCGCCGGTGTACTGCTTGCATTCGCGCGTGCGCTGGGCGAGTTCGGCGCCACGCTGATGATTGCGGGCAACCTGCCAGGTCGCACGCAGACGCTTTCGGTAGCGATCTATGAAGCCGTGCAGGCTGGCAACGACGACACCGCCAACCTGCTGGTGCTCGTCACGTCGATCACGTGCATCGTATTGCTGGTGGTGGCCGCGCGGCTGGTGCCGCCTGCGCAGCGCGGCACGGCCAATTTGTTCGAGCGTCGCCGGTTCCGCCGCAACGCCGTGGGACGGTGAGACCGTCATGACGATGCACATCGCCATCCGCAAACACATGGCTGCGCAGGATCGCCGCTTCGCGCTCGATATCGCGTTCGAATCGGACAGCCGGCGCATTGCACTGTTCGGACCTTCGGGCGCGGGAAAAAGCCTGACCTTGCGCGCGATTGCCGGACTGATGGCGCCGGACAGTGGCCGCATCGTACTCAACGGCAACACGCTGTTCGATAGCGAGACCGGCATCGATGTCCGGCCGCAGGAACGTCGCGTAGCGTATCTGTTCCAGGACTACGCGCTGTTTCCGCATCTCACCGTCGCGCAGAACATCGCGTTCGGGCTCAAGCGCGGCTGGCGCAATCCGTCGCGGCGCGCGTTGCCGCCCGAGGCCGTGCGATGGATCGATGCTTTCGGCTTGCGCGAAATCGTCAACCAATATCCGGCGCAGATTTCCGGCGGACAGAAGCAGCGTGTGGCGCTGGCCCGTGCGCTGGCGGCGAAGCCCGATATCCTGCTGCTGGACGAACCATTTTCGGCGCTCGACCCTGCCCTGCGCGCGCGGATGCGTGAAGAACTACGCGCGCTGCAGGAAAGCCTGGACGTGCCGATGCTGATGATTTCGCATGATCCCGAGGATGTCGAAGCGCTCGGCGACCACGTGCTGGAAATCCGCGATGGCCGCATTCATGCCAGCGGTCGCGCGCACCGGCACCCACCCGTCTACGCACCCATCCACGCGCACGCGGTCTAGCCCTGCCGCAGCAGGTCCACGTAGGCGCCTTCCACCAGCGCCTCTGACGCCACGCCGAGTTGTGCCATCAAGGCATGCGCTTCTTCCACGCCTGCTTCGGCTGGCTCGCCATCGTGCAGCACCACTTCAAGCTCCAGGAAATCGCCAAGCCCCTCGACGCGGTCGAGATGGATGCGCGTGCGCCCGGCCAGGAACAACGTCCGGTGCTTGCGCACGCGCCCGCCTGTGCCATGCGCAGCGGTCAGCGCCTCGCGCAATGTGTCGGGCGATGACGTTGGCGAAAGAATGTAGAAGCTCTCCTTCGGGCCTGATGCATCGGGACGCGCATAGAAGATCAACTGGCCGCGTTCCGCATCGAAGGCACGCAGCTTGAGGCGGCCATTCGGGCAAGGAAAAAACGTGTCGTCCTGATCGATGAACTCGGGACCGTGCGTGGCGATGGCCGCCGCGCGTGGGGTCAATGCTTCGACGCTGCCGATCTGCGCCTTGATTTCGATATTGCGTGCCATCTCGTTCAGCCCATCGTGCCCAAAATCACGCTCGATGCCTTGAAGATCGCCAGCGCGCGCGTGCCCTCCGCAAGCCCAAGCTCGCTCACGGCGCCATTCGTGATGATGGCCGCCACCGTGCCGCCGCCATCGAGGTCGAGCACCACTTCCGCATTGACCGCACCGGGTGTCAGGCGTGCGACCACGCCGGGCAACTGGTTACGCGCGGACAGCCGCAGCGCAGGATCGGGCAGGCCGATCATCACCGACGATGCCTTGACGAGTGCAAATGCTTCGGCACCGGGTGCCAGCCCCAGCGTCTCCACGCTCTCGTGCGTAATGGTGGAAACAATGCGCTGTCCTCCGGCCAAGGCGAGCGTGACTTCGTCATTGACGGCGCCGCCGCGTACGTTATCGACGCGACCGAACAGCTTGTTGCGGGCACTGGTCTGGATCATGAATCGCTGGATCAGATGAAGGTCATCGGAACTGGCCTGTGCCATCGCACTGCCAGCCTTTTCGAGATGCGCGATAAAGCGCGCGTGCTCGGTCTCCATCGCATGATAGGTCGCAATCAGCCGCTCTGCCCGCTCGGTGAGCCGCGTACCGCCACCGCCCTTGCCGCCGGCTGCGCGCAGGACCAGCGGCTCGCCGGCGCTGTTGTTCATGGCGTCGATGGCGTCCCAGGCGCCCTTGTAGCTGATGCCCACCGCACGTGCGGCGGCCGTGATCGATCCGTGCTCGCCGATGGCAGCCAACAACGCGATGCGGTCCTTGCCGCCCCACGCCTGCTGGCCGGCGCGGAACCAGATGGCGCCCTGGAGTTCAAGCATGTGCGGAGATGTCCGAAAGTGAAGGATGCCGTATGGTAGCGCCACTCACGCCGATACGGTTCAGCTCTGGTGTGCCGGGATGTACCAGCGCATCACGCTGCCGGCGAAGTACTGCTTGTCGAGTTGTCGAAGCAGGCGCCACGCGGTGAACGCGTCGATTGCCAGATCGACCCATGCCCATGGACGATCGGGGTCGCCCTCACGCACGATTTCGATGGAATTGACCGGAGCGTAGATCTTGAGCTTCTCGCGCAGCATTTCCTCGGTCACATCGCGATGCAGCCCTCGGATCAGTACCTGCATTGCAGCCTCTGTCTTGTTGTCGGGGTGATGCATTCATTCTAGGCCGCACGCAGATGGCCGGTGCCATCCCATGCGGCTATCGCACGTTTCACGCCATGATGTGCACACCACCATCCACATAGACCGTGTTGCCCGACAAGCGGCGCGCATACGGCGTGGCCAGGTATGCGGTAGCAAAGCCCACGTCCATGATGTCCACCAGTTCGCCGATCGGAGCCCGGCCTGCGGCCTCGGCCAGCAGCAGGTCGAAATCCTTGAGACCCGAAGCGGCCCGCGTCTTCAGCGGCCCCGGCGAGATGGCATGGACGCGAATGCCTTGTGGGCCGAGCTCGTACGCCAGATAGCGGCAGGTGGCCTCCAGCGCGGCCTTCACCGGCCCCATGAGGTCGTAGTTCGGCACGACGCGATTCGCGCCGTCATAGCTCATGGCGAACAGCGTGCCGCCCGCCTTCATCAGCGGCACTGCGCGGCGGGCCATGCGTATGAACGAATGGCACGAGATGTCCATGGCCCGCGCAAATCCCGGCGCCGAAGAATGGATGAGGCCATTCTGCAGATCCTCCTTCGGCGCGTACGCCACCGAGTGCACCACCGCATCGAGCCGGCCCCACTCCTTGCCGATATGCGCGAACAGCGCATCCATCTGCGCGTCGTTCTCAACGTCCAGCGGCATGAGGATCGGCGCGCCAATCCGTTCCGCCAGCGGCGCCACGTGCGGCCGCGCCTTCTCGTTCAGATAGGTGAGCGCCACGTCGGCGCCCAGTTCGTGAAACGCACGTGCGCAGCCCCACGCAATGGAGTCTTCATTCGCCACGCCCACCACCAGCACACGGGCGCCGGACAATGGCGGATTGGGTACCTGGACCATGATCAAGCCTCCGTGGGTTTCGCCTTGCCGTTGCCGTGGTCGGTGCCGAGTGTGTCGGCCACTTCGCGATACCGCTTCAGCCAGTCGTCGTCGAGCGGCCCGCCGATGGTCAGCACGCGATGCGCCAGCACCATGATGCGGCGGCGCTCCTTCATGTCGGGCACGAGTTCCGGCAGCGCCTTAAGCGCGGCCTCCGGATCGAGACTGACGATGTAGCTCTGCCGCCTGACTGCCGCCTTGAACTGCGCAAGCGTAATTTTTTCCTCGGCCGGATTCTCGCGGGCCAGCTTGCGCAGCAGGTTGAACGGCCGCTCCTCGATGGCCGATTTGCCCTGCGTCACGTAAGACAGCACGCGCAGGAAGGCGTCGAGCGATGTGCCCTCGCCAATCTCGCGCCGTGCCTCGCGCTGTCGCAGGTCGGCCACTTCCTTGCGCAGTGCCGTGATGGCGGGTGATTCGGGGCGTTTCGGCGTGGCGCTCATACCGAGCATGGCTGGCAGCCACGGCGCGGCGTAGATCGATTCGAACATGCGCTCCTGCCAGGCATCGCGCGCATCGCGGTAGTCGTCCAGCGAGCGCACGATCTGTGCCGATACGGCCTGTTGCATCTGCAGGAACGGGTTGTCCGGCGACACCGGCTGGCGCGCCTCGCGCACGGCGGGCGCCATCGCGGCCACCCATTGCATCCACGGATTGCTGTCGCCGGTCACCGTGCGCTCCAGCCGCGAGGGATGCACCGAGCGAATCGCCTCGGCCGTAGTCTCGTTCGAAATCGCTCGCACGATCGGCGACGCGAACGTGTCGTAGAGATGCTGGTTGACCTCGGCCACGCGGCGCACCACTTCGAACGGCTGCTCGTCGTCGCGGCCATCGTCCAGCGCAAGGATGTCATCGATGGTTCGCCGCTCGAAGCGCACCAGATACCGCCCCTGAATCAGGTCACGGTGCGGCAGTTCGGGCGCAACGTCCTCGATCTTCGCTTCATAGAGACCCGGCGGCAACACGTCGATCAGGTCCAGCGCGCAGAACAGTTCCGAGTGTTCCTTGTTGGCAATGCTGCCAGACACGAAGATGCCAAGATGTCCAATCGACGGATGCAGGCAATAGACGATGGTCTGCTCGTTGGCCACGAGTTCTTCCACGCTTGGATACAGGTCGGGGATCCAGTTCAGCGCCTGCTGTGGCGGCGTGATGTTGTCCCCCCAGGACGCGAACACGATCACCGGCGAGCGCACGTTGCGCAGGTCGATCACGTGCTGGCCATCGTTGCTGCGCACCTCGCCCGCCGTCAGGTGATTGCCGACGAACAGGTTCTGCACGATCCAGTCGATCTCGGCGCGGTTCATCAGGAAGTGCCCGCCCCACCAGCGTTCGAACTCCAGAAAGCGCGGCCCTTCCGTGTCGGCCTTCGCGTAGACGTTGTAGAGCTTTTCCCACAGCGTGTTGGAAGGATTCAGGCTCTCGAAATTCTGCACGAGCCACGCGCCATCGAAGCGTCCGTTGCCCATGTCCGCCGCCAGCGACGACAGCCATGTGCCACCAAGCAGGCCGCCCGCATAGCGCATCGGATTCTTGCCGCGCACCCCAGACCAGTACGCCACGGGCGCGCCAGCCAGCAGGATCGGGCCCGTGACGTCGGGAGCGGCCGCCGCCAGCATCAGCAGGGCCCAGCCCGCCTGGCAGTTGCCCACCACGAACGGCCTGCCCGGCGCATCGGGATGTCGCCTGGCCACTTCACGCAGGAACAGGCCCTCGGTACGCGCCACGTCCTCGATGGTCTGCCCCGGACACGGATCGCGGAAGAACGTGATGAAGTAACAGGGATGCCCCGAGCGGATCGCGTTGCCGATCTCGCTATCGCTTTTGAAACCGCCGATGCCGGGACCGTGGCCTGCGCGCGGGTCCATCACCACGAACGGGCGATTGGTCATGTCGGTCGGATGCTCGGGCGGCGGCACGATCCGCAGCAATGCGTAGTTGACGGGGCGCGGCAAGTCTCGCCCGTCCATCAAGACTTCGTGCTCGAACACGAGTACCGCAGGGAATCCACCGCGCTCATGTTCGACGGTCTCGGCGGCGCGGCGCCGCAGGATGTCGAAGAACAGGATGGAGCGCTGCCATGCATCGACGCCATATTCCCAGGCGGCGTGCGCCAGCGGGTTCATCGGAACGGGTGGGAAGGCGGTGAACAGCGATGCCGGATCGAACGTCGGGGGAGACGAGGGCGAGGAAGAACTATCGGTGGGGGCGGTGGTAGCAGGAGTGTCCTGCGGCGTCGACTGCCCAGCCACAGGCTGGCGTGCATTCATTTCCGTTTCTCCTTGGGGATTGGCGGATCAACTGGCGTGCAACGGGGACGAATCCAGAGGTGAAATGTGCGTGCTGCGATGCAACACAACAAAATCTACCAGCGAAGATCGCGGATGACAACCGCCCTGCCCATCCCTGCGCGCTGACCGCACCGAATATGCCGGTCACCAAGTCGACCCCACGCCACGCGTGTTCGCCTATACTGCCCGCAGACGTTTGCGCAACGCAGCATCTACCCGCACCAGGATGCTGGCTCGCCACCCTTCCCGTTACGGAATCCTGCCATGTCGATCCCATCGTCCACGGACAAGTACGCCCTGCTCCTCGCACGCTGCGCGGACCAGCCGCCGATTCCCACCGCCGTCGCGCACCCCTGCGATCACTCCTCGCTCGACGGCGCCCTGGAAGCGGCCCGACTCGGCCTTATCGTGCCCTTGCTCGTAGGACCCGCCGCACGCATCCGGCAGGTGGCCGAAGCACACGGGCTGGAACTGGGCAACACCCCCATCATCGACGCCCCACACAGCCATGCCTCCGCCGAAGCCGCCGTGGAGGCCGTGCGCTCGGGCCAGGCCGAACTGCTGATGAAAGGCAGTCTGCACAGCGACGAACTACTGCACGCCGTGACGCGCAGCACCAGCGGCCTGCGCACCGCGCGGCGTCTGTCGCATGTCTTTGCGATGGACGTGCCGAGCTATCACAAGCCACTGTTCATCACCGACGCCGCCGTCAATATCTTTCCCACGCTCAACGACAAGGCCGATATCGTGCGCAACGCCATCGACCTCGTTCGCGTGCTGGGCATCGAGCGCCCCAAGGTGGCCATCCTCTCGGCCGTGGAAACGGTGACCGACAAGATTCCCTCGACCATCGATGCGGCCGCGTTATGCATGATGAGCCTGCGCGGCCAGATCGAGGGCGGCATTCTCGATGGCCCGCTGGCCTTCGACAACGCCATCAGCAAGGCAGCCGCCGAGACCAAGGGCATCCAATCCGAAGTGGCCGGTGACCCCGACATCCTGCTGGTACCCGACCTCGAAGCCGGCAACATGCTGGCCAAGCAGTTGACCTTCCTGGCAGGTGCCGAAGCCGCCGGCATCGTGCTGGGCGCGCGCGTGCCCATCATCCTGACCAGCCGTGCCGATAGCGTGCGCGCGCGTATCGGCAGTTGCGCAATTGCCGTGTTGCTGGCCCATGCGCGCCGCGTCATGGACGCCGCAGTCAAAGTCTGACTTCCGCGAGAATCCGCAAGCATCCGCATCAAGGAGCGAGCATGAGTACCGCACCACCCGTGCAACCCGTCCATCCGGTCATCCTGGTCGTCAACGCCGGATCCTCCAGTATCAAGATTTCTATCTATGTGGTGCCCGACGCCGCGCACGACAATGTGGATGTACAACCCACGCTGGCCGCGCACGGGCAGATCGAAGGTATCGGCGTGAAGCCGCATCTCATCGCGCGCATGGCCGATGGGCGCGTGGTGGCCGAAGAGCATTTCCCGGTGGAGCAGGTAGCCGACCACAACGCCGCATTCCGGCTGATCCGCCTGACACTAAGCGTGGGATTGCGCGACTCTCCACCCGTGGCAATCGGACATCGCGTGGTGCATGGCGGCGTCCACTACACCGATGCCGTGCGCATTGACGACGAAGTCATCGCCACGCTGGAGGAATTGGTGCCGCTTGCGCCGCTGCATCAGCCGCACAACCTGACCGCCATCCGCGCGATTCGTGGCGCAGCGCCCGAGCTGCTGCAGGTAGCGTGTTTCGATACCGCATTCCATGCGGGCCATGATCCGCTGGCGCAGTTGATGGCGCTGCCGTACGAATACTACGAGCGCGGCGTGCGACGTTATGGCTTCCATGGCTTGTCGTATGCCTTTATCGCGCGGCAGTTGCGGCAGGTGGCGCCCGAGATTGCGCGGGGCCGCGTTATCGTCGCGCATCTTGGCAATGGCGCCAGCCTCTGCGCCATGCGCGATGGCAAGAGTGTGGAATCGACAATGGGCCTGACCGCACTCGACGGCATGCCGATGGGTACGCGCTGCGGATCGATCGATCCCGGTGCGGTCCTCTACCTCGCCGCGCAGGGCATGAGCCCCGAGGAGATCCAGTCGATGCTCTACGGCAAGTCCGGCCTGCTCGGCATCTCGGGCATCAGTAGCGACATGCGCGCACTGCTGGCCAGCGATGCGCCACGCGCGAAACTCGCGGTCGATTTCTACGCATACCGTGCCGCGCAGGAAATCGGCAAACTGGCCGTCACGCTGGGCGGTCTCGATGGGTTGGTCTTCACGGCTGGCGTCGGCGCCAACTCGCCAGAAGTGCGCGCGCGAATTTGCGAACACCTTGCCGATATCTTCGGCGTGAAGCTGGATGTTGCGGCCAACAACGAGAACCGTCAGCGTGTGAGCCGCGATACCAGCCGCATTCCCGTGCTGGTGGTGCCGACCGATGAGGAAGGGATGATTGCGCTGTCGACGGCGCGGTTGCTGCGGGAAGGTGTTGAGCGCTGACAAGCGGTCTCTCCCGCGCAGTGGGAGAGGGGCTGGGGGAGAGGGCCGGAGGCTCTGCTTGCCGGCCACGTCGCGATTTGCACCGCTGGCCCTCTCCCCCGCCCCTCTCCCGCAAGCGGGAGAGGGGAGATAACCATCGAAGAGAAAATTTCAGTCGAGATAGTGCCCGCGCAAGCGATCCAAATCGATCTTCAAATAATCGCCAACGAATCCTTCGATGCTCCCGTAGCGCTTGGCAATGGCATCCATCGACGCTTCCAGATATTCGGGCCGAACATCGAGCAAGGGCTTCATGACATCGGCGGACACACCGTACTGGCCCACGCTGGCGAGGATTCGTTCATTGAGCCCGGCGTTCCAGTGGTTCGACTCCAGGTAGTTCGCCACGATATCGTCGTGCGCCACGCCGAGAACACCGAGCAATAACAGCGATGCAAAGCCCGTGCGGTCCTTGCCTGCGGTGCAGTGGTACAGGAGCGTCTTGCCGGCTTCCGCATGGCGCAGGAATGCACCGAACGCATCGCCATAGCGCACCGGAAAATCGCGATAGACATCGACCATGAATGCATGCATCTGCGCGGGCGAGCTGGCCTTCACGCGCGGCATCAGCACGTCCATCGACATCGTGCCATCCAGTACCGGCACAGCAAGCCACTGGAATCGCTGACCGAACACCGACTCTGCTGGCGACTTCTCTCCGGCCGAGCGGAAGTCCACCACGATGTCGAGTGCCAGCGCGTGCAGGCGGTCCAGATCGGCGGCGCAGGCCAATGCGGGATTGGCGCTGCGATACAGCTTGCCGTGTTTCACGCGACGTCCGGCCCGCGCAGCCAGCCCGCCAAGGTCGCGTGCGTTGGAGATGGTCTCCAGTTCCAGCCCCGGCCGCAGTGCGGCGATCACCTGGTTCATGGTTTGCGTCATCGCATGGTCGTTTTGATTGGTCATCTCGCCTTGAGCGGCTGAATAAGCCCGCATTCGAAATTGTTCAGCATCGGCGTCAATTCTTTCAGATCGAACGCCACGCGTACATCGTACGCGCGATGGCCGCCCGCGAACCGTTGCCAGACCTGCAATGCGGCGTTTCCCTTGACAACATCTGACTCTCCAGCGATTTGATTTAGCGCAAATTCGAGGGGGTGGCGCCCTTGGAACTCTATCAGCAGATTTCCATAATGGACGCATGTCGAACGCGGCGATCCTGCGTCGCGACGCGTTCGACAGGCTGATCCATATCAAGGGATTTCAAGATGCCTGATCCGCAACCCTCCCCCGCCGCACCTGGCGGCTCCACTGCTGCCGTGGCAGCGCCTGCAGCACCGCAACTCCGTATCCACTGGGGCCTTTACCTCGCTGTCGCCGTACTGCTCGGCGTGCTCTGGATCGATACGCCCGAAGGGCTTCCGCTTGCGGGCCATCGCATGCTGGCCATCCTTGCATTTGCCGTGGTCGTCTGGATCACCGAGGCCGTGACCTACGAGACCAGCGCCATCATGATCACCTCGCTGATGGCGGGACTGATCGGCTTTGCACCGACGGTGGCCGACCCCAATACGATGTATGGCACGTCACGCGCGCTCGGCATGGCGCTGGCCGGATTCTCGAACACCGCACTGGCGCTGGTCGCCGCCGCACTGTTCATTTCCGCCGCCATGACGGTCACCGGACTCGATCGGCGCATCGCGCTGGTCACGCTGTCCGCCATCGGCACCAGTACGCGCCGCATCCTGCTCGGCACCATCGCCGTGACCATCATCCTGAGCCTGGTCGTGCCGAGCGCCACCGCGCGCAGCGCGTGTACCGTGCCGATCATGATGGGAGTGATCGCCGCGTTTGGCGTGGACAAGAAGTCGAACATCGCAGCCGGCATCATGATCATGGTGGCGATGGCCACCAGCGTGTGGAACGTCGGTATCCAGACCGCCGCCGCGCAGAACCTGCTGACGGCGGGCTTCATGGACAAGCTGCTTGGCGAGCGCGTGACCTGGCTGCAATGGCTGATCGCCGGCGCACCCTGGGCGCTCATCATGTCTGGCGTGCTGTATTTCCTGATCCGCTGGCTGCTCCCGCCCGAAACGGATGCGATTGCCGGCGGCAAGGAAGCCGTGCAGCGCGAACTCCACGCTCTCGGCCCCATGACCGGTCCGCAGAAGCGGCTCGCGGCTGTGGCCATCGGCCTCCTGCTGTTCTGGGCCACCGAAGGCAAGCTGCACTCGATGGACACGGCCACTGTCACGTTCGTGGGCCTGGTGATCCTGATGATGCCGCGCATCGGCGTGATGGACTGGAAGACGATGCAGCAGCGCACGCCGTGGGGCACGCTGATCGTGTTCGGCGTCGGTATCAGCCTGGGCACCGCGCTGTTGACCACCGAGGCCGGGCAATGGCTCGGCAGGTTCGTGGTCACGCATACCGGGTTGGCCGAGCACGGCGCAATCATGGTCTTCGCGGTGCTTGCCGCGTTCCTGATCCTGATTCACCTGGGCTTTGCCAGCGCCACCGCGCTGACGGCCGCCATGATGCCGATCCTGATCTCGGTGCTGCAGACGCTGCCGCCCGGCATCAACCAGATGGGCATGACGATGCTGCTGGGCTTCACGGTGAGCTTCGGCTTCATCCTGCCCATCAACGCGCCGCAGAACATGGTCTGCCTGGGCACAGATACGTTCAACGGGCGGCAGTTCGCCAAGATCGGGATTCCGGTCACGATCATCGGCTACCTGCTGATGCTGCTGTTCGCAGCCACCTACTGGCGCTGGCTGGGATGGATGTGATGCTGCCCTGAGCGCCCTCTAACCTTTCAAGCCGCCCTCAATCATGAAGCTCTCGCTCAATAGCGCGCGTACCTTCGCGCGCCAACTCCTGACCGCACAGAATGTGCCCGAGGACATTGCTGACGATGTGGCCGAGCACCTGGTCGAGTCCGACCGGTGCGGCTACGTCAGCCACGGCCTGTCGATCCTTCCCAACTACCGCCGGGCGCTTGACGGCAACAACGTCAACGCCACCGGGCGCGCCGAGTGCGTGCTCGACCGCGACATGATGATGGTCTTCGACGGGCACGGCGGCTTCGGCCAGCACGTGGGCAAGGCCGTCATGCAGCAGGCCATCGAACGCGTGCGCCAGCATGGGCACTGCATCGTCACGCTGCGGAAGTCTCACCATCTTGGCCGCATGGGCCACTACGGCGAGATGGTGGCCGCGGCCGGATTCGTGCTGCTGAGTTTCACCAACGTGATCAACCGCCCGCCCGTGGTGGCGCCCTTCGGCGGCCGCGTGCCGCGCCTGACCACGAATCCCCTCTGCTTTGCGGGGCCGATGCCGAATGGCAGGCCGCCGCTGGTGGTGGATATCGCCACCAGCGCCATCGCCATCAACAAGGCCCGCGTGCTGGCCGAGAAGGGTGAGCCGGCGCCCGAGCACAGCATCATCGACGCCGATGGGAATCCGACGACAGACGCCTCGGTCATGTTCGGCGAACATCCCGGATCGCTGCTGCCGTTCGGGCAGCACAAGGGCTATGCACTGGGCGTGGTAGCCGAACTGCTGGCGGGCGTGCTGTCCGGTGGCGGCACCATCCAGCCGGAGAATCCGCGCGGAGGGGTGGCCACCAACAACATGTTCGCGCTGCTGCTCAATCCCGAGTTCGACCTGGGGCTGAACTGGGAGCGCGGGGAGGTGGAGGCGTTCGTCCAGTACCTGCACGACACGCCTACCGCTCCGGGCTGCGACCAGGTGCAGTATCCCGGCGAGTACGAGGCCGCCAACCGGGCGCTGACGACCACGCATCTCGATATCAATCCGAATATCTGGCGGAATCTGGAGACGTTGGCGGGGGAATTGGGGGTGGAGGTGCCGAAGGGGTAACCGAGAGCGCTTGATATGCCTGTGGTGTGCGCCCCTCTCCCATGCAATGGGAGAGGGGCTGGGGGTGAGGGCTGGAGGGTCTGCTTGCCGGCCGTGTCGCAATTTTTGCGGCTGGCCCTCTCCCCCGCCCCTCTCCCGCGTAGCGGGAGAGGGGAGTAAACCGGAAGGCAGCCATGAGGCAATGGCACAATACGCGCCATGCAACGTCTCTGGTCTGTCTTCGTCAAGCTGGTGCTGCTCGCCCTCGTGGGTGGCGCGCTGCTGATTGCGTTTGCCGTGCTGATGGCCAGCCGGCAACTTCCTTCGCTCGATGCGCTCACGGCGTTCCGGCAGTCGCCGGGCTACGTCAGGCTCGCTGACTTCCCGCACACCTTGCCCGAGGCCGTTGTTGCCATCGAGGACGATCGCTTCTATCTGCACGACGGCGTCGACTATGTGGGCGTGATGCGTGCCGGCGTCGCCAATCTTTCCGACGAGCTGTCGCAGGGCGCATCGACCATCACGATGCAGGTGGCGCGCAATTTCTTCCTGTCGCGCAAGAAGACGTACACGCGCAAGCTCTACGAGATCCTGCTTGCGTACCGGATCGAGAATGCGTTGAGCAAGGACGAGATCCTTGAGCTATACCTGAACAAGATCTACCTGGGCCAGGGCGCGTATGGTTTCGGGGAAGCTGCCGATACCTATTTCGGCAAATCCGTCGGGCAACTGACGCTGGCCGAATGCGCGATGCTGGCCGGTCTGCCGAAGGCACCTTCGGCCAACAACCCTGTGGTCAACCCGCGCCGCGCACGGCAACGGCAGGCGTATATCCTGCTGCGCATGAAGGACCTCGGACGCATTACGGGTGCCCAATACGACGCTGCGCTGCTGGAGCCGCTCCGGTTGAAGTAAGCCGCAACCGGCACCCGTGTCAGCCGCCGCCCGACGGCGGCCGTGCATCCTGCGTGATAGCCTCACCTCACCACCGGCGCACGCCGGGACGCGCATAACGAGGCGGCCATGGATGGAATCTGGGGCGAGGTATATAGCACGCTGCGGGCGGAGTTCGCGGACGTGAACAATGTCAGCGAACTCACGAAGATCCTGGTCAGGCTGACGCTGGCCTGCCTGCTCGGCGGCCTGATCGGCTGGGAACGCGAGTCGGCGGGCAAGGCAGCGGGCCTGCGCACACACATGCTCGTGGCGATGGGCGCGGCACTGTTCGTACTGGTGCCGTTGTTGGCAGGCACCCCGCTGGCGGACATGAGCCGCGTGCTGCAGGGCCTGATCGCCGGGATCGGCTTTCTGGGCGCGGGTGCCATCATCAAGCACACCGACGAAAAAGAGATTCGCGGCCTGACTACGGCAGCGAGTATCTGGACCGTGGCAGCCATCGGCGTGGCCTGCGGCCTGGGCCGGGAATCGACAGCCGTGATCGCCACGCTGTTCGGCCTGGCGATCCTGCAACTGCTCTTTCGCATGGAGAAGCGCGCGTCGTAACGCACCCGCGCGTCAACGCCATGCCATGCCTCGCGCCTCAGGCAGCGGCGCGCAGTGTCACCTCGAACTTGTCGCGATGACGTGCCACGGCTTCGATCACGATGGGGTCGACCCCTTCCCCGCCCGCATCCACATGCGTCAGGAACGCGCGCTTCATGCGTGGTTCCCAGAATTTTTTTACATGGTTGGCGATGTCGGCCAGCGCCTCGTCATGGTCGGGCATGGCTTCGAAGAAGCTGCCGATCTGGTTGGCCATCTTGACCAGGTTTTCGATATGCATTGCCGGACCCTATGCCATATGTAGTCGTTGAGGATGCGTATAGACGACGAGGCTACCGCCCCGCACGAACCCGGCCAGCGTGATGCCCGCACTATCAGCCAGCCGCACCGCCATCGCGGTAGGCCCTGACACCGCAGCCAGCACGCCCGCACCGATGGCCGCCGTCTTCTGCACCATTTCATAACTCGCGCGGCTCGTGACGATGACCGCCCCGTGCGCGATATCTTCCTGCCCGCCACGCGACAACGCGCCCGCCAGCTTGTCGAGCGCGTTGTGGCGGCCTACATCCTCGCGCACCAGCGCCAGCTCGCCATCGGCACGCATCCAGCCCGCCGCGTGCGTGGCACCGGTATCGCGCAACAACGCCTGCCGCTTGTGCAACGCCGCGAACGCATGCTCGAACACCGCCGGATCGAAGACCGCCGCGCTCTGCACCGGCTGCGGCACGCGCATCACTTCGTCGAGCGATTCGGTGCCGCACAGTCCGCAGCCCGTGCGGCCCGCCATCGCACGGCGACGCCCTTTCAGCGCGACGAATGCACCCGTGGCGATATCGAGCCTGACCGTGATGCCCTGCTCGCTGGTCTCCACGTCGATGCCGTAGATATCGCCGGCACGTTCCACGATGCCTTCGCTGAGACTGAATCCGATTGCGAAGTCTTCGAGATCGGCCGGCGTCGCCAGCATCACCGCGTGCGAGATGCCGTTGAACTCCAGCGCGACCGGCACCTCTTCGGCCAGGTGGTCCACTTCCGTGCCCGCCTTGCCATGCCGCCAGCGGCGCACCTCGAAGGTGCGCTGCGCGGGCATTTCTGCGGTGCCGGCGGCGCTGTCGGGTGACGGCACATCACGCTTCATCGCGTTGCGCTCCCCTGATCAACCGGCCGGCGCCGTTTCACCGGCCGCACGCAGGTGGGCCAGTTGCTCCTCATTGAATGCCTGGTAGTTGCGCTGCCATGTGGAAGGCTGCGCGACCGGCATCACCTGTACCGCCGTCACCTTGTACTCGGGGCAGTTGGTGGCCCAGTCCGAGTTGTCGGTGGTGATGACGTTGGCGCCCGACTCCGGGAAGTGGAATGTCGTGTAGACCACGCCCGGCTGCATCCGGCTGCTGACGATGGCACGCAGCACCGTCTCGCCCGCGCGGCTCTGCACGCCGACCCAGTCGCCGTCCTTGATGCCACGTTCCTCGGCATCGTGCGGATGAATCTCCAACCGGTCCTCGTCGTGCCAGTGCACATTCTCCGTACGCCGCGTCTGCGCGCCCACGTTGTACTGCGACAAGATGCGACCAGTGGTCAGGATCAGCGGGAACTTGCGATTCACCTTCTCGTCGGTGGCCACGTACTTGGTGATGATGAACTTGCCCTTGCCCCGCACGAACGCATCGACGTGCATCGTCGGCGTGCCCTGCGGCGCTTCGGCATTGCACGGCCACTGAATGCTACCGAGTTCTTCAAGCTTCTGGTAGCTCACGCCCGAGAACGTCGGCGTCAGCGCCGCAATCTCGTCCATGATTTCCGACGGATGCTTGTAGTTCATCGGATAGCCCAGCGCATTCGACAGCAGGATCGTGGCTTCCCAGTCCGAGTAACCGGCCTGCGGCGGCATCACCTTGCGCACGCGCGAGATGCGGCGCTCCGCATTGGTGAACGTGCCGTCTTTCTCCAGGAACGACGAACCCGGCAGGAACACGTGTGCGTACTTGGCCGTCTCGTTCAGGAAGATGTCCTGCACGACGATGCATTCCATCGACGACAGTGCTTCGGAAACGTGCTGCGTGTTCGGGTCGGACTGGACGATGTCCTCGCCCTGGCAGTACAGGCCCTTGAACGTGCCGCCCAGCGCGGCTTCGAACATGTTGGGAATGCGCAGGCCCGGCTCCGGATTGATGTCCACGCCCCATGCCAATTCGAACTCGGCTCGCACCGTGGAATCCGATACGTGGCGATAGCCTGGCAGCTCATGCGGGAACGAGCCGATATCGCACGAACCCTGCACGTTGTTCTGGCCACGCAGCGGGTTCACACCCACGCCTTCGCGGCCGATGTTGCCCGTAGCCATGGCGAGGTTGGCGATGCCCATCACCGTGGTGGAACCCTGCGCATGTTCGGTCACGCCCAGGCCGTAATAGATCGCCGCGTTACCGCCCGTGGCATAAAGACGTGCGGCACCGCGCAGCGTATCGGCAGGCACGCCGGTGACGGCTTCCATCGCTTCCGGCGAGTTCTCGGGCAGTGCCACGAAATCACGCCACTGCTGGAACGCGCGATCTTCGCAACGTTCGGCGATGAACTGTTCGGCCAGCAGCCCTTCGGTGACGATCACATGCGCCAGCGACGTGACCAGCGCCACGTTCGTACCCGGACGCAATTGCAGGTGATAGTCGGCGCGGACGTGCGGCGAATCCACCAGATCGATCTGGCGCGGATCGACGACGATCAGCTTGGCACCGGCACGCAGGCGGCGCTTCATGCGCGAGGCAAACACCGGGTGGCCGTCGCTCGGATTCGCACCGATCACCATGATCACATCGGCCTTGGCCACCGAGCGGAACGTCTGCGTACCCGCCGATTCACCCAGCGTGGTCTTCAGGCCGTAACCGGTCGGCGAATGGCAGACCCGTGCGCAGGTATCGACGTTGTTGTTGCCGAACGCGGCACGCACGAGCTTCTGCACGAGATAGCCTTCCTCGTTCGTGCAGCGCGACGACACGATGCCACCAATCGAATCCTGGCCATGCTGGGTCTGGATGCGGCGGAACTCCGAGGCCGCATAGTTGATGGCTTCTTCCCACGACACTTCGCGCCACGGATCGGTGATCTTCGCGCGAATCATCGGCTTGAGGATGCGGTCCTTGTGCGTGGCGTAGCCCCATGCAAAGCGGCCCTTCACGCAGGCGTGGCCTTCATTGGCGGCGCCGTCCTTGTACGGGACCATGCGCACCACTTCATTGCCCTTCATCTCGGCCTTGAACGTGCAACCCACGCCGCAGTAGGCACAGGTCGTGACCTTGCTGTGCGACGGCTGGCCCAGCTTGATCACCGACGTTTCGGTCAGCGTGGCCGTCGGGCAGGCCTGCACGCAGGCGCCGCACGACACGCAATCCGATTCCATGAACGACTGGCTCGTACCGGGCGACACGCGCGAATCGAAGCCGCGTCCGCTGATGGTCAGTGCAAACGTGCCTTGCGTTTCCTCGCAGGCGCGTACGCAGCGATTGCAGACGATGCACTTGGACGCGTCATACGTGAAGTACGGATTGGACTCGTCCTTCTTCAGATGCGTGTGCGTGGCGATCGGTGCGGCACCGCCTGCACCATCGGCATAGCGCACTTCGCGCAGACCCACCACGCCGGCCATGTCCTGCAGTTCGCAGTTGCCGTTGGTGGGGCACGTCAGGCAGTCCAGCGGGTGATCGGAGATATACAACTCCATCACGCCACGGCGCAGGTCGCCGAGCTTGCCGCTTTGCGTGCGCACCTTCATGCCGGCTTCCGCAGGCGTGGTGCACGATGCCGGATACCCGCGCCGGCCCTCGATTTCCACGAGGCACAGGCGGCATGAGCCGAACGGTTCCAGCGAGTCGGTGGCGCAGAGCTTGGGCACACCGATGCCGGCCTCTGCTGCGGCGCGCATCACGGAGGTGCCAGCGGGTACAGTGACGGCTACACCGTCGATCTCCAGCGTGACCAGTGTGTCGGTCTCGATGGCCGGAGTACCAAAGTCGAAATCGTCGCGTGCTTGCAAGGGACGTCTCCCGAAATACTGCTTGTGAGGATGCGCATCCCTGAGGGATACGTCAGTCTGTATGGTGCGTGGTCAGCCTAAGCCGCCTGCGCCGGCTTGGGTTGCAATCCAAAATCTTCCGGAAACTCGTTCAGCGCGGAGAGCACCGGGTACGGCGTCATGCCACCCATGGCGCAAAGCGAGCCGCTCAGCATCGTGTCGCAGAGGTCGCGCACCAGCGCCACGTGCTTCACGGGCTGGTCGCCGGCCATGATGCGGTCGATGACTTCCACGCCGCGCGTCGATCCGATGCGGCACGGTGTGCATTTGCCGCAGGACTCGATCGCGCAGAACTCCATCGCATACCGGGCCATCTTCGCCATGTCCACGGTCTCGTCGAACACGACGATGCCACCGTGGCCGACCACTGCACCGAACGCGGCGTATGCCTCGTAATCGAGCGGCACATCGAAGCGCGATTCCGGCAGGTACGCACCCAGCGGGCCGCCCACCTGTACCGCGCGGATGCTGCGGCCGCTGCGCGTGCCACCGCCGAAATCCATCAGCAGTTCACGCAGCGTGATACCGAATGCCTTTTCCACAAGACCACCCTGGCGGATGTTGCCAGCGAGCTGGAACGGCAGCGTGCCGCGCGAGCGGCCCATGCCGAAGTCCTTGTAGAACGTGGCGCCGCGCGACAGGATGATCGGCACCGTGGCCAGCGAGATCACGTTGTTGATGACCGTGGGCTGGCCGAACAAACCCTTGAGCGCCGGCAATGGCGGCTTGGCGCGTACCACGCCGCGCTTGCCTTCCAGGCTCTCCAGCAAGGCCGTTTCCTCGCCGCACACGTAGGCACCTGCGCCCTTGCGCACTTCGAGATGGAACCGCTTGCCGGTGCCCCGGATGTTGTCACCGAGCCAGCCGGCCTGCATGGCCGTCTCGATGGCCGCTTCCGTCGCGGCAATCGCATGCGGGTACTCGGAACGCGTGTAGATGTAGCCCTGTTCGGCGCCAACGGCCAGGCCCGCAATCGTCATGCCTTCGATCAGCACGAACGGATCGTCCTCCATGACCATGCGGTCCGAGAACGTGCCCGAGTCGCCTTCGTCGGCATTGCAGACGATGTACTTGACCGGCGACTGCGCGCCCAGCACCGTCTTCCACTTGATGCCAGTGGGGAACGCCGCGCCGCCGCGACCGCGCAGGCCGGAGTCGAGCACTTCCTGCACGATCTGCTCGGGCGACATCGACAATGCGCGGGTCAATCCCGCAAAGCCTTCATGCCCGATGTAGTCATCGATCGACAGCGGATCGGTGATGCCCATCCGTGCAAAGGTCAGTCGCTCCTGATTCTTCAGGAACGGGATCTCGTCGGTCAGGCCGTGTGCCAATGCGTGCTGGCCGCCTTTGAGGAATCCCGCATCGAACAGCGCCGGCACATCATCCTCGGTGACCGGGCCATAGGCCACGCGGCCCGCGTCGGTCTGTACTTCGACCAGCGGTTCGAGCCAGAACATGCCGCGCGAGCCGTTGCGGACGATGCGTACCTCGGCACCGCGCTGTGCGGCTTCGCGTGCGATGGCCTGCGCCACTTCGTCGGCATCCAGCGCCAGCGCGGTGGAGTCGCGCGGCACGAAGATCGTGATCGGGTTCGTGCTCATGCGCGTACCTCCTCGTTTTCGCGTACTGCGTCGATCAGGCGATCGAAGCGTCGGGCATCGACCCGCCCATGCACCCGCTCACCAATCATCATCGCCGGGCCGGTTGCGCATTGGCCCAGGCAGTAGACCGGTTCGAGCGTGAACTGGCCGTCAGCGGTGGTCTCGTGGAAATCGCAGCCGAGCGACTGGCAGGCATGCGCGGCCAGGCCATCGGCGCCGACCGATTGGCATGCCTCGGCGCGGCACACCTGTACGACGTGGCGTCCGGCGGGCTGCTCGCGGAAGTGGTGATAGAACGTGATCACGCCATGCACCTCGGCGCGCGAGAGGTTCAGCGCCTTTGCGATGACGGGCACCGCGCTGGCGGGAATGAAACCCTGGCTGTCCTGGATGTCATGCAGGATCGGCAGCAATGCACCGGGCATGTCGCGCCGCGCCTCGACGATGCGCGCAATGGCGTCGCTGGCCGCAATCGTCGAGTTCGCTGCGTGGGCCGCGGCGGCATCGTCGCTGCCGGCTGCCGCCTGGGGAATGGCGTTTTCTGGCATCTTGTCTCCTGTTTCTTGTCGGCCCCGATATCGGCTTTTTTATTCATATTCGGGATCACCGCAGCGGGCTTTTTATCCGCTTTATGCGACTATAGGACCGTGTTTTGCCCCATTCAATATGCTATTTTCCGCATATGCTACGTATCTCGATCCTTCCCCACCTGCAGATCCGCGACGACACCGCCCTGGCGCCCGCGCCAGCGCTGGATGTGTCACGCCTGGTCGCCCTGCTGAGCCTTATCGAATCCACCGGCAACATTGCGCAATCGGCAGAAGCCATGACGTTGTCTTATCGCTACGCTTGGGGAATCCTGCGTGACGCGGAGACGCTTTTTGGCGGCGCGCTCATTGCCAAGACCCGGGGACGGGGATCGACGCTGACGCCGATGGCGCAACAACTCGTGTGGGCCAGCAAGCGCATTGCAGCGCGCCTCACGCCTACGCTCGACAGCCTGGCCTCCGAGCTGGAGATCGAACTCAAGAAGCTGATGGCAGCCTCAGACCCCGCCGTGCGCATTCACGCCAGCCACGGTTTCGCGGTTGCTGCACTGCGGGATTTTCTCGACGAGCAGAAGGTGCGGCACGACCTGAAGTACTGCGGCAGTCTGGAAGCCGCAGCCGCGCTGGCCGAGGGCGCCTGCGACGTGGCGGGGTTTCACGTACCGATCGGGGAATTCGAGGAAGAAACGCTGCGCGGCTTCACGCGTTGGCTGCAGCCGGACAAGCATTGCCTGATCCATCTCGCCACCCGCCAGCAAGGGTTGTTCGTGCGTCCCGGCAATCCGCTCGGCGTTACGTCGCTCGAAGACCTCACGCGCGCGGACGTGCGCTTTGTGAATCGCCAACTGGGTTCGGGCACGCGACTGCTGCTGGATCTGATGCTGGCGCGGCGCGGCATCGACACCAGCCGCATCGAAGGTTTCAGCAACGGGGAATTCACCCATGCAGCGGTGGCCGCCTATATCGGCAGCGGCATGGCCGACGTGGGCTTCGGCGTGGAAACCGCCGCCCGCCGTTTCGGTCTGGAGTTCGTGCCCGTGCTGCAGGAACGCTACTTCTTTGCCCTGCAGAAGGAGGCGCTGCACAGCCCCGCCATGCAAGGCGCGGTCAGCGCCATGAAAAGCGCGACCTTCCGCGAACGCGTCAACGCGCTACCGGGCTACAACGGCGCGCTGACGGGCCTGGTGCAGACGTTCGCGGCAGCGTTTCCCGGGGTGGATTTGTAAGGCAGGGCAAGCACGCAACGTGTGCGCTTGTCCTGCCATCACAATCCCATCAATACACCACCACCGACAACGTCACGCCGGCCGGTACGCGCACCTTGTCGCTATACACGCCGTTGGCATCGCTACGCGGGGCAATGTAGCTGCCGAGGCCCAGCAGGGAGGCGGGCGCCGTGGCGGGGAGTTTGCGCAGCGTGGTGTACTTGCTGGCCGATGGGTCTATCGCGGGCAGCGTGAATGTGCCGTCGGTCCAGGCGGGATAGCCGTAGTCAAGCGGGGTGCGGGCGGCGGGCATGCTGCTGTTGGTCGTCGCGCGCCAGTTCACGAATGCCTTGTCGAACGTCCAGCCCGCATGGGCGGCGATGGCATCGGACAGTACCTGCTTCGAACCCACGGTCTTGCGGGTCAGCAGGTCGCGGAGGAACGCCACGCCAAGCTGGCGGTTCAGGAAGCCGCCGAAACTGCCGGACACCGCATAGCTTTCGCAGGTCACACCGAAGCCGGTGAAGTCGAGCAGATTGCAGTTGTAATCGCTGTAGCGGTAATAGTCAGGCAGGCGCACATCCCCAATGGGGCTGTAGCCGGACACGATGATGCCGCTCAGGAAGTCTTCCATCTGCATGGCCGTCATCTCTTCCAGCCACGCGTCGTACGCATACTCGGCACCCATGGTCACCTGGCGACGGTAGAAGTTCTGCATGTGCGTGCCTTCATGCGCCATCGTGGTCTTGATCGACTGCATGCCTGCCGCCGCGCCCAGCGACAACGTTTCGCTATCCAGATACAGCGAAATCGCTTCGTTGCTGTTGGCTTCCTTGGTCTTCAGGAAGTTGTGCACGCCCCAGAAATAGCCGACCGTACCATACGGCTTGGCGTCGTGATTGAAGTTCAGCACCACGATGTCGATGGGCCGGCCAGAGGGCAGCAGCGTACCGCTGAAGTTGTTGGCACCCCAGACCGCGCCGCCCACCTGGACCAGCCGATCGTAAAGCAGGCCCGGGCCGGCAAACGTGGTGGCGAGATCGAGCACCATCGTATCGGTCACGGCGCTCGCCTCGGCCACTTCCACCCAGACGTTGACCGTGGTGCCGTCGCTGGCCGTCACCTGTTTGCGCAGCGTGGCCGGACGCGACGTGCCATCGGTGTGATACCAGCTACGCGTGGCGCCTTCCGTCATGCCCTGGGTGCCGAGCGATGCGGCCAACGGTGCCGGCGCAGCCAGCGTGTTTTTCATGGCGCCCGATGCAGGCGTGCTCTGGGCCCAGCCTGCGCGATTGAATTCGCGGATCGCACGCTGAGTGGCTTCCTCGTTCGACACCACGCTGAGCGACTGGGGCGAGATCATCTCCGCCGCTACCTGCGACGAAAGACCCGTGGGCATGCTGACGGCAGCGGACCCCAGGTTGGTCAGTTGCATGGCGATGGTCTTGCCGGCCACGCCCGTGATCGAATACTGCACGTCCACGGCGTTGGCCGTGGCATTGGGATAGCCCCAGGTGCCGACACTGGTGCCGGCATAGGCGCCGCTGGTCGCGGCCCCGCAACCCGAACACGTCTGCGAGAGACCCGAGACCAGTTGCGGTGCATCCGATGTCGTGACGGGCGCTGCCGCAGCCTGGGCCGTGGCGGCTTGGCCGCTATCGTCGCCACCGCCACCACCGCAGGCAGTCAGTACCAGGGCGGCGGCAGCGGCCAGGCCGCTCAGGGCGTGGGGAGCAGGGAAGCGCGCTCCGGGGCGCGGGGACGAACGACGCATCGAGGAACTCCAGAAACATGTGCGAACTCCGGAATGTCCCGGAGCGGTCTCTCAATAACGACGCGTGAAGCTCTTTTTTGAGCATCGATTGCGTCGTGCGGACCATGTTTCGTCCCTACGATCGTTTCAATCTGTTGTCATCCGCACCCAGCGCGGCCGGGGAATACCGGGTGTCAGTACACCTCGGGAATGACCATCTCCGACGGCACGGGCAGACGCGTGTAGTCGGCGTGTCGCTCGCGGTCCGGCAGCACGATGGTGGCCGCTGACGGCTCCACGTACGGCATCTGCTGCAGCAGGTGATGGATGCAGTTGAGCCGTGCGCGCTTCTTGTCCACCGCCTGCACCACCCACCAAGGCGCCTCGGCAATATGCGTGCGCTCGAGCATGATTTCCTTGGCACGCGTGTAGTCTTCCCAGCGGCGGCGCGACTCCAGGTCCATCGGGCTCAGCTTCCACTGCTTCAGCGGATCGTGGATGCGGCTCAGGAAGCGCAGGTGCTGCTCGTCGTCGGTGATCGAGAACCAATACTTGATCACCTGGATGCCCGAGCGCACCAGCATGCGTTCGAACTCCGGCACCGAGCGGAAGAATTCCTCGTACTGGTCATCGGTACAGAAGCCCATCACGCGTTCCACGCCGGCGCGGTTGTACCAGCTACGGTCGAACAGCACCATCTCGCCGGCGGCGGGCAGATGCGAGACATAGCGCTGGAAATACCACTGCGTGCGTTCGCGGTCATTGGGCGCCGGCAGCGCGGCCACGCGGCAGACGCGCGGGTTCAGGCGCTGCGTGATGCGCTTGATGACACCACCCTTGCCCGCCGCATCGCGTCCTTCGAAGAGGATCACGACCTTGTGGCCCGTGGCCACCACCCAGCTCTGCAGCTTGACCAGTTCGCCCTGCAGGCGGAACAGTTCGCGGAAGTACATGTGGCGCTCGGCACGCTCGGCCTCGTCGCCATTGAGATTGCTGTTGTCGCCCGGCCCGCCAATGTCTCCGGACAATACCCGCTGCACCAGCATGGGATCGCGGTCCTCAAGTTCAAGCTCGAGTTCCTCGTCGTAATAGTCCGCCACCTCGCGGTGAATGCGCTGGATCAGCGTTTCGTCGTTGTAATCCATGGATATCCTCCGTCACCCGCGCCCGAACGGACGCATGGCTCACGCCAACCATGCTACGCCTGCGAGATGGCAAATAGGTGACTTGTCATAAATGTCACGCATGGCTGCCCGATCACTCGCCCGATCGTTCGATTGCTACTGGCTCTGCTGCTTCCTGAACGCCCACCGTCCGGCCAGCGCGGTAAAGCTGGCAACCAGTGCCACCAGTACCCAGAAGCCGTGGGGATGTTCCGCAAGCGGAATCCCGCCCACGTTCATGCCGAAGAAACCGGCCACGATATTGATGGGCAGCGCCAGCACCGTGACCATCGTCAGGGTGAACAGTGTGCGGTTGGTCTGCTCGTTCAGCTTGGCGGCGATTTCTTCCTGCAGCAGCTTGATCCGCTCCACCAGCGCCGCCAGATCGTTCAGCACCAGCGAGAACTCTTCGGTGGATTCGCGCAACTCCTGCAGATCGGTTTCCTGCAGCCACGCGGGCGGACGGTTCAGCAGGCGGAACAGCGCGCCCGGTTCCGGCGCCAGCAGCCGCTGCAACCGCACCAGGCCACGCCGCATGGCGCCGACATCCGTGCGGTTCGAGCGCAGCCGCTGCGCCAGCAACTGGTCTTCGATCTGGTCGACGTTGACGCCGGTCTCGCGCACGATCTGCACCAGCACATCGGCCTGATCGCGCAGCAGATGCACGACCAGATCCAGCGGGGAGCGGAACGCTTCGCCACGCCGCACGGCTGCGCGCAGGCGATCCACGGATCGCAGCGGCCGGGCACGCGCGGTGACCAGCAGCCGGTGATCGGCGTGCGCCCAGAGCGTGGAGATATCGGTCGAGGTCACGCCGAAGTTGTAGATCACGTCGTTGACCACGGCCAGCAACGCCGCATCCTGACGCTCGATGCGCGTGGAGTGCGACCCCTGCCGCAGGGCCTCGAAGAAATCCTCGGGCAAGCCAAGCTGACTACGCATCCAACGTTCGCAGGCACTATGCGCGAGATTGAAGTGCAGCCAGACGAAGGGACGCGCCTGACCTTCCTGCGCCACCACAGCCGGGGCGTGCAGCCACGCGGCCGCCTCGCGCGAATCGATCTCGCGCACCGGCTCGCCCGGGACAAACAGGAAACCGCTGATCAGCCCGACCGGGTCGGATCCATAGCCGGCCTCGACAATGCCCGATTGCATGAACTCTCCTCTGACCTCTGTCCTGACATTTCTCACGCGCGACGTTAGCACGCCGGCGTGACGATGCCTCGACGTTCAGGAGGCGCGCGGCCTGGCGCGCGATGCGGCGAGCTTCTTGTAGAAGGCGGCACGGCTGATGCCGACGCGTGCGGCGGCGTCGGCCACGCGGCCCTCGCAGGCATCGAGGGCCTGGGCGAGGAAGGTGGCTTCGAAGTCGGCGAGGGCTTCGGCGTAGGTGGTGGGGGTGGTCGACGTGAACGCAGGCGATGGCGGTGTTTGAACTGCCTTGCCCTCATCCCCTCTCCCGCTTGCGGGAGAGGGGAGCAAACCTTCAGCGCCAATCTCTCCCGTGGTGTTCTCCCCTCTCCCGCCTGCGGGAGAGGGGCCGGGGGAGAGGGCCAGCGCGTCAACACCCGCCACCACCTTCCTCCCCCCCAGCAACGGCGCCAACGTCTCCGCATCCAGATCATCCTCATCGCACAGCAACACCACGCGCTCCAGCACGTTGCGCAGCTCGCGCACGTTGCCCGGCCAGTCGTAGTCACGCAGCAGTGCCAGCGCATCGTCGTTGAGCCCGATCGGATTGCGCTCGGCCCGCAGACACAACTCCTCGATGATCGCGTAGGCCAGCGGCAGCAGATCGGCACGGCGGTCGCGCAGCGGCGGCAGGTCGATCGTCAGCACGTTCAGGCGATAGAACAGGTCGGCACGGAACTGCCCGGCCTGCACCAGCGCGGGCAGGTCGGCGGATGTCGCGGCAATGATGCGCACATCGCTGCGCACGATGCGGTTCGATCCCAACGGTTCGAACTCGCGATCCTGCAACGCGCGCAGCAGCTTGCTCTGCAGCGACAGCGGCATGTCGCCGATCTCGTCGAGAAACAGCGTGCCGCCGTCGGCCAGTTCGAACTTGCCGACGCGGCCTTTGCGGTCCACGCCCGTGTAGGCACCGGGTGCGGCGCCGAAGAACTCCACTTCGAGCAAGGTATCGGGAATGGCGGCCACGTTGACCGTGACCAGCGGTTGCTCGGCGCGCGCCGAACCGGCATGGATGCCGTGCGCGAGCAGTTCCTTGCCCGTGCCCGTCTCCCCCAGCAGCAGCACCGGAGATTCCGCCAGCGCCGCGCGGCGCGCGTGGCGCTTGACCTCCTGCGCGGCCGGGCTTGTGCCCACGAAGCTTGCAAAGGTGTACTTGGCCCGGCGCGCATGGTCCAGCGAGCGGCGCGCTGCCGCCAGTTCCGATTGCACGCGCGAGTAATGGGCAAAGATCGGCGTCAGGGCCTTGAGTTCGTCGAACAGTGCGAAGCCCACGCCGCCGATGGTGCGACCGGAGTCGTCCTTGATGGGCAGGCGCGTGACGATCATCGGCTCGCGGTCGGTCTCCAGCAGGTCCAGCAGGATCGGTTTGCCTGTGCTCACCACCTCGCGCATCAGGCTGTTCGGAATGACCTGTTCGCAGTCGAGTCCGATGGCCGCCTGGGGATCGGTGAAGCCAAACCGTGCCGCGTAACGTTTGTTGATCCACACCACGCGTGCGTGCTCGTCCACGACGAACGTGCCCTCGCTGAAATTCTCGAAAGTGCGGAACAACGTCTCCATGGCGCGTCGCGCCACATCGTCGTAGTCGAACAGCAGGGCGCCACCTGGCTCGGCGATCTTTTGCATGGGGGGATTTGTCTCGTTTTCTTATCAGTCTCTGATTGGAGACCGAGTGTCTCACATTGGAGATTTCCACGCGTTGGGACGCGCTTGTTCTGTCTCAAGGAAGAGACATGAGCAGCAAGGTTACACTTTCCAAGGCTTTATGCGCCTTTTTCATAACTTTTTGGTGCGGGCACGGAGCCTGCTAAGGAAGCGTCCCCCGGTCCTCTTTCCGGGGGACGCTTCATATTTGGCGGCACCCCGGGCAGCAGACGGCAATCCCAGGCGGCCCGACCGCATTCAAGAACAAGCAATGGAGACCCCATGTCATTTGTAGTAGTGATCGCCGCGCTGGCGTTCCTGATGTTTGCCGCCTATCGCGGCTACAGCGTGATCCTGTTTGCCCCGCTGGCCGCGCTCGGCGCCGTCCTGCTGACCGATCCGTCGGCCGTCGCGCCGATGTTCGCCGGTGTCTTCATGGAGAAGATGGTCGGCTTCGTGAAGCTGTACTTCCCCGTGTTCATGCTCGGTGCCGTGTTCGGCAAGGTCGTCGAACTCTCCGGTTTCTCCGAAGCGATCGTCGCTGCTGCCATCCGCTACATCGGCCGCTCGCGCGCCAATGCCGTGATCGTGGCCGTCTGCGCGCTACTGACCTATGGCGGCGTCTCGCTGTTCGTGGTGGTGTTCGCGGTCTATCCGTTCGCCGCCGAACTCTATCGCCAGAGCAACATTCCCAAGCGGCTGATGCCGGGCGCCATTGCACTGGGCGCGTTCTCGTTCACCATGGATTCGCTGCCGGGTACGCCGCAGATCCAGAACATCATCCCGACCACGTTCTTCAACACCACCTCATGGGCCGCGCCGGTGCTGGGCGTGATCGGCTCGCTGTTCATCATCGCCGTGGGCCTGACGTATCTGGAATGGCGCCGTCGTGCCGCCGCCGCACGTGGCGAAGGCTATGGCACCAACCTGCTCAACGAACCGCAACGCGTGGAAGGCGGCAAGTTGCCGTCGCCGCTGCTGGCCATCCTGCCGCTGATCGTCGTGGGCGTATCGAACTTCTGGCTCACGCGCATGATTCCGCTGTGGTACGGCCAGAGCCACACGGTGTCGATGCCGGGCCTGGCCAAGCCGGTGGAAACCAAGATTGCCGGCGTGACCGCCATCTGGGCCGTCGAAGGCGCGCTGATCCTGGGCATTCTCGTGGTGCTGGTGACCGCATTCAGCACGGTAAAGGCCCGCTTTGCAGAAGGCACGAAGGCCGCCGTGGGTGGCGCGCTGCTGGCGTCGATGAACACGGCGTCGGAATACGGCTTCGGCGGCGTGATCGCCGCGCTGCCCGGCTTCCTCGTGGTCAGCGATGCGCTGCGCAGCATTCCCAACCCGCTCGTCAACGCCGCCGTGTCGGTCAGCACGCTGGCGGGTATCACGGGCTCGGCATCGGGTGGCATGAGCATCGCGCTGGCCGCGATGTCCAACGCTTTCATCCAGGGCGCGCAGGCAGCAAATATTCCGCTGGAAGTGCTGCACCGCGTGGTGTCGATGGCCAGCGGCGGCATGGACACTCTGCCGCACAACGGCGCGGTCATCACGCTGCTGGCAGTGACCGGCCTCACGCACCGCGAGGCGTATCGCGACATCTTCGCCATCACCATCATCAAGACACTGGCCGTGTTCTTCGTGATCGCCGTGTTCTACACGACCGGCCTCGTCTAAGGAATTCGCAATGTTCACCCTGCAAGGCAAGACCGCACTGGTCACCGGCTCCACAAGCGGCATCGGCCTCGGTATCGCCCAGTCGCTGGCACAGGCTGGCGCCAACATCGTGCTGAACGGCTTTGGCGATATCGACGCTGCACTGGCCTCGATCACCGCCACCGGCGCCCAGGCGATTCATCATCCCGCCGACATGCGTCGCCCGGACGAAATCGCGGCCATGTTCACGCTGGCACAGGAACGCTTCGGCAGCGTGGATATCGTCGTCAATAACGCCGGCATCCAGCACGTGGCACCCGTCGAGGATTTCCCGGTTGAAAAGTGGGATGACATCCTCGCGATCAATCTTTCGTCCGCATTCCACACCACTCGCCTGGCACTGCCGGGCATGCGCGCCAGCAACTGGGGCCGCATCGTCAATATCGCATCCGTACACGGACTAGTGGGCTCGGCAGGCAAGTCCGCCTACGTGGCAGCCAAGCACGGCCTGGTGGGACTGACCAAGGTGACGGCACTGGAAGCCGCCGGCACCGGCGTAACCTGCAACGCCATCTGCCCCGGCTTCGTGCTGACGCCGCTGGTGGCTGCACAGATCGACGCCATCGCCCAGCGCGACGGCATCACCACCGAAGCGGCACAAGCCCGCCTGCTCGCCGACAAGCAACCCTCCGGGCAATTCGTCACCCCGGAACAGCTCGGCAACCTCGTGCTGATGCTGTGCTCGCCGATGGGCGATCAAGTGCGCGGTGCGGCCTGGGCGATGGATGGAGGCTGGACGGCGCAGTAAGCACTACGGTTTTTAATGCAGCACTGAGAGCCCCGGCGGAAGTCGGGGCTCTTTTTGTTTGTGATGGTCTTCAAACGCTGCGGGTTTTCTCCCCTCTCCCACGTGCGGGAGAGGGGAGAAAAACCAGCAGCGTTGGAGATACCCTCCCCTCCCCAAGCGCCTTGCACGTATCACCTGGCAATCATCGGCTAGTCCGATCATACGTAAGCATCCACCCGTCGATACCGACGTGTAATGGCTTCCCATTGCCCTGCCTTCCAGAATGAACCTGGGCCGCAGCAAGCCGCTGTCATCGGGACAGCGCGTTGCGGCACGGCATTGCCAGGAGGCCACGCACATGGACGTTCAGACCATCCGGGAGCGCGCGTATGCCACGCCGCTAGTCAGCCCGGCCTACCCGATGGGACCCTACCGGTTCCTGCAGCGGGAGTACTTCATCGTCTCGTACCGCACCGATCCGGCGTTGCTGCGCCAGGTGGTGCCCGAACCGCTGCAGGTTGCCGAACCCGTGGTGCACTACGAGTTCATCCGGATGCCGGACTCCACCGGCTTCGGCAGCTACACCGAATCGGGACAGGTGATCCCCGTGACGTTCCAGGGCCACGCCGGCAACTACACCCACTCGATGTTCCTGGACGACCATCCGCCGCTTGCGGGCGGGCGCGAGCTGTGGGGTTTTCCGAAGAAGCTGGCCAACCCCCGCCTGTCGGTCGAGACCGATACGTTGCTCGGCACGCTGGATTACGGCCCGGTACGCGTGGCCACCGGCACGATGGGCTACAAGCACCAGTGCATCGATGCTGACAAGGTGCGCCAGTCACTGGTGACGACGCCGAATTACCTGCTCAAGATCCTGCCCCATGTCGATGGCTCGGCGCGTGTGTGCGAGCTCGTCTGCTACTTCCTTACGGACGTGGAGGTCAAGGGCGCATGGACCGGCCCCGCCGCGCTCTCGCTGTTTCCGCACGCGCTGGCGCCGGTTGCCCAGTTGCCGGTGCTCGAAATCGTCGGCGCGAAGCACTACGTGGCCGACCTGACGCTCGGCCTCGGCGAGGTGGTCTACGACTACCTCCAGCCTTGACGCCGCACACCCTGCATTCCCGTTTCCCTTCAGTGCCCCGGTGTCCATGACGGGCGCCGGCAATTTATTCATCCGGAGAACAACATGAAGCTTCAAGGCAAATCGGCCATCGTCACGGGCGCGGCCAGCGGCATCGGCAAAGCCATCGCGGAACTACTGGCATCCGAGGGTGCGGCGGTCGCCATCGCCGACCTCAACGAGGAAGCAGCGCGCAAGGTGGCCGAGGGCATCGAGGCCAACGGCGGCCGTGCCATCGGCGTGGCGATGGACGTCACCAATGAGGAAGCCGTCGACCGTGCCACCGACCTGGTGGCCGAACAATTCGGCGGTGTCGATATCCTCGTGTCCAATGCCGGCATCCAAATCGTCAACCCGGTGCACGAATACAACTTCGACGACTGGAAGCGCATGCTGTCCATCCATGTGGATGGCGCCTTCCTGACCACGCGCGCCGCGCTGCGCCACATGTACCGCGACAACCGTGGCGGCACGGTGATCTACATGGGTTCGGTCCACTCGCACGAAGCATCCCCGCTCAAGTGCGCCTACGTGACCGCCAAGCACGGCCTGCTGGGTCTGGCGCGCGTGGTGGCCAAGGAAGGCGGCGCGCACAACGTGCGCTCGCACGTGATCTGCCCCGGCTTCGTGCGCACGCCGCTGGTAGACAAGCAGATTCCCGAGCAGGCGCGCGAGCTTGGCATCAGCGAGGAAGAAGTGGTGCGCCGCGTGATGCTGGGCGGCACCGTCGATGGCGTCTTCACCACTGTCGATGACGTGGCGCAGACCGCCCTCTTCCTGTCCGCTTTCCCATCCAACGCGCTGACCGGCCAGTCCTTCGTGGTCAGCCACGGCTGGTACATGCAGTAAGCCGACTGCGCCCCGCTGTCATGAATCATGAAGCGAGAGCGGGGCAAATGACCCATGGCTCAAGGAATCGAACATGTTCCACGAAAAGCAGGACCTGCAGGGGTCTTCCGGCACAGCCACCGCGCGCCTGGAGATCGACCGGGGATATGCCGTCAAGGCGCTCGTGCTGCAAGGTGGCGGCGCGCTGGGCGCCTATCAGGCAGGCGTCTATGAGGGCCTGGCCGAAGCGGGCATCGAACCGAACTGGGTGGCGGGCATCTCGATTGGTGCGCTGAACGCAGCCATCATCGCGGGCAATGCACCGGGACAACGCGTGGCCCGGCTACGCGAATTCTGGGCGCATATCTGCCGGCAGCCGTGGCTGCCCAGCCTGTTCCCGTACGAAGTGATGGCCGACAGCGCGCAGCACTGGCCCGATCCGCTGCGCATCTGGTTCGACGGCATCGAGGCGGCCCGGGCGCTCGTGGAAGGCCAGCGCGGCTTCTTCTCGCCGCGCGTCTGGCCCACCGGTTTCGCGCAACCTTCGGCGATCAACAGTGCGAGTTACTACGACACCACGCCGTTGAAAGCCACACTGGAGCGCTTTGCCGATTTCGACCGCATCAATCGTCACGAAGAGATGCGCGTCTCGGTGGGTGCGGTCAATGTGCACAACGGCAACTTTGTCTACTTCGACAATACGCAGATGCGCCTGCGCGCCGAACACTTCATGGCTTCCGGCGCGCTGCCGCCCGGCTTTCCGGCCGTGGAAATCGATGGCGAGCACTACTGGGATGGCGGACTCGTCTCCAACACCCCGCTCTCCGTGATCCTGAAATCGCAGCCGCGCCGCAACGCGCTGATCTTCCAGGTGGACCTGTGGAGCGCGCAAGGCGCCCTGCCGCATACGCTCGCGGATGTGGCCACGCGGCAGAAGGACATTCAGTATTCCAGCCGCACACGCTTCATCACCGACTACATGAGCGAGCAGCAGAATTTCCGTCGCCTGCTTGCCGATGTGCTGGCACTGGTACCGCCGGAACGCCGCGAAACCGACGCCTACCGTCAGGCGGCGGAAAGCGCGTGCGATGCGCGCCACAACGTGATTCAGTTGATCTATCGTGACAAGTCGTTCGAAGGCAGCGCGAAGGATTTTCAGTTCGGACCACTGACGATGGCCGAGCACTGGAAGAGCGGGCGCGAGGATATCCGCGGGACCCTGCTGCATCCGGAGTGGCTGGCCATGCCGACGCACGACAATCCGTTCGTCTCGCACGACATCCACCGCCAGTAGCCTCCGCCTGATTCAGTAGCCCGGCGCCCACTGCGGCGCCGTTCCCGATTCCGCTCCCATGTGGCGGCGCTGCGCCGTTGTTGCAGGCTCGCGCATCATGGGCAGTTCAAGCTCCAGTTCCAGCGCCATCTTCACCAGATCCGCGAATGTGCGGGCCGCCATCTTGCGCATGGCACGGCTGCGGTGGATCTTGATGGTCACCTCGCTGATGCCGATGGTGGCCGCGATCTGCTTGTTCATGAGTCCGGACGCGGCCAGCGTCATGACTTCGCGCTCCCGGTCACTGAGCGTGGCCAGCCGCGAGCGCAGATCGTCGCTGCATTGCAGGACGTGCCGCTTCTTGCGGTCGGCGGAAATGCCTTCCGCCACGGCGTCGAGCAAGTCCTGGTCCCGGAACGGCTTGGGCAGGAAATCCACCGCGCCAGCCTTCATCGCCCGCACCGACATCTCGATATCGCCATGGCCCGTGATGAACACCACGGGCAGGCACATGCCGCGCCGCTCCATTTCGCGCTGCACCTCCAGTCCATTGGTGCCGCGCAGCCGCACGTCCATGACCACACATCCTGGCGCCGTGTCGATGGTGGTCGTCAGGAACGCCTCGGCCGAGAGAAACGCGCGCGTGCGCAGGCCCACGGACCGCAGCAGGTCCTGCAAGGCGTCATTCATGCCCACATCGTCATCGACGATGTAGACCACAGGTTCACAGGCCGCGCGGCCACCAGCAGGATTCGAGGGCGATGCTTTCACGATGCAACTCCGGATTTCGGAAGGGCTTGAGACTTATGTGCGCATCGGTCAGATGAAACCGGGAAGAAATGTTGCATCCGCCATGCGCTTTATATAGGGCAAGTCTATGCAGCGCTGCAGGGCGTCACAAGCCACGCTGGGGGGAAGCGGCGTTTCCGATTGCGCACCAATCGACGGAGCACGAAAACAAGGAAGGATGGACGAAAAAAAACCGGCGCCCCCGGAGGTGGAAGGCGCCGGCCAACGGGATGAAGACGGTGCTTCAGGCGTAGCTGATCTCGGGGTCTCCAGCGGCCAGCGCCTGCTCGCGATCGGCGGCGGGTGGGTAGATCCACTGCGTGTTGATCATGATCTTGCGTTCCTTGCCCTCGGCGCGTACGAGCTTGACCTGTCGATCCCAGCCTTCGGTGTAGACCGCGCCCCAGCTACCAAGATCGAGACAGGTGGCGTAGAACGCCTGGCGATACGGCTTCGTCGGCAGGCCCAGCAGATCCGCTGCGACGTTGTAGCCGGCAAAGCGCCCCATGAACAGCGCGTGCTGGCACGACATCAGCGAGTAGTGGCCGTCGTCATCGGTCAGCGCACGCACCACGTCACCGGCGCCGAAGACATCCTTTGCACCGGTCACGCGGAGATCCTCGGTCACTTCCAGGCGACCCTGTCGATCGACGGTCGGCACCACCTGCGTGGTGAGCGCGCTGGCCACCATGCCGCCCGTCCAGATCACGGTGGCGGCATCGATGCGCTCGCCCGTGGCAGTCACCACGCCATTGGCATCGAACGACACCACGCCACCGCCAATACGGGTCTCGATATTCAGTTGCTCGAGCGCCTCCACAATCTGCGGACGCGGACCCGGGCCGAGATCGGGACCGATGGCATCGGCGCGCTCGACGATGACGATGCGCGGACGCATGGTGTCGCCAAAGATCTTGCGCAGCCGCTCCGGCAATTCCGTTGCCACTTCCAGACCGGTAAAGCCACCGCCCACGACGACGAACGTGTTGCGCGCCGCGGTGTCGGGCTTTGATGCAAGACCCTCCAGGTGCTCGCGCAGCTTCACGGCCTCGTCGAGCTGATCCACGGCGAACGCGTGTTCGGCCAGGCCCGGCAGCGGCGGACGGAACAGGCGGCTGCCGCTGGTCAGCACCATGCGGTCATAGGGGAACGCTAGCGTCTGGCCGGTGGCCGTCTGGATATCGACGATGCGATCCGCCGGATGGATACGCTCCACCGTGCCCTCGATGAACTTCACGTTGATGGCATTCAGGATCGGCAGGAACGGTACGGCCATCTGCTCGGGATGCGTCTCGTGCAGACGCGGCCGCACATGGAGTTCGGCACGCGGCGACACCAGCGTGATTTCCACGTCGTCAGCCTTGTCGCCTTGCTGGTCGACAACGCGCGCGGCACCGAGTGCCGTCCACAGTCCGGCAAAGCCGCCGCCAATGATCAGGATCTTTCGTGTCATGGTTGTCCTCTCGTATTCAGTACTCGGGTAATCGGGTGGAAATGCAAGGCAAACGTCTCCCCCTTTCCAGGACGCCATCGCGCCGGTCAATGAGAAGACAGGAGGGGGAAAGCGACGGGCACGGCCAGACGCAGCCGTGCCTGTGGGACAGCGGGCTACTTTTCCAGTGTCAGGATCGGAGCGCCCTGCTTCTTGAGGAGGAAGACGACGAACTTCGCCTTCTTGGTCTTGCTGGCATTGCGGCCCACCGTGTGGACATCATCGGGGCCTTCGTAGAAGGTGTCGCCGGGTTTCAGCGTCACCTCCTTGCCGCCCTTCACACCCATCACGATGCTGCCTTCGAGCACGTAGATGAAACCGTGCGCGTCGTGGCGATGCACGGGATCGGCACCGCCTGGCCCGTATTCCACGACGATCATCTGCACTTCCTTGCCGGGGTAGTCAGCCAGCGGCTTCACGAGCAGGTCCTTCACCTGCACATCGTCCGTCGCGGCGTGTGCGGCCGGGGCCGCCATCAGCACCGACAGCGCCACCGCCGCCGTCATGGATAGAAGCGCTTTCATGGCATTACTCCAGGTTGGCCTTGTCGAGGCCGAACGCCTTGTCCGACGATCCCGGCACAATGCGGAATGCTACGTTCAGGCGGTTCCATGCGTTGATCGAACCGACCAGGAACGTCAGGTCCGACAATTCCTTCTCGCTGAACTGCGTCAGCACGCGCTCGTAGATGTCGTCAGGCACACCCTGGGCGCCCAGATGCGTCACGGCCTCGGCCCACGCCAACGCGGCACGCTCGCGCGGCGCGAACAGCGTGGACTCGCGCCAGATAGCCACGTGGTAGAGGCGCAGCTCGCGCTCACCGTGAATCTTGGCCATCTTGGTGTGCATGTCCACGCAGAATGCGCAACCGTTGAGCTGGGACGCGCGGATCTCCACCAGTTCGCGGATATGCGGCTCGATCGTGGTCTTCTGGAACAGTGCGCCGAGCTCCATGAGCTTGCGGGACAGTTCCGGCGATTGTTCGAAGAAGTTAATACGTTGCGTCATGATTCCTCCTGGTGGACTGATGGGAGCGATGACATCCTGCATCGCACGAGATGCATCGTAGGTGTTGGCGGCGCGGCGCGGTAGTGCCGCCGAGGAGCCCACTCTGTTGCCGGCCGCGCACCAATCACAACGGCTGCGCACCTGTGCCGCGAGCCGCTCAGACCAGCACCGTGATCACGCTGTGCATGCCCTCGCGCGCCAGCTTTGCATAGGGGCACATGCGCTCGGTGTTGCGTACCAGTTCCTCGGCCACCGCCTTCTCCACGCCCGGCAGCCGAACGCAAATCTCGGCCGTCAGCGCATAGCCGCCATCGACCGGGTCGCGCCCGAACGCAACCTGCACGACCACCGTGATGCCTTGCACCTCGATACGTTCGCGTCGCGCAATCAGGCTGAGTGCCCCGTGAAAGCAGGCGGCAAAGCCCGCCGCAAAGAGTTGCTCGGGATTGGTGCCGCCGCCCGGGCCACCCAGCGCCGCGGGCAGGCGCAGGTCGAGAACAAGGTTGCCATCGTCGGACCGGGCCACGCCCGATGCACGGCCATGCGCCGCTTCGCCGCCGGATACCGTCACCGTCGTCGAGTAAAGCGGCGTAAAACCTTCACCGTGGTATCGGTCGAGCAACGTCAGCGGTGGGGGTTGAAGGTGTGCTTCCTTTTCCATGAAGTCTCCTCCGGCGCCGGGTTTATTTTTTCTGGGACGTCCGCATCCATTCCTCGAAGCCGATGCGGCCCAGGCGTGCCTGGCCTTCCGGCACGAGCGTGCCTTCCTGCAGTTCGGCGCCGAAGTAGCGCGCTGCAGGATCGGGGGCAACGGTGCGCTTGTCGCCGATGGCCGTGAGATAGCGCTGCACAAGGTCGCTCATCTTGAATCGCTCGGGGCCGGCAATCTCGACGATGCCGTTGACGGGTGCAGCCAGCGCGGCGTCGGCCACGGCTTCCGCCACATCGTCGGAAGAAATCGGCTGGATCAGCGCAGTGGTGATCGGAACGGCGTCTCCCTCACCCGCCGACTGCGCGATGGCGCCGAGGAATTCGAGGAATTGCGTCGCGCGCACGATCGTGAACGGGATTCCCGCGCGGCGGATCAGTGCTTCCTGCGCATTCTTGGCGCGGAAGTAGCCGCTCTGTTCGAGCTTGTGGGTGCCCACCACCGAAAGCGCCACATGATGTGCCACGCCGGCGGCCTTCTCCGCCTCGGCCAGGTTGCGGCCCGAGGTCTCGAAGAAGTTCAGCACGGCCGTGTCTTCAAAGGACGGCGAGTTGGCCACATCGACCACGACCTTTGCCCCGGCCAGCGCCTGTGCCAGCCCTTCGCCGGTCAGCGCGTTGACACCATTCTTCGGCGAGGCAGCCACCACCTCATGGCCCTGCGCCACCAGCCGCTTCACCACTTTCGTACCAATCAGTCCCGTACCGCCAATCACAACGATCTTCATGATGCTCCTCCGTCTACGAAAAATGGAATGACTCCATGCTCATGCTAGGCATTGGTCCTGGCACGCACCAGACCGACGCATGGCGCACGGTGTTTCCCATTTCGCACCAATCAAGGATCGAGGATCGTGGTGCGGAAGCAGTTGCAAGAGGCGCCTAGCGGTTCACCTTGAGCCGGTATTCGCTCGGCGACAACCCGAAGTGCCGCTGGAAGGCCACGCGCATGCGCTCCTCGCTGCCGAAGCCGCAATCGCGCGCGATCAGGTCGATGGGACGGGTCGGGTCCTGAAGCAGCCGGCGCGCCGCTTCCATGCGGAAATGCTCCACGCCCTTGGCCGGGGTGCGCCCCGTCTTTTCCTTGTAGACGCGCGCAAAGTTGCGCGGACTCATGCCCACATGCTCGGCCAGTTGCTCCACGCCGAGCGCTTCGCAAGACAGGTTCTGCACGATCCACAAATGCAGCGATTCGAAGACCGGCACCTGCCGGCTTTGCGAGATCAGGATCTCGCTCAACTGCGGCTGGCCGCCCGGCCGCTTCATGTACACGGCCAGTTCCTTGGCAGAGTTGAGCGCCACCTCGTGGCCGTAGTCGGCCTCCACCATCGCCAGCGCCAGGTCGATGCCGGTGGTCACGCCAGCCGAGGTCCACAGGTTCTGCTGTTGCACGAAGATCGCGTCGGGATCGAGGTCGACCGTGGGAAACAGTTCGCGAAAGCGGTCGAGCATGGCCCAGTGCGTGGTGGCGCGCTTGCCGTCGAGCAGCCCGGCATAGGCCAGCAGGAACGCCCCGCTGCACACCGACGCCACGCGCCGCACCGTGCCCGATGCCGAATGCAGCCAGGCGATCAGCGGCGCGGAGTTGCGCGCCACCTGGAGGATGTCCGGCGAGCCCGGCACGATCACCGTATCGATCACGCGCGGATCGTAGGTGCCGATCGCCTCGGTCTGCATCACCGTGCCTTCCACCGATGCCATCACCCCGCCGTCAAAGCTCGCGGTCAGGCAACGGTAGCCCGCCATGCCGCGCGCACGGGCGTAGTTGCTGGCAGCCCAGAACACGGTCTGAGGGCCGGCAAGGTCGAGAAGGCTCACATCGGGGTATGCCACAAACAGAATGTTGCGTGGCATGTCGTCAGCGGTCCCTGAAACGGGGGGCAGGTTGGAATCCATGGGGGGCGGGGCGGAGGGCAATCGAAGGTAGTGCAACCGGACGGTTTCCGGCTATGCGCATGATACGCAACTTGCGCACCTGTGCCACCGGCCGCCTCATGGGCACACGGAACATGTCTAACTCCATCCTCGAATCGGGAAATGCCAGGACACTGCGAGGCGGCGATTCTGAGGCCGCGGCTGGTCCGTCACAAGGCACGAGGACGGGAGCCACTGTTTCCAATTTTTCACCAATCGGGATTTCGGACTGCCAAGGGTGCACCGCGCGGCAGAATTACTGGCAGAAAAACAGGGAACGCTGTCATTTACGGCAAACGCACGCGAAATTACCATCTTTTTGCCGCTTCGCGGTCAGGGTGTGTACGGAGGAGGTTTTTCCGGCACCCGCTGAAACAGAGAGATTCCGAAATGAATGCAGTACGTGTGGCGGTGATGTTTTTTTGCAATGCGAGGCCGCGCTCGCTGCCTGACTCCGCCCCATGCCCGCCATGCAGCCTGAACACGTAAACCGCCTGGGCATCCTCGGCCGATCCGTGGCGATGATCGTCCACGAGGCCATGCAGCCGATGGCGTCGGTCGTCACGCGCGGGCAGGCAGCCCTTCGATGGATGCGGCAGGACACGCCGGACACCGCGGCAGCCATCGCCTCGCTGGAGCGCATGGTCAGCGATGCACAGCGCGCAGCGGCAGTGCTTGCCGAACTGCGCTCGCTGGCGTCTCCTCCCTCGGTCGCCGCGCGCCCACGCGAGCGGTTGCCGCTCAATGGGCTGCTGCGCGATACCGTGCGATGGTTCGACGAGGAGTTGCGCCGTCAGCAGGTGCGTCTGCAGGTGGACCTGCCGCCCGACGATGTGTGCGTGACCGCCGACCGCACCGCGTTGCGCCAGGTATTCCTGAACCTGCTGCTCAATGCACTGGAAGCGATGGCGGACTGCCCGGCGGACGCGCGGGCGGTGTCGGTGACGCTCGCCGTCATGGACGGATCCGCCGAGGTGGCGATCGTCGACGCGGGCTGCGGCATCGCGCCGGACGCCGCCGATACGCTATTCCGCGCCTTCTACACCACCAAGCGCGATGGCATGGGCATGGGCCTGGCGATCTGCCATCGCATCGTCACGACGCACGGCGGCAGCATCCACGCAGAGAGCCAGCCGGGAGGCGGCGCGCGCTTCGTGGTGCGCCTGCCGCTGGCCAGTACGCCCTCCGATCCGCATCACGATCCAGACGCGCCTCAGGCTGCTTCCTGAGCCGCGGCGAGATACCCGTGGATCTGCGAGACCACCGCGGCCCCTTCGCCCACGGCGGTGGCCACGCGCTTGGTCGATCCGGACCGCACGTCGCCGATGGCGAACACGCCGGGCACGCAGGTCTCGAGCGTATGCGTGGGCAGTCCGGCATGCGTGCCGGTCAGCACGAAACCCTTTTCATCCACCTTCACCCGGCAACCGCCGAGCCATCCCGTATTGGGCTCGGCGCCCGTGAACAGGAAGACATGTTGTACGGCCTTTGTTTCCCGCACGCCCGTATCGCGATGCCGCAGCACGGCACCCGTGAGCTTGCCCTCCCCGAGCAGATCCGCCACCTCGGTGCGCGTATGCACGGTGATATTGGGCTGCGCCGCAATGCGGTCGATCAGGTAGCGCGACATGCTCTGCTCCAGGCTGTCCGCCCGGATCACCACATGCACATGCGCGGTATGCGTGCCGAGAAACACCGCCGCCTGTCCGGCCGAATTGCCGCCACCCACCAGCACCACCTCCTGCTGCGCGCAGAGCCGCGCTTCCACGGGCGATGCCCAGTAATAGATGCCATGTCCTTCGAAATCCGCGCGATGCGGAATCGGCGGACGGCGATAGGCCGCGCCCGAGGCGATGATGACCGTGCGCGCCTGGATCACGTCTCCGGTCCTGGTCAGCAAGCGATGGATCGATCCGCATTCGAGCCGCTCCACTTCCACCGGACTGGCAATGTGGGCCCCGAACTTCTGGGCCTGGGCATGGGCATTGGTCGTCAGCGCCTGACCGGAAATGCCGGCCGGAAAGCCCAGGTAATTCTCGATGCGCGCGCTGGCACCGGCCTGGCCGCCCGGCGACAGCGCGTCGAGCACGATCACGCGCAGGCCCTCGGATGCCGCATAGACCGCAGCGGCCAGTCCCGCCGGACCCGCACCGATGATGGCGACGTCGTAGACCAGCGTGGCATCGATCTCCGGCAGCAGTCCCAGGCAGCCAAGCACCTGCTTGATGTCGGGGCGGCGCAGCACGCTGCCGTTGGGACAGATAACGAGTGGCAGATCGGACGGCGACGCTTCGAACCTGCCAAGCGTGGCGGCAGCGCCCGCGTCCACATCGATATCGAGCAGCGAGTACGGATAGTTCTGGCGACGCAGGAAGGCCTGCAGGTCGAGCAGCGCGGGATCGCTGCCGTGCCCGATCAGCGTCGGACCCCGGCCGCGCTGGATCAGCCCCGCGCGACGCAGCAGCAGTGCCTGCATGATCATCTCGCCGAGCATGGCTTCGGCCACCATCAATGCGCGCAGGCAGGCCGGGCGCACGACGATGGCACGCACATCCTCCACCGCAACGGCGTCCACCATTTCCGGCATGCCCGAGAGGTGGCCGATATCGGCCGAGAAATTGCCGGGACCATGTTCGGTGACCAGCGCGCTGTCGCCAATGCCATCGGGCTGCATGATGCGCACGCGCCCTTCGAGCACCAGCAGCATCCCGATGGCCGGATCGCCGGGACGCACCACGGTCTCACCAGCACGCCACGTGCGCTCGCTGCCATAGGGCGTGATACGCGCGATATCGGCATCCGACAAGTGCGGATGCATCTGCTGGCGATTATTGAGGGCGTGATTGATTGGGGCGTTGGCGGATTCCATGGCGGCACGCTCTGCGGTGAAGTTGTCCTTGCAAGCAGCGTAGCAGCGCGCGTCGTCCACCTCACTCATGCACTCGGACGCACCAGTAGTACTTACGTATGCGTGCCTGCCATGCACGGATTCTCCGCCTGCCTCCCAAGCCAGTCCCAGCCTGGGATTCCAGCGCCCACCCCATGCATTGTCCATTTTCGGAAACGCCAGTGATGCCAGACAAGAACCAATCCCCGCCGTCACCCGACGCGGCATCGGGCCCGACATCGGACACACTCGACCGCGCGTTCCGCATCAGCCTGCCCAACCGCGCCGATGCGCTATCCACCAGTTTCGCTGCCAGCTATGCCGGCATCATGGCGTTCATGGCGGTAGCCAGCGAAGGCAGCTTTGCACGCGCCGGCGAGCGGCTCGGCATTGGACGCTCGGCAGTCAGCCGCAACGTGCAGAAGCTGGAGACACAGCTCAGCACACGGCTGTTCCTGCGCACTACGCGCACGACGCAACTCACGCGCGAAGGCCAGCGCTTCTACGAGAACTGCAGCCAGGGCGTGACGCATATCGTCGAGGCGATGAACGACATGCTCGAACTGCGCGAAGGCCCGCCGCGCGGCCTGATCCGCATCAGTTCGACGGTTGGCTTCGGCCGCAAGATCGTGGCACCGCTGCTCGACAAGTTCATGACCGCGTACCCCGACATCGCCGTGGACCTGCTGCTCGACGACCGCCCCACGGACTTCGCCGCCGACCAGATCGACATCGCCTTCCGCAACGGCCGCATCGAAGACTCGAGCATCATCGCCCGGCAACTGATCCCGATGCAGATGGCGCTGTGCGCGGCGCCTTCCTATGTGCGCACGCACGGGCTGCCGCAGACGCTGGAAGATCTACGCCACCACCACTGCATCAATTTCCGCTTTGCCAGCGGGAGAATCTTCGAATGGGAGTTCAAAGTGGATGGCCGCGTGCGCAAGTACATGCCCACAGCGCGCCTCACCTTCAACGACGCAGACCTCGTGCTCGACAGCGTACTGCGCGGCTGGGGCATCGCGCAGGTCGCCGGCTACCAGATCTGCGACCACCTGGCCGCCGGCGAACTCGTGGTGGCGCTAGGCGCCCACATGCCCGACGATCGCGGCCACTACATCTGCTACCTGAGCCGCCAGCACCTGCCCACCCGCATCCGCGTGTTCATCGACTTCATGATCGAGCACATCCGCGCACTGCAGTTGAACTGCCTGACGCATTTCAATGCGGAGGACGGACCGATGGCGGCGTGAAGGACTGGCAGGTACGAATGAACCGCACCTAATAAAAAACCCCGGGAGACCCGGGGTTCTTCATGGACTGGCTGAGTAACTTGCCGATCAGGCGAAGTTCTTTGCAGCGAAGTCCCAGTTCACAACGTTCCAGAATGCCTCGACGTACTTCGGACGGGCGTTGCGGTAGTCGATGTAGTAGGCGTGTTCCCACACGTCGCAGGTCAGCAGTGCCTTGGCATCGGTGGTCAGCGGCGTGGCGGCGTTCGAGGTGGACACCAGGTCCAGTGAGCCGTCGGCCTTCTTGACCAGCCAGGCCCAGCCCGAACCGAAGGTGCCGACGGCAGTCTTCGTGAACTCTTCCTTGAACTTGTCGAACGAGCCCCACTTGGCGTTGATCGCGTCGGCCAGGGCGCCGGTCGGTTGACCACCGCCGTTCGGCTTCATCGATTCCCAGTAGAACGTGTGGTTCCACACCTGGGCTGCGTTGTTGAACACGCCACCCGACGACTTCTTGACGATCTCTTCGAGCGATGCGTTTTCGAAGTCCGTACCCTTGATCAGGTTGTTCAGGTTCGTGACGTACGTCTGGTGATGCTTGTCATGGTGGAACTCCAGCGTCTCCTTCGAGACGTGCGGAGCCAGGGCATCATGGGCGTAGGGAAGCGGGGGGAGCTTGTGTTCCATTGTTCTGTCTCTAGGTTTTGGTGGGGAGAATTGCCGATTGTAGGTGACTTGCCAGACCCGCGCAAACGACGCCGGAAAGCCCCCTGGGGTCATGTTAGTTTCGCCCGCATCGATTGAGAATCAGTCGCAGTGTGACTGCATCGGCCGCATTCAGAACGTGCCGAGCTTGGTTTGCACACCAGCGATTTCCAGGTCTGCAGTACCTTCGGCGAGATGGGCCTCGACGATACTTCCGGCACGCAACGCATGAGGCGAACGCAGCGCGTGACCACGGCTATCGAGCAGTACCGCGTAGCCACGCTCCAATGTGCGCTGAGGCGCGAGCAGTTCCAGCGCCCCGGATACGCGAGCCAGGCGTTGCGCCTCGCGTTCGTGGCGGCGCTCGGCTGCCGCGTCGAGCCGGTTGGCCAGCCGGTCCACGGTGGCCTGGGCCGCAACGGTGTCCGGCTTGCACGCACGCCAGCGCATGGCTAGCACATCATGGCGATGGCGCTGCGCGGACACCGTATCGCGCAAAGCCGCGCGCAGATGCCGCGAGAGGTTGTCCACGTGCGCGCGTCGCTCCTGCAGTTGCGCCTGCGGGCTGCGCAGCCTGCGGCCCAGCCACTCCAGGTGCTGGGCGCGGCGTTCCATCTGCCGGTCCATGCTCTGCGCCAGCGCGTCACGTGCGCGGCGTGCCGCCTGCAGCAGGTGCGCGCGATCCGGGCTGACCAGTTCGGCCGCACCAGTGGGCGTGGGTGCGCGCACGTCGGCAACGAAATCGGCAATCGTGAAATCGGTTTCGTGGCCGACGCCCGACACCACCGGCAACCGGCTGCGCGCCACGGCATGGGCCACCACTTCCTCGTTGAACGACCAGAGATCCTCGATGCTGCCGCCGCCCCGGCACAGGATCAGCACGTCGCACTCGTCACGCGCGTTGGCCGCGTCGAGCATGGCAGCGATCTTCTCGGCGGACCCCGCACCCTGCACCGGCGCGGGGTATACGATCACCGGCACATGCGGGGCACGTCGCTGCAGCGTGGTCAGCACATCGCGCATGGCTGCTGCCTGCAGGGAAGTCACCACACCAATCGCACGAGGGTGCGCAGGAATCGCGCGCTTGCGTTCGGCATCAAACAGACCGGCCTGCGCGAGTTTCTCCTTGAGCCGCAGAAAGGCTTCGTAGAGATTGCCCAGCCCCGCGCGGCGCATGGCTTCCACGCCGAGCTGCAGTTCGCCGCGCGCCTCGTACATCGACACCACGGCGCGCACTTCCACCGCCTCCCCCTCGCGCGGCGTGAAGTCCACGTGCTGGTTGCGGCCTCGAAACATCACGCAGCGGATTTGCGCCCGCGCATCCTTTAGCGAGAAATACCAGTGCCCGCTGGCGGCGCGTGTGAAGTTGGAGATCTCTCCCCTGACCCAGGACAACGGAAAGCTGCGCTCGAGCACGCCGGCAATCGCGTGATTCAGTTCACTGACGGGAATCACCTCGCGTGTCCGCATGGGCGGCTGAGACGGCGCAAAACGCGAAAGGTTCTCGTTCTCTGGCATGGTGAACAGCCGCTCAGGCGGCGTGCGATGGACATGTCCACAGCATAACGGGTATGTCAAGAGGCATGGGTCATGTCGCACGTGGTTCCGTGCAGCCCGCATGGCAAGGCACAAGCCATTGATTCTTATGAATTTTCCGGCGAAGCTAAAAAACAGGCAATGTAAGAGAAAACCTTACGCGTCAACCACTTACCCAAATCGCAGGCGGCTTGTTCACAAAGTTATCCACAGCAACTTTGGATAAATGATTTGTCAAGAGCCCCAGCTGTGGACAACGTATACGCCGGCATCAAATCCACTCCCTGGCAACACGCTTTGCGAAGCAGACGGAACGTGCTCGGAATCGACCCAGCTCCCGCAGGTTTGCGCAATTTTTAGGCAATCCGGCACGGCTCCATAGCAATCAAGGGTTTACGTCGCTTCTCCCGCGCTTATCCACAGCCCTTCCACAAACCTCCACGGCGCGAATGTGGAAATCGGCCTGGCCGAGGCCAACCCTGGCGCACTGCGCCGTGGAGGCCGTCTGCACAATATTTACGCAGCCGCGCAATTCCCTTTATCAATCAATGAGTTGCGACGGTTCTCCGAAAGCTTTCCACAGCCGGTCCACAGCACTATCCCTTCCGATTGTGGATAGCCGTCCCGAGAGATGGGCGAGCACACCCGAAACGCATTCGGAACAAGCAGAATACGGCATCTGCACAAAAAATAGGCAGGACCCATCACTTCCTTTGCATTCAATGGCTTAGGAAGCTTTTCCGTAGCCTGTCCACAGCCGGTCCACATAACTGTCCAGCTTTGGTGTGGAAAGCCGCAGACAGCACGCGCCGGAGTGGCTTGCCGCTGTCCCGTGCGCGGGGTAGAGTGGCGCCTGAAATTTTTTCGAGCATTGCCGCTGCGCAGCCTGAACTGGCGCGCATCAAAGGCTGCCGCGTAGTCCGGTTCATCCAGGCGTTTTATTTCGGGTCTGTCGTTCGTCCGTAGATTTCGGGGGTCCACGTGTTTTCCATCATTCAAGCGGCCGGCTGGCCGATCTGGCCATTGCTGCTCGCCTCGGTCATCGCACTGGCGCTGATCGTCGAACGTTTCATTTCCCTCAAGCGCGGCAAGATCCTGCCGCCGCGGATCTATGACGAGGCGCTGTCCGCTGCCCAGCAGCGCAAGGCCACGCCCGAGGTCGTCAACAACATCGAGAAGAATTCCCCGCTGGGCCGCGTGCTGGCCGCCGGCCTGCGCCACGTGGTACTGCAGCCGCAGACCTCGCGCGACGCCGCCAAGGACGTGGTCGAGGAAGCCGGCCGCGCCGTGGCCCATGACCTGGAGCGCTACCTGAACGCGCTCGGTACGATCGCTTCAGTGGCACCGCTGATGGGCCTGCTGGGCACCGTCATCGGCATGATCGAGATCTTCGGCAGCCAGGGCGGCACGGGGGCCAATCCCGAGCAACTGGCCCATGGCATTTCCGTGGCGCTGTACAACACCGCCTTCGGCCTGATCGTGGCGATTCCCGCCCTGGTCTTTTGGCGCTACTTCCGTCGCCTGGTCGATGACTACGTGGCCGAACTGGAATTCCGCGCCACCGCATTCCTCGACGCCATCCTGCCCCAGCGGCGGGCCTGACGCGCACCGGATACCGTCATGCGCTTCCGTTCCCGCCAGCGGCGCGAGGAGCCGGAGATCAACCTGATCCCGCTCATCGACGTGCTGCTCGTGATCCTGATCTTCCTGATGATCACGACCACGTACTCGCGCTACACCGAACTGCAGATCCAGTTGCCCACCGCCGATGCCGAGCAGGCGCAGCAGCGCCCGTCCGAGATCGTGGTATCGATTTCGGCACGCGGCGTCTACTCCATCAACAAGCACGTCATGGAGCAGAAGGACGTCACGAGCCTGGCCGATCAACTGCGCAACGCCGCAGGCCCGACCGGCAACGGCCCGCCGCCCGTGGTAATCGTCAACGCCGACGCCCAGGCCACGCACCAGGCCGTGATCAATGTGATGGAAGCCGCCCGCGTAGCCGGGTTGTCGCGGCTGACTTTCGCCACGCAGGCGTCGCAGTCGCGTTGACACGCTGACGCAGCAGGCCCCGCGCCGCGCGCCGATGGACGGCAAACTTGCCGCATGCGCTGCGCAGTGCCCATAATGTCTGCATTCGACTGATGCCACCCTCGCGGTGGCATCGTCCTTCTCCATCGATCCCCTTCATGCCCGCTCCCCGACACACCCTTGCCGAGTTCGTCACCGCCCAGTGGCAACGCCGCGGCTGGTTTGCCTGGCTGATGTGGCCGCTCTCGCTGCTGTTCGGGCTGATCGCGCGCATCCGGCGCCATGGCTACCGGCAGGGCTGGTTCAAGTCCACGCGCCTGCCGATGCCGGTCATCGTGGTGGGCAATGTCACCGTGGGCGGCACCGGCAAGACCCCGGCCGTGATTGCGCTGGCCCATGCGCTGGCCGAGGCGGGACTGCGCCCCGGCGTGGTCTCGCGCGGCTACGGGGTGACGCTGAAGCATCCGCGCCGCGTCAAACCCACATCGCAGGCCAAGGACGTGGGCGACGAACCGCTGCTGATTGCGCGCGCCACCGATGTACCGGTCTGGGTCTTCCCGGACCGCGCGCTGTGCGCACAGACGATGCTGGTCTCGCACCCGGGCGTGAACGTGCTGCTGCTCGACGATGGCCTGCAACACTACCGCCTGCAGCGCGACTTCGAAATCGTCATGTTCGATGGCCGCATGGGTGGCAACGGCATGCTGCTGCCGGCCGGCCCGCTGCGCGAGCCGCTCTCCCGGCCGCGCGATGCCACGCTGATCAACGACCCGAACTTCAAGGCCACGCCTGACAAGCCCGATGTCTACGGCATGCGCCTGGAACTGGGCGAGGCGTGGCAACTGGCGGATCCCACGATGGTCCGCCCGCTGTCGCAGTTCGCCGGCCGGCGCGTGCTGGCTGCGGCGGGCATTGGCAACCCGGAACGCTTCTTCGCCAGCCTGCGCGGCGCGGGGGTCTCGCTGGCCACCACGCTGCCGCTGCCGGACCACTATGACTTCGCCGATGACCCGTTCGTCGGCAACGATGATGCGCTTGCTGCAGAGGTGATCCTGATCACAGAGAAGGATGCCGTAAAATGCGAGCGCTTCGACGACCCGAGGATCTGGGTCGTACCCACCACGCCCGTGATTGATGCGGGCCTGATCGACAAAATCCGCCGCGCCGTGATGGCGCGCAACCCGGCCGTCGCCACACCCGTTACCACGGGGCAATCCACAGGCGCGGCCAACGGTATCGACAAGGAACACCAGGATGGACAACCGGCTGCTTGAAATCCTCGTCTGCCCGCTTTGCAAGGGCAAGCTGGAATACGACCGCGCCGCCCAGGAACTGATCTGCCACGCCGACAAGCTGGCCTATCCGATTCGCGACGGCATTCCGGTCATGCTGGCCGACGAGGCCCGCCAGTCGGTGCCCGGCCGCGTGGTGGAACCCTCGGGCAACTGACCGGCCCGTATCGCATCATGAGCCTTCCCGTTTTTACCGTCGTGATTCCGGCCCGGCTGGCCTCCACGCGGTTGCCGAACAAGCCGCTGGCCGATATCGGCGGACATCCGATGATCGTGCGCGTGGCCGAACGTGCGCATGCCTCATCGGCACAACGCACCGTGGTGGCCACGGATTCGCCCGAAGTGGCCGCTGCCTGCGCCGCCCATGGCGTGGAAGCCGTGATCACGCGTGCCGATCATCCGTCGGGCACCGACCGCCTGTCTGAAGTAGCCTCCCTGCTCGGCCTGCCCGACGACGCCATCGTCGTGAACGTGCAGGGCGACGAGCCGCTGATCGAGCCGACGCTGATCGACGAAGTGGCGCTCCACCTGGCTGCCCATCCCGATTGCGCGATTGCCACGGCAGCGCATGCGCTGTCCGATATCGCCGAAGTGTTCAATCCGAACGTGGTCAAGGTGGTGTGCGACCAGGCCGGTCGTGCGCTGTACTTCTCGCGTGCGCCGATTCCGTGGGCACGCGATGCGTGGTCCGGCGTGCCGGCCCAGCCAGCCGCCACCGCCGAGGTGCCGCTGCCGGACATGCCGGTGCTGCGCCATATCGGGATTTACGCCTACCGCGCCGGCTTCCTGCGCCGCTTTCCGACGCTCGCCATCTCGCCGATTGAGCAGGTCGAGGCCCTGGAACAGTTGCGCGCGATGTGGCACGGCGAGCGGATTGGCGTGATGGTAACGGCCGCTGCGCCCGCGCCGGGTGTGGATACGCCGGCTGACCTGGAACGTGTGCGTGCATTGTGGGCGCAGGGCATGGCCCAGGACGGACCCTGACCGGGCAGGCGCCCGTTGACCATGGTTGTCCGCCGAAGTTCATACTGCTGCAACCTGCATGCAGGCCGAATCACGGCGGCCCATGGCATAATGCCTGCCGATACAGAGCCTCTGGCCGCGCCCGCGTGGCCGCAAAGGCTCGGTGGGGAGATAGAGAGCGAGCCAGCCCGGTGCGCACCGCTGACCAACGTCCAGAGGACGAGGCAGCCGCTGCAGCGCTTCGGGCCCCGCACCTGAGCGGACGCCAGCATATGCCTCGGCCATCACGTCGAGCACTGCCGCGCGTAAGTCCTGCGTCAAGTTGCGGCGTTACCCTCCGTCCATCCCCGCCAGACCGAATTCAAATACCTTGAGGACCCGTAAATGCGTTTGATCCTGTTGGGCGCGCCTGGCGCCGGCAAAGGCACGCAAGCCAAGTTCATCTGCGAGAAGTTCGGCATTCCGCAAATCTCCACGGGCGACATGCTGCGCGCCGCGGTGAAGGCCGGTACGCCGCTGGGCATCGAAGCCAAGAAGGTGATGGACGCGGGCGGACTGGTGTCGGATGACATCATTATCGGCCTGGTGAAGGACCGTCTTAAGCAGCCCGATTGCGAGAAGGGCTACCTGTTCGACGGTTTCCCGCGCACGATTCCCCAGGCCGAGGCCATGAAGGAAGCCGGCGTGGCCATCGACTACGTGCTGGAAATCGACGTGCCGTTCGACGCCATCATCGAACGCATGAGCGGCCGCCGCGTCCACGTGGCGTCGGGCCGTACCTATCACGTCCGCTTCAACCCGCCGAAGACCGCCAACGTTGACGACGAGACCGGCGAGCCGCTGATCCAGCGCGACGACGACAAGGAAGAGACGGTGCGCAAGCGTCTGGATGTCTACTCGCAGCAGACACGTCCGCTGGTCGATTACTACTCGGACTGGGCCGCCAAGGGCGACGCCTCGGCCAAGGTCGCCCCGCCGAAGTACCGCAAGATCGCCGGTGTGGGCGACGTGGACAAGATCACGGCCAGCGTGTTCGAAGCGCTGAAGTAATCTGGTGCTTGGTTGGTGGTGGTGAAAAAAGCTCAGCTTCGGCTGGGCTTTTTTGTTTTTGGGCTTCTCTACCCGCCTGTTTTGCTCCCCTCTCCCGCTAGGCGGGAGAGGGGAGCAAAACCAAGCGCGGGAGAAACTGCTTAGTGGTCGTGCGGGTTTCCTGAGCCCACAATTTACGTTAACGTAAACGGCACTCAAACCTACACCACAAGGAGACAGGCGGATGGATATCCAGGGCAACGTTTTCATCGTTACGGGCGGCGCGTCGGGGTTGGGCGCGGGTACGGCGCGGATGCTGGCGGCGGCGGGCGGCAAGGTGGTAATCGCCGATCTCAACGAGGCCGCCGGTACCGCGCTGGCGCAGGAACTGGGCGGGCAGTTCGTCAAATGCGATGTCAGTTCGGAAGCCGATGGGCAGGCTGCTGTGGATGCTGCGCAGAAGCTTGGCAGGCTGGCAGGGCTGGTGAACTGCGCGGGCATTGCCGTGGCGTCCAAGACGGTTGGCAAGAACGGTCCGCATCCGCTCGATGCCTTCGAGAAGACCATCCGCGTGAACCTGATCGGCACCTTCAACATGACGCGCCTGGCTGCAGCGGCGATGGTGCAGAACACGCCGGACGCCGAAGGCGAGCGTGGCGTGATCATCAATACCGCCTCGGTGGCGGCGTTCGATGGCCAGATCGGGCAAGCTGCCTATGCGGCGTCGAAGGGTGGCGTGGTCGGCATGACGCTGGCCATTGCGCGTGATCTCGCGCGTGACGGCGTGCGCTGCATGACCATTGCCCCGGGCCTGTTCGAGACACCGATGCTGATGAGCATGCCGCAGGAAGTGCAGGATGCGCTCGGCAAGATGGTGCCGTTCCCACCGCGTCTGGGCCGCCCCACCGAGTACGCCAAGCTGGCGCAAGCCATCATCGGCAACACGATGATGAATGGCGAAGTGATCCGCCTTGATGGCGCGATTCGGATGCAGCCGAAGTAAGATCGAAGCGCTACTCCGCCGGCATCAGCATCGCCAGCATCATCCCCGGCGCGGCGGGCGGCACGAGCGTCAATTGCTCGAAGGTAATCAGGCCGCGCGCCGGGTGGTGAAACCCGCGCCGGCCGCCCTGCCGCTCCTCCACGTCCTGCGAACGCCATGCGTTGGCAAACGCCGGACTGTCCGCCATCAATTGCTCGATCAGCGCACGCGTTGGCGGGTCTTCGGCATGGCGCAGACTATGCACACGGAATTCCGCCACGAGCCGCGCCGCCCGGTGCGGCCAGTCGGCCACTAATGCCTGCAGCCCTGGCGACAGGAACATCGCGCGCAGCAGGTTCTTCTCGCCCGACGCCTCATCGAGCCATCCCACGAACAGTTCAGCCGCCGCCTGATTCCAGGCCAGCGCCGTCCATTGTCGATCCAGCAGATACGCCGGCACGCCGATGGCATGAACGCTGGCCAGCAAGGCGGGCGGCACGCCGGGGTCGGCTTCGGATCGCGGCTCGGGCTTGCCGGCGAGCGCAAACAGGTAGGCCCGCTCCGCGCGGGACAGCCGCAGCGCCTGCGCCAGGCTGTGCAGCGCGCGCCCCGACATCGTCACAGGCCGGCCCTGCTCCAGCCAAGTCACCCATGTCGCACTCAGTCCCGCCAGTTGCGCCACTTCCTCGCGCCGCAGACCCGGCGTGCGGCGGCGCCGGCCCACCGGCAGGCCGACTTCGGCTGGCGACAGCCGCTCGCGGTGACTGCGCAGAAAGGCGCCCAGTTCGCCATCGCGCGAAACGGATGAGGCTGGCGATACGGGCTGCGAGGGGAAATCGAGCGGTTCCACAGACATGGTGGTGATTCTTATACCAGGATAAATCGGTAACTTGTACCGGGAAAAAGCGAGGTCTACAGTACGTGAACCCCGGGCCCAGGGCAATGAAATCCGAATCCCCCTCCACAAGAACGAGGCACCTCCCATGCAACAACAAGAACTCGTCGCCGCCCAGTTCGGCGCCACCGCCAGTGCGTACCTGACCAGCGCCGTCCACGCCCAGGGCGCGGACCTCGAACAACTCAGACAGGCATTGGCTCACCTGAAGCCCGTGGCTCACAGCCGCGTGCTGGACCTCGGTTGCGGCGCGGGCCACGCGAGCTTTGCTGCAGCCTCGATGGCAAACGAAGTGGTGGCTTACGATCTCTCCGCCGAAATGCTCGGCGTGGTGGCGGCAGCGGCAACGGATCGCGGTCTCGCCAACATCCGCACGCAGCAAGGCGCCGCCGAAACCCTCCCATTTGACGACGCCAGCTTCTGCGCGGTGGTATCGCGCATGAGCGCGCATCACTGGCGCGACGTGCCCGCCGCCCTGCGTGAAATCCGTCGCGTGGTGAAGCCAGGCGGCAAGGTGGTACTGATCGATATCGTCGGCGCCGAGGACCCGCTGTGCGATACGTGGCTCCAGTCCGTCGAACTGCTGCGCGATCCGTCGCATATCCGCGACTACACGCCCACGGGCTGGACGCAACTGTTCAGGGATGCCGGCTTCGATGTCGAGGTCTCGCCGGTCTGGCGCATCGAGATCCAGTTCGCCAGTTGGGTGGCCCGGATGCGCACGCCCGAGGTGGCGCAAGCCGCCATTCGCCACCTGTGGGACAAGGCACCTGCCGAAGTGCGTGAGCGCTATCGCGTGCAGGCCGATGGCAGCTTCGCACTGGAAGCGGCGCTCTTCACCGCCTTGCCCCAGTAAGCCGGCAAGTCAGTCAGTCACCGCTTCGGCTGGAATCGGCATGGTCTGGACCATGTTCCAGACTGCGGCGGCGGCTGGCGATAGCGAGCGGTCCTCACGTCGGACCATGACGATGTTGCGGTCCTCGCGCGGCGTCAATGGCCGCGCGACCAGCGGCGACGCCGCCGGCAACGGCAACGAGAACGACGGCAGCACCGAGGCGCCGATCCCCGCCTCTACCATCCCGAATACGCTGGCTGAATGCCCCAGCTCCTGCACCACGTGGGGCACCACGCCATGGCGAGCCAGGATGCGATCGATCAACGGCCGGCTGCCGGACGCAAAGTCGAGCAGCACCAGCCGCTCCCCATGCAGTGCACGCCAGGGCACCGATTCGGCCTGCGCCAGTGGATGATCGCGGCGGCAGACGAAGCAGAATGGATCGGTCGCCAGCGGCGATATCGTCAGGCCGTCGCGGGTCAGCGGATCGATCAGCACGCCGAAATCCACAGCCCCCGCACGGATCTGTTCCAGGCCGTCGGCCTGCACGTTGTCGCGGACATATAGCCGGATTTCCGGATACTCGGCCGCGCAGGCCGACACGTACATCGGCATCAGCCGCGCCGAGATCGTAGGCGCGCTGGCGATCACCACCCTCCCCCGATAGTGCTCGCCGAGCTGGCGTGTTTCTTCCAGTGTGTCGTCAAGCTGGCCCAAAAGTCGCTCCAGCGCAGGCACGAGCGCGGTGCCGGCGTCGGTCAGCGTCACCTCGCGCGTGGTGCGGTCGAGCAAACGTATCCCAAGCGCATCTTCGAGTTCCGCCACACCGCGACTGACGGCCGGCTGAGTGAGGCCAACGGCATCGGCCGCGCGGCTGAAACTGCCATGCGCCGCCACCGCCAGGAAAACCCGCAACTGCCGCAGTGTGTAATTCATGCAACTACGAAATATATGGATGCAATAAATGAATTTGCATTCTAGACAAGACAAGCGAACAATACCAAGCGGAAACCCTTAAGCACTATCCCCAATGTCAGCCATCCTCGCCCCTTTCAAAAAGATCTACGACCTTATCGACGGGTTCGTGCTGATCATGCTCTGCGCCATCGGCGTGGCGCTGCTCGCACCCGAAATCGGTGCCGGTGACGGCCCGCTGCAACTTGGCACCGTGACCAGTCTTGGGGTCGCGCTGGTGTTCTTCCTGCACGGCGCGGCGCTGTCGCGCGACAAGCTCGTGTCCGGTGCCAAACACTGGCGCCTGCATGTGTTCGTGCAGTCGTTCACGTACATCGTGTTCCCGATCGTGGGTGTGCTGCTGATGTTGTCGCTGCGCAACCAGTTGCCGCCTGAGTTGTTGCTGGGCGTGTTCTACCTGTGCGCGCTGCCGTCCACCGTGTCGTCCTCCGTAGCCATGACGTCGATGGCACGCGGCAACGTGCCGGGCGCCATCTTCAACGCCACCATCTCCGGCCTGATCGGCATGGCGCTGACCCCGCTGCTGATGGGTCTGGTGATCAGCGCCAGCGGCGCCTCGATGCCGCTGGGTCGCGCACTGATGGGCGTGGCGCTGCAACTGCTGCTGCCGTTTGCGCTGGGCCAGGCGGCACGTCCGCTGATCGGCAAGTGGCTGGCCACCAAGAAGCAGATCACCACCAAGATCGACCGCGGCGTGATCGTGCTGATCGTGTATTCGTCGTTCTGTGATGCCACCGCTGCGGGCCTGTGGCACCAGTATTCGTGGCAGACCATTGGTGCCGTGATGGGTATCGCCGCCGTGATGTTGTTCGTGATTCTCGGCACGACCACCTTCGTCGCACGTCGCCTTGGTTTCTCGATCGAGGACGAGATCACTGCCGTGTTCTGCGGCTCGAAGAAGAGCCTGGCCAACGGTATCCCGATGGCCAAGATCCTGTTTGCCGGACACCCGGCTCTGGGCCTGCTGGTGCTGCCGCTGATGGTGTATCACCAGTTGCAACTGATCGTCTGCTCGGTCATCGCGTCGCGCTATGCGCAGCGGGACGATGTGGAGGAACGGGGGGCGGTGCGGGCTTGATTTGAGTTTGCTGCGGTAATGAAAAAACGGCCTTTGGCGCCGTTTTTTTGTTGCTGCTTGCTCCTGCCTTGTTTGTACTCCCCTCTCCCGCATGGCGGGAGAGGGGTTGGGGGAGAGGGCTGGAGGGTCTGCTTGCCGACCACATCGCCATTTGAACTGCTGACCCTCTCCCCCGCCCCTCTCCCGCTCGCGGGAGAGGGGAGAAAACCGGGAGTAATTGAGCACTACACCGACGGATTCTTTGACAGCGGCGGGTTCTTCGCGAAATACGCCTTGATGCCGCGCAGGATGGCGTTGGCCAGTTGTTCCTGGTGGGCGTCGTCGTTGAGCTTGCGTTCTTCCTCGGGATTGCTGATGAAGGCGGTCTCGATCAGGATCGATGGGATGTCCGGTGCCTTGAGCACGGCAAACCCGGCCTGTTCCACGCTGCCCTTGTGCAGCCGGTTGATGCCGCCGATCTCCTGCAGCACGGCCTTGCCGACCTGCATGCTGTCGTTGATCTGCGCCGTGGTGGAGAGATCGAGCAGCACGCGCGAGACCTGGGCATCCTTGTTGCCCATGTTTGTGCCGCCGATCAGGTCGGCGTTGTTTTCCTTGTTCGCCAGCCAGCGCGCAGCGGAACTCGATGCGCCGCGCTCGGACAATGCAAACACCGAGGCGCCGCTTGCCGTGGGCTGCACGAAGGCATCGGCGTGGATCGAGACAAACAGGTCCGCCTGCACGCGGCGGGCCTTCTGCACGCGCACGTTCAGCGGCACGAAGAAGTCCGAATCGCGCGTCATCATGGCGCGCATGTTCGGCTCGGAATCGATCTTCTTGCGCAGGCGGTGCGCGATCTGCAGCACCACGTCCTTCTCGCGCGAACCCGCTGCGCCGGTGGCGCCGGGGTCTTCACCACCATGGCCCGGATCGAGCGCCACGGTCAGCAGGCGGCGCATCTTGAACTGGCTTGGCGGCGGTACGTTGGTTTGTGCCACCGGCGGCGGCACCGCCACGGCGGCGGGCTTCTCGGGCGTGGGCTTCGGCTTCACGGTTGCCACCACGGGCGGCGGCGCGGTCGTGGCCGGCGGCAACTGGCCGCGATCCTCGAACTTGCGGACGATGGCGCCAATCGCGTCTTCCTCCGCACCGGCCGGGGCGCCTGCGATCTGCTGTTCGGCGCCGTGCGGCGGTGGCGTGGAGGCAAAGCGGCGCTGCTTGTCTTCGGTATCGCGCACCAGTTTCCAGAGCGGATCGGGCGGATTGACCGGATACAGGTCGAACACCAGCCGGTTGCGATAGTCGCCAATCGGCAGCAGCGTGAACACCTGCGGGGAAACGTCTTCCTTGAGATCGAACACCATCCGCACGACCTTCGGGCGGTTCTGGCCCACGCGCACGGACTGGATGTATGGGTCATTCGACGTGATCTTGGCGACCAGCTCGCGCAGCGTGGGCGAGAGGTCCAGCCCGTCGATATCGACCACCAGCCGATCCGGGTTGCGGATCATCTGGTGGACAGCGACGAGCTTTTCGTCGGATTCGATGGTGACGCGCGTGTAGTCCTCGGCGGGCCAGACGCGCACGGCGACGATGCCGGCGCCCGACGCAATCTGCGGGCCGGCCAGCGTCAGCACAACCGTCCCGGCGCTGACCTTCAGGGCCTGCGCCATCCATTTGCGGCGGGCCTGGAACAGTCCGTCGGGTCCATCGGGTCGGTCGGTGGCAAGTCGCTTGATCAGCATGCGTTCAGCAAGGTAAGTCCAAGGGCAGTATAGGCGCGCAGGGTGGCCATGCGACGATCGGCGCCCGCTTCGGCATCGTTATCGGCTGGATTGGCGCCATTTTCAACCGCGGATTGCACACGGTTGTCCGATTGGAGCAACACGTGCAGGTCGGGTTCCCCTAACAGTCGCCCCGCTTTCTCGGGCCACTCCACCAGGTTGAAGGCCGGTTCGGCGAAACAGTCCCGGAAGCCAGCGTCGATCCATTCCTCGGGATCGGCAAAGCGGTACAGGTCGAAGTGGTAGACGGTGAGCGGCGAGCCGTCGGCGCGCGCCACGGCGTAGGGCTCGCACAGCGTGTAGGTGGGGCTGCGCACCTTGCCGGCGTGGCCCAGCGCGCGCAGCACGGCGCGTGAGAGCGTGGTCTTGCCCGCGCCCAGGTCGCCGGAAAGCTGCACATGGACCGTGCACGGCGGCATATTGCGGACGGCTCCGGCCAGCGCAGCGCCGAACCGTTCGGTGGCGGCTTCGTCAGGCAGCGGCAGGATGCGTTCTTCGAGCAGGGGCATTGCGTACAATTCAGGGATGATCGACCGTGCAGTGCCCGCCCCGTCCCCCGAATCTACAGAGACAGATCCCGCGCCGGCGCATGCCAGTCCAGCTTCCGAAGCCTCCGATGCTTCGCAGGCGGACCTGGCTGCGCTGGCGGCGTCCGTTCGCGCCTGGGGCGCCGAACTCGGTTTCGATGCGGTCCGCATCGCGGACGTGGACCTTCGGCATGCCGAAGCGGGCCTGCTGGCGTGGCTGCAGGCGGGCTACCACGGCGACATGGATTATATGGCGAACCACGGTACAAAGCGCGCCCGTCCCGGCGAACTCGTGCCCGGTACGGTACGTGCCATCGTGGCCCGCATGCCCTACCTGCCCGCGCAGGGTCCGGACGACTGGCGCGGCCACGAACAGGCCCGGCTCGACGACCCGGCCACGGCCGTGATCTCGCTCTACGCCCGGGGCCGGGACTATCACAAGGTGCTGCGCAACCGCCTGCAGCAACTGGCCGCGCGCATCGAGACCGCCATCGGCGCGTTCGGCTACCGCGTCTTTACCGATTCGGCACCCGTCATGGAAGTGGCGCTGGCCAGCCAGGGCGGACTCGGCTGGCGAGGCAAGCACACGCTGCTGCTGGATCGGGAGGGTGGCTCGATGTTCTTCCTCGGCGAGATCCTCGTCGATATCCCGCTGCCGGCCGATCCCGCCACGGAACCGCATTGCGGCCAGTGCCGCCGCTGCATCGACGTGTGTCCCACGCAGGCTATCCTGGCGCCCTACCGGCTCGATGCGCGCCGTTGTATTTCTTACCTGACGATCGAGCACAAGGGCGCCATCCCGGAAGCATTGCGCGCGCCGATGGGCAATCGCATCTACGGCTGCGACGACTGCCAGGTAGCGTGCCCCTGGAACAAGTTCGCGCACCGCGCCACGCTGCCCGATTTCGATGTGCGCAACGGCTTCGACGCGCCCGACATGGTGGACCTGTTCAACTGGACCGATGCGGAGTTCAACCAGCGGCTCGAAGGTAGTCCGATTCGACGTATCGGACACGAGCGGTGGCTGCGGAATCTGGCAGTGGGCCTGGGGAATGGACTACGGAGTGCGGGGGCAAATGATCCGGTGCTGGCGGAGCGGATTCGTGCGGCGCTGATGGCGCGTCTGGATGAGGCGACACCGCTGGTGCGTGAGCATATCGAGTGGGCGCTGGGGCAGGAAACCTCGCCACTCCCAACTGTTTTGGTTCCCCTCTCCCGCGAGCGGGAGAGGGGTTAGGGGAGAGGGCCGGCGTTTCGCCCGTCACAAGCCTGGTCAGGACTTGATGCGCTGGCCCTCTCCCCCGCCCCTCTCCCGCACGCGGGAGAGGGGAGCAAAACACGGCAGGGAAAATTCATTCCACCAGCACCAACCAGAACGGCGTGGTCACCACCGCCGCAATCGTCATCGCGGAAATCGTCGCGGCCACCATCGGCCCATTGCCGCCCATCCGCACAGCCAGGATGTACGCGCTCGATGCGGTGGGCAGCGAGGCGTAGAGCACCACGATCTGATACTGCAGCGTCGTCAGCGGCAGATACTTTCCGACGATCCACGCGAAGCACGGCATGGCCAGCAGCTTCACGCCGGTCCACCAAGCCATCGGCCCCAGCGTGCCGGTGGCGCCGCTGATCTGCAATCCCGCGCCCACGGTCATCAGGCCCAGCGCCGTCGATGCGGAGCCGAGCCGGTTCAGCGTCATCGCCACCACATCGGGCGGATGCAGCCCCAGCAGGTTCGTGATGAGCCCCGTGGCCGTGGCCAGGATCAGCGGGTTGCGCGCCAGCTCGCGCAGCAGCTTCGCCTCGCCGTGGCGGGCCAGCGCCCAGACGGCCACCACGTTGCACGCGGGCACCGTGACGCCCACCACCAGCGCCATCAGCGCCAGCCCCTCGCCGCCGCCGAGCCGCGCGGCCAGCGCCAGGCCGATATACGAATTGAAGCGGAACGCGGTCTGCAGGCCCGAGGCGAAATCCACCGGGTCTGGCCGCAACACGAACTTGACCAGATAGCCGGTGGCGATGCCGAAGGTCATCGTGGCCACGGCCAGGCCCAGCATGGCGGAGGTGGAGGAGAAATCGAACGTGGCGCTGTTGGTGGACTGCAACAGCAAAGCGGGGAACAGCACGAAGTAGACCAGGCGTTCCACGCCACCCCAGAAGGCCCGGTCGAACGGGGTGTAGCGCACCAGCAGCCAGCCGATGAGGATCAGGCTGAAGTCCGGCACCAGCAGCAGCGCGGCAGACATGTCTCGAATGTTTCTCTAGTTATCGTGGGTTCTGACGACCCGCTTCGTCGAAAGTGAAGGCTAGGGCAGATACGGATGGGTATTTTTTCAGAATTCCTGCAGCATGGCACGCTGAATTTCGTCTTGCCCGCAGTCCTGCCCGCACTGGCAGCCGCGGTTGTTTGCCGTCTTACATCGTCGTAGCCATGAAGTCCGCGCAGTCCCGAATCCTCCGCACGCGGCACGTCCGCCGCCTTGCCGCCTCGCTGTGTACCGCGCTGGTGCTGGGTGCGCTGTTGCCCACGGCTTCGGCCATGGAGATCGGCGGCGTACGGTTCGACGATGCGGCGCGCCTGGGTGGCAAGGAACTGCCGCTCAACGGCACCGGGCTGCGGCAGGCCTTTATCGTCAAGGGCTATGCGGCGGGACTCTACCTGCCGGAACGCGCGCGCAATGCCACGCTGGCGCTGGTCACGCCTGGTCCGAAGCGGTTGCAGATCCGGCCGCTGCGCGAGGTGGAAACCACGGCATTCGTAAAAGCCCTCAACGAAGGGCTGCGCGAGAATCATTCGGAACTGCAGCTCAAGCTGTTGTCCGACCGGGTGTCGCAACTGGAGCGCACGATGGCCCAGATAGGCCCGGCGCATCGCGGCGACATCATCAATTTCGATTTCACGCCTGACGGCGGCACGGCCATCACGCTGAACGGCATCCCTCGCGGACAAGCGATTCATGGCGAGGATTTCTACCAGGCTGTGCTGCGCATTTTCCTGGGTGAGCACCCGGTGGACCGCAACCTCAAGCGCGGACTGCTGGGCGGCTGATCCGGTAAGCCGGCGTGCCATGGCAACCCGCCCATGGCGCTCCAGTTGATGCAACCTCGCCGGACGCGATCCGTCCGGCCTTATGACGGGAGACTCTCTTCTCATGCAAGCTCGCAAAACCATCCTGACCGTGGCCATCGCCGCCGTTGCCTCCGTGGCATCGGTCGCACACGCCCAGACCGCCTACCCCACCAAGCCGATCCGCCTGATCATTCCGTTTGCACCAGGCGGCACGACCGACATCGTCGGCCGTGGCGTGGCCGACCAGATGAGTCGCATCCTGGGCCAGCCCGTGGTGGTGGAAAACCGCGCCGGTGGCGGTGGCTCGATTGGTGCCGACGCCATCGCCAAGTCGGCCCCGGACGGCTACACGATCGGTATCTCCACGGTGTCGACCATGGCCGTGAACCCGGCCTGCAACCCGAAGCTGTCGTACGACCCGATCAAGGACTTCAAGCCCATCGCCAACGTGGCGAACGTGGCGAACGTGATCGCCGTCAACCCGAGCTTCCCGGCCAAGGACTACAAGGAGTTCCTGGCCGTGCTGAAGGCCAACCCGGGCAAGTACTCGTTCGCATCGTCGGGCACCTGCGGCTTCGGCCACATGCTGGGCGAGCAGTTCAAGGTCTCGACCAAGACGTTCATGGTCCACATCCCGTACCGTGGCGCGGGCCCGGCACTGAACGACGTGCTGGCCGGCCAGGTGCCGATCATGGTGGACAACCTGCCGTCGTCGATGCCCTACATCAAGGCCGGCAAGCTGCGCCCGATCGTGGTGGCCTGGAACAAGCGCGTGGAGGGCCTGCCCGACGTGCCGACCTTCGGCGAAATGGGCCTCAAGGAGCCGAACGACCCGGCCTGGTACGGCCTGGTGGCACCGGCCGGCACGCCTGACGACGTGATCGCCAAGCTGAACGCCGCCGTGGTCAAGGCCCTGCAGGACAAGGGCTTCGCGGAGCGCCTGCGCACCGCTGGCGCCGAGCCGTCGGGCAACACCCCGGCCCAGCACGCCGCCGAAATCAAGAAGGAATTCGACAAGATGAAGAACCTGGTGAAGGTTCAGAACATCAAGCTGGAGCAGTAAGGGCATCAGGCTGCTGCTGACTCGCTCCCCTCTCCCGCACAGCGGGAGAGGGGTTGGGGGAGAGGGCAGGCGGTTGAAATCCTGACGCATACAGGCAAGGACCACAGCGATGTGGTCCTTGTTTGTTTTTGTGGCGCGCGCTGCGGCTGGCCATATCGGCAATTTGAACGGCTGGCCCTCTCCCCCGCCCCTCTCCCGCCACGCGGGAGAGGGGAGCAAACCGAGGGGACCGCTCGCGGGAGAGGGGAGCAAACCGGGAGTAGTGGCAAGCCAAAATCAGCATAGAATTCCGTATTTCCGCCCTCTCTCACCGCCATGTCTCCCAAGTTCGATGCCATCCTGCCTGCGCCGTTCGGCAAGGTTGGCGTGCGCGTCATTGGCGATCAGGTGCATGAGATCGTCTACCTGCCTGACAGCTTCGACGAGATTGCTCCCGTCGGCACATTGCTACAGCGCGTGGCGACGCAGCTTGCCGCCTACTATGACAACCCCGACTTCGTTTTCGACCTGCCGCTGGCCGCGCGCGGCACCGACTTCCAGCGCAAGGTCTGGGGGGTGATTTCCGCCGTGCCGCGTGGCGGGCTGACGACCTACGGCACCATCGCCAAATCTCTGCAAAGCATGCCGCGCGCAGTGGGTCAGGCATGCGGACAGAACTGGTTTCCGATCGTGATTCCGTGCCATCGCGTGGTGGCCGCCAATGGGCTGGGTGGTTTTGCGCACCATGGCGAGGAAGGCTTCCACCTGGGCGTCAAGCGCTGGCTGCTGCGTCACGAAGGTGCGATGTTGCTATGACGGCGGGGCTCGACGATGACCTGTCACTGGTCGACCGCTTCTGCGACGCGCTGTGGCTCGAAGACGGACTCTCCCGCAACACCATCGACGCCTATCGCCGCGACCTCGCGCTGCTGACGCGCTGGCTGCACGAGAGCGAAACGTCCACGCTGCTGGCCGTGGACGACACCGCGCTCACCGCCTACTTTGCCGCGCGCCACAGCGAGACGCGGGCGTCTTCGGCCAATCGCCGCCTCACGGTGTTCCGGCGCTTCTACCAGTGGTCGCTGCGCGAGCACATGATCGAGGCCGATCCCTGCCTGCTGCTGCGTCCTGCCAAACAGCCACCGCGTTTTCCGAAGACGCTGTCCGAAGCCAATGTCGAGGCACTGCTGGAAGCCCCCGACACCGATACGCCGCTGGGCCTGCGTGACCGCACCATGCTCGAACTGATGTACGCGAGCGGCCTGCGCGTGTCCGAACTCACCAACATGAAGACGATCGAGATCGGACTCAACGAAGGGGTAGCGCGCGTGGTGGGCGGCAAGGGCAACAAGGAGCGGCTGGTGCCGTTCGGCGCGCAGGCCGGCGACTGGCTGCGCGACTACCTCGCCGAAGCCCGCCCCGCCCTGCTCGCGGGCCGCGCCTGCGACGAACTGTTCGTCACGCAGCGCGGCGAGGGCATGACGCGCCAGGCGTTCTGGCACCTCATCAAGAAACATGCGCGCGAGGCCGGCATTCACGCGCCGCTCTCCCCGCACACGCTGCGGCACGCCTTTGCCACGCACCTGCTGAATCACGGCGCGGACCTGCGCGTGGTGCAGATGCTGCTGGGCCATGCCGATATCTCGACCACGCAGATCTACACGCACGTGGCGCGCGAGCGCCTGCGCGAACTGCACCTGCAACACCATCCGCGCGGCTGACGTGCGGAAGTCCCGATCATGAGCAAAAGCAAGCACGTCTCCGAAACCCCCGCCACGCAAATGCTGCGCAAGCAGGGTGTCACGTTCGGCGAACATCCCTACGATTACGTGGATCACGGTGGCACCGGCGAATCGGCGCGCCAGCTCGGCGTGCCCGAGCACAACGTGATCAAGACACTGGTGATGGAAGACGAAGCCGCGCGGCCGTTGATCGTGCTGATGCACGGCGACTGCTCGGTCTCGACCAAGAACCTCGCGCGGCAGATTGGCTGCAAGAGCGTGCAGCCGTGCAAGCCCGAGGTGGCCCAGCGCCATAGCGGCTACATGGTCGGCGGCACGTCGCCGTTCGGCACGAAAAAGCGCATGCCGGTCTATGTGGAAGCCTCGGTGCTGGCGCTGGACACGATCTACATCAACGGCGGACGTCGCGGCTATCTGGTCAGCATCGCGCCATCGGCGCTGACTGATCTGCTCGAAGCCAAGCCCGTCGAGTGCGCCCTGCCCGACTGATCCGCCCGCTATCCCGGCGCCGCGCTACAATCGCGCCAGCCCAAAATCAGAGCCGTCCCACGCCACAAGACCCATGTCGCCCACCATCGCCAACCTGCTGTTTGCCGTCCTCGCCTACCTGATCGGATCGGTGTCCTTCGCCGTCGTGGTCAGCAAGGCCATGGGCCTGCCCGATCCCCATACCTATGGATCAGGCAACCCCGGCGCCACCAACGTGCTGCGTAGCGGCAGCAAGAAGGCTGCCATCCTGACGCTGATCGGCGACGGCCTGAAAGGTTTTGTGGCCGTCATGCTGGCCAAGCACCTGGGCGCCAGCTACGGCCTGGACGACACCGGACTCGCGCTGGCCTCGCTGGCCGTGTTCCTGGGTCACCTGTTCCCGGTCTTTCACCGCTTTGCGGGCGGCAAGGGCGTCGCCACCGCAGCCGGCATCCTGTTCGCCATCGAGCCGCTGCTGGGCGCCGGCACGCTGGCTACCTGGCTCATCATCGCGGTCTTCTTCCGCTATTCCTCGCTGGCCGCCCTGATGGCCGCGATCTTCGCGCCGTTCTTCTACGTGCTGATGTTCGGCGTGGATATCATCGCCGGCGCGGTCCTCGTGATCAGCGTGCTGCTGATCGCGCGCCATCGCAGCAATATCGCAAAGCTGCTGGCGGGCAAGGAAAGCCGCATTGGGGAGAAGAAGAAGGTTTGAGGGGTTAGCGGCGGTAGCTATCCCGTCGGTGTTCTCCCCTCTCCCACTGGGAGAGGGGCGGGGGAGAGGGCAAGCGGTGCAAATTGCGAGTTGATCGGCAAGCAGGGCTTCCGGCCCTCTCCCCCAACCCCTCTCCCGCATGGCGGGAGAGGGGAGAAAACAATCGGTGAGAGAAAGGCGAACCTAAGCCGCCTGCGCCAGCGCTGCAAACGGAAACACCATCTCCACGCGCAACCCGCCTTCTTCGCGGTTGCTGATCGATAGTCGCCCCCCGCCCTGCCTGACCAGCCGATCCACGATCGCCAGGCCCAGCCCCGAATGCGCATTGCCGCCGCGTGCCGGATCGAGCCGGACGAAAGGCATCGTCACGCGCTCGATGGCGTCTTCGGGAATGCCGGGGCCCTGGTCCTCCACGGTCAGGCGCCAGCCTTCATGCGTGCGCGCCGTGGCCACATAGACGGGCGGCTCGCCGTAGGCATAGGCGTTGTCCACGAGGTTGCCGATGATGCGGTCAAGCTGCGTGGCGATCATGCGGAAGCCGTCGCCGGCCATGAGTTCGAGCACGACATGGCGCTCCTGCTCCAGAAACGACGCCGCCAGTTCGTGGATGCGTTTATCCACCGGCACAGGCCGTGCGGTCGGTTCGCTGCTCTGGGCAAACGTCAGGAACTGTTCGACGATGGCCGACATCGATTCCACATCGCGCGTCACGCCCGCAGCGGCCTTGGGATCGGACAGCATCTCGGCGCGCAGCCGCAGCCGGGCCAGCGGGGTCTTGAGGTCGTGGGCAATGCCCGCCAGCATCGTGTTGCGTTCCTGGTCGATGCGGAACAGGTCCGCCACCATCCGATTGAAACGCTCGATCAACTGGCGCAGCTCGTGCGGACCGCGCTCGCGCAGCGGCGGCACGGCCTGCTGGCGCGACAGCTTCTCCGCCGCTTCCGCCATGTCGCGCACCGGGCGCTGGATCTGCCACGCCACGAACAGCGCGAAGATAATCGCCACGCCCACCACCAGCACCACGCCCGGCATCAGGCGGTTATCGGGCGGCGGATTGTGGACGAACAGGATCGGCATGGCGATCCAGCGATTGCGGTTCGGCAGCTTGATCCACAGGCGCGGCGTGGACAGTTCGTCCTCCAGCCGCACTTCGGTGCCCTGCGGCAAGCGCCGCGTGAACTGCTCCACCAGCCGGCGCGGACGGCCAGGGTTAGGCTGACCGGCCTGCTGATCGACACCCGGCGTCTCGGACACCTCGATCAGACTCGGCAGCGCCACGGGCGGCTTGGCATCAAGCGCCCGTTCGATACTGTCGAGCTGGAACATCATCTGATCGACGGAATAGTCAATCTGCTGCTGGCGGCGATCCATGCGCAGGATTGCCAGCCACGAGAAATGGCTGATCACGAGCACGGCAGCAATCAGCAGCGCCATGCGGCCGAACAGGGTGTCGATGCGGAGCTTCATTGCAGGATGCTGTCCTCGGCCTCGTCGGGCACGAACGTGTAGCCACGCCCGCGCACGGTCTGGATATAGCGTGGACGCTGCGCATCCTCATCGAGCAGCCGGCGCAGGCGCCAGATCTGCACGTCAATGCCGCGATCGCTGATGCCGTTGGCCGTGCCGTACATCAGTTCGACAATGCGCTCACGCGACAGCACTTCCAGCGGATGCATCAGCAGCAGCTTGAGCAGCGCGAACTCGGTATCGCTGATCGACACGGCCTGCCCCGCACGCTCCAGCGACCGCTGACGGAAATTCACGCGGAACGGGCCGAAGGCGATGGATTCGCGGTCTTCCGGCGCGGCGGCGGGCCGGGCCAGCTTGCGGCGCAGCACGGCGTTGATGCGCGCCAGCAGCTCGCGCGGCGAGAAAGGCTTGCCGAGGTAATCGTCGGCGCCGATTTCCAGGCCGACGATGCGGTCGATCTCGTCGCTGCGCGCGGTCAGCAGGATCACCGGAATGTCGTCGTTCTTGGCCCGCAGGTTGCGCAGCGCGGTCAGACCATCGACCTTGGGCATCATCAGGTCGAGCACGATCAGCGCGGGCCGCTCGCGTTCGAGGCGGGCCTGCAGGCCGTCGCCGTCGTGCAGCACCGAGACGGCAAAGCCCTGGGACGTCAGGTATTCGCGCAGGAGGTCGCGCAGTTCGGGATCGTCGTCGACGACGAGGATCTGGGTAGGCTGGTTCGTTCGCATAGCCGAATGATAGACAGGCCAGCCGCCACATATTGCAAATCGGCCCGGCCGTTTTGTTTCTGGAGGTTACACCCGCGTCGCTGGTAATCCGCTGTAATAAAACCGTCCAGCCCTGAAATAGGTGGGGTGACGGCCGCACATTATGCTTGCATCCCATGACGCGCCTCGACTGGCGCCATCCCACCATTCGGCGGGTCGCCCTGTCATCGCGATGCGGCATACTGCTGCCACTTCTCCGTCACAGGCGGCTGCCCCGCTGTGCGAATACCGTTTGGCACGCACCTCTTTTTTGTCGTGCCGCTCCCAGGATTCCGGTCATGTCTCACCCAGAACAAGGTCAACCCACCCCGCCCAACCCACCCCGCCACCGGGTGCCTCGCAGCCGGCGCACCTGGATTGCCGCTGCCATCGTCGTGGTGCTGGCCGGTGCCGGCTGGTACTGGCTCGCCCATCGCAACGCCGCCCAGCCCCCTGCGGCCGGGGCGCCGGGCGCGGGCATGGGTGCCCAGCGCGGCGGTCCGGGCGGACCGGGTGGACCCGGAGCAATGCCGCGTTCTCCCGTGGTGGTCAATACCGTGGCCCGCCGCGACATGGACGTGACGCTGAACGGGCTGGGCAATGTGACGCCTGTGGCCAATGTCACGGTGCGCGCGCAGGTGTCGGGGCCGCTGCTCAAGGTGCTGTTCAAGGAAGGCCAGATGGTCAAGGCCGGCGACGTGCTGGCCGAGATCGATCCGCGCCCGTTCCAGGCCACGCTCGACCAGGCCACGGGCCAGCTGGCGCGTGACCAGGCGCTGCTGCAGAACGCGCGGCTCGACCAGCAACGCTACAAGACGCTGCTCGGTCAGGATTCGATTTCCAAACAACAGGTGGATACGCAGGACGCGCTGGTGCGCCAGTACGAAGGCACGGTCAAGACCGATCAGGGCAATGTGGATACCGCGCGCATCCAGCTCGGCTACACGCGGATCGTGGCGCCTACCTCGGGCCGCATCGGTCTGCGTCAGGTGGACCCGGGCAATATCGTGGGCACCAGCGACGCCAATGGTATCGCGCTGATCACGCAGATCCAGCCGATCACCGTGCTCTATACGATCCCCGAAGACAACCTTCCCACCGTGCTGAAAAAGCTCAACGCGGGCGAGAAGCTGTCCGTGCAGGCATGGGATCGGCAGATGCGCAATCAGTTGGCCGACGGCACGCTGCTGACCACGGACAACCAGATCGACACCACCACCGGCACGGTCAAGCTCAAGGCCATTTTCGAGAACAAGGACGGGATGCTGTTCCCGAACCAGTTCGTCAATGTGCGCACGCGCGTGGACACCATGCAAGATGCCGTGGTGGTGCCCGTGGCGGCCATCCAGCGCGGCCAGCAAGGCACGTTCGTCTATGTGGTGGGCGATGACAACGCCGTGAAGGTACGTACCGTGACGCTCGGTCCGACCGACGGCGCGCGCACGGTCGTGCTCAAGGGCGTGGATGAAGGCGAGCGCGTGGTGGTGGATGGCGCGGACCGGCTCAAGGAAGGCATGGTCGTCGAGGCCGTGGACCCGGCCGCACGCGCTGCGGCGCTGACGCCAGCGAGTTCGGCGCGTGCGCGGGGCCGGCGCGGCAACTGGGGCGGCGCCAGCGGCGCGCACGGTGCGGGCGGTGCAAGTGGTGCGCACAGCCAGCACGGCGGTGCGAGCGATGCGGCCGGTATAGCCGGTGCATCGGGCGAGCGTCGCCGTCGCGATGCCGATGCGAACCCGAATCCCACCACGCCCACGCCAGCGAATCCCGCCGGCAGCGTCGGCCAGCGGCCGCAGCAGTAACGGCTACGCCAGGAGTTCAGACGCGGCATGAATCCTTCACGCATATTTATCGAGCGGCCCGTTGCCACGGCCCTGCTGATGCTGGCCATCCTGTTGTCAGGGTTGCTGGCATTCCGGCTGCTGCCGCTCTCGGCCCTGCCTGAAGTCGATTACCCGACGATCCAGGTCACCACGCTCTACCCCGGTGCCAGTCCCGATGTAATGACGTCGGCCGTCACGGCACCGCTTGAACGCCAGTTCGGACAGATGCCGGGCCTCAAGCAGATGTCCTCGTCGTCCTCGGGCGGCGCATCGGTCATCACGCTGCAGTTCGAACTGACACTGTCGCTCGACGTGGCGGAGCAGGAAGTGCAGGCCGCCATCAACGCAGGCGGCAACCTGCTGCCCGCCGACCTGCCGATGCCGCCGGTCTACAGCAAGGTCAATCCCGCCGACGCGCCGATCATGACGATCGCGATGACCTCCGACACCCTGCCGCTGCCCAAGCTGCAGGACATGGTGGATACGCGCGTGGCCGCCAAGATCTCGCAGATCCAGGGCGTGGGCCTGGTCACGATCAGCGGTGGCCAGCGCCCTGCCGTGCGCATCCAGGCCAACCCGACGGCGCTGGCATCGCTGGGCATGTCGATCGACGACTTGCGCACTGCCGTGGGCAGCGCCAACGTGAATGGCGCCAAGGGCAGTTTCGATGGGCCTTCGCGCGCCTCCACCATCGACGCCAACGATCAGCTCAAGTCCGCCGACGAGTACAGGCAGATCATCATCGGCTACCAGAACGGCGCGCCGATCCGCATCACGGACGTGGCCGAGATTGTCGACGGCCCGGAGAACAGCCGCCTTGCCGCCTGGGCCAATGCCAAGCCCGCCATCGTGGTGAACATCCAGCGCCAGCCCGGCGCCAATGTGATCGACGTGGTGGACCGCATCAAGACACTGCTGCCGCAGTTGCAGTCGGCGCTACCCGCATCGGTGAACGTGCAGTTGCTGACGGACCGCACCACCACCATCCGTGCCTCGGTCAAGGATGTGGAGTTCGAACTGCTGCTGGCCATCGCCCTCGTGGTGATGGTGATCTTCATCTTCCTGCGCAACGTCTCCGCCACGATCATCCCGGGCGTGGCCGTACCGCTCTCGCTAGTGGGCACCTTTGGTGTGATGTATCTCGCCGGCTTCTCGATCAACAATCTCACGCTGATGGCGCTGACCATTGCCACGGGCTTCGTGGTGGATGACGCCATCGTGATGATCGAGAACATCATGCGCTACATCGAGGAAGGCGATCCTCCGATGACGGCGGCGTTGAAAGGCTCCAAGCAGATCGGTTTCACCATCATCTCGCTTACGTTCTCGCTGGTGGCCGTGCTGATTCCGCTGCTGTTCATGGGCGATGTCGTGGGCCGGCTGTTCCGCGAGTTCGCGGTCACGCTCGCGGTCTCCATCCTGATCTCGGCCGTGGTCTCGCTGACGCTGACGCCGATGATGTGCGCACGCCTGCTGCGCCATGTGCCTGAAGCCGAGATGAACCGCTTCCACCGCGCCACGGGTCACTTCTTCGATCGCGTGATCCACCACTACGGCCGCGCGCTGGAATGGGTGCTCGCGCGCCAGACCGCTACGCTCGTGGTCGCCATCGGCACACTGGTGCTGACCGGCCTGCTCTACCTTGTGGTGCCCAAGGGGTTCTTCCCGGTGCAGGACACCGGTGTGATCCAGGCCATCACCGAAGCCGCGCAGACCAGTTCGTTCCAGTCGATGGGCCGCAAGCAGGAAGCCGTGCAGAAGGTGATCCTGCAAGACCCGGCGGTGGCGAGCGTATCGTCTTTCATCGGCGTGGATGGCACCAACCAGACCATCAACGCAGGCCGCATGCTCATCAACCTGAAGCCCAAGGGCGAGCGCGACACGATGGCCGTGGTCACGCAGCGCCTGCAGGATTCGGTGCAGAAGCTGGGCGGCATCTCGCTCTACATGCAGCCCGTGCAGGACCTGACGATCGAGGATCGCGTGGCGCGCACGCAGTACCAGTTCACGGTGGAAGATCCCGATCCCACCGTACTCGCCGAATGGGTTCCCAAGCTCGTCGAGCGATTGAAGCAGGAACCCGAACTGCGCGATGTGGCGAGCGACCTGCAGAACAACGGCCTGCGCGCGTTCGTGGAAATCGATCGCGATGCCGCGGCACGCTTCGGCATCACCACTGCCGTGATCGACAGCGCGCTCTATAGCGCCTTCGGTCAGCGCCTGATCTCGACGATCTTCACGCAGGCCAGCCAGTACCGCGTGGTGCTGGAAACCATGCCCGAGTTCCGCACGAGTCCCGCCGCGCTGGCTGAACTGCGCCTGCCGTCTTCGTCGGGCGGACAGGTGCCGCTGGGTTCCATCGCACGCATCTCCGAGCGCACCGGCCCGCTGGTGATCAACCATCAGGGTCAGTTCCCCGCTTCGACCATCTCGTTCAACCTCGCGCCCGGTGCTTCGCTCGGCGCGGCAGTGGACAAGATCACACAGGTGGAAAAGGAAATTGGATTGCCGATCTCGATGGCCACCGAATTCCAGGGTGCTGCGCTGGCGTTCCGTGCCTCGCTGTCGAATACGCTGTGGCTGATCCTGGCCGCCGTGATCACGATGTATATCGTGTTGGGTGTGCTCTACGAGAGCACGATCCATCCGGTGACGATTCTCTCGACGCTGCCCTCCGCAGGCGTAGGTGCATTGCTGGCGCTGCTCGTATTCCGGCAGGACCTCGGCATCATCGCAATCATCGGCATCATCCTGTTGATCGGTATCGTGAAGAAGAACGCGATCATGATGATCGACTTCGCACTCGAAGCCGAACGCGAGCAGGGTATGAAGCCGTACGACGCGATCTTCCAGGCATGCCTGCTGCGCTTCCGTCCGATTCTGATGACGACGATGGCCGCGCTGCTGGCCGCACTGCCGATGATGCTCGGCTCGGGTATCGGCTCCGAACTGCGTCGTCCGCTCGGTATCACGATGGTGGGTGGCCTGCTGGTCAGCCAGGTGCTGACGCTGTTCACCACGCCGGTGATCTACCTCGCCTTCGACCGTCTGGCGTTACGTCTCAAGAACTGGCGCGAGCGCCGCTTTGGCCGCGATGACGATGGCGACGAAGGTCCGCGCCAGCACGGCCCCATCGTGCCGCGTCCGCAGGAGCCGAACGCCTGATGAATCTTTCGGCCGCCTTTATCCATCGTCCGGTCGCCACCGCGCTGCTGACCATCGGCATCCTGCTGGCGGGCATCGCGGCCTTCCGGCTGTTGCCTGTCTCGCCGCTGCCGCAGGTGGACTTCCCCACGATCTCGGTCTCGGCATCGTTGCCCGGCGCCAGCCCCGAGACCATGGCCGCCACGGTGGCCACGCCGCTCGAACGTGCGCTCGGCACCATCGCCGGCGTCACGGAAATCACGTCGAGCAGTTCGCTGGGTTCCACACGCGTGACGCTGCAGTTCGATCTCTCGCGCGATATCGACGGCGCTGCACGCGATGTGCAGGCCGCCATCAATGCCTCGCGCGCCACGTTGCCGACGAGCCTGCCGAACAATCCGACCTATCGGAAAGTGAACCCGGCCGACGCGCCGATTATGATCATCGCGCTGACCTCGCCGACGATGACGCGCGGCCAGCTCTACGATGCGGCGTCGACCATCCTTTCGCAGAAGCTGTCGCAGGTGGAAGGTGTGGGCCAGGTCACCATTGGCGGTGCGTCGCTGCCAGCGGTGCGCGTATCGCTGAATCCCACGGCGCTGAACAACTACGGCATTTCGCTCGAGGATGTACGCAATACGATTGCGGCGACCAACGCCAATCGTCCGCTCGGCATCCTCGACAACCGCGACCGCGCGTGGCAGGTCTATGCCAACGACCAGGCGATGACGGCGAAGGAGTACATGCCGCTGATCATCCGCTACGCCACGCCGGGCACGTACTCGTCCACCTCGGCCGGTGCGCTGATTGCGAGCACGGCCAACGCCACGGCAGGCGGCAACGTCAGCACGAAGACCGTCAACGGCGTGACCACCACCACGATCACGACGAGCAGTGGCACGCAGACCATCAGCTCTGGCGCCACGGGCGGCAACGTGACCAATCCGGGGCCCAACTCCTTTGCGGTGCCGGTGCGCCTGCAGGACGTGGCCAGCGTGACGGACTCCGTGCAGGACATCCGCAATGCCGGTTCGGCCAACGGCCAGCCTTCGGTGCTGCTGGTGCTGAACCGTTCGCCCGGCGCCAACATCATCGAGACCGTGGACCGCGTCAACGAGATGCTGCCTACGCTGCGCAAGATGATTCCCAGCGCAATCTCGATGGACGTGATGATGGACCGCACGCCCACCATCCGCGCGTCGCTGCGCGAAGTGGAGCACACGCTGATGATCTCGGTGGCACTGGTCATCATGGTCGTGTTCGTGTTCCTGCGTAACGTGCGTGCCACGCTGATTCCGAGCGTGGCGGTGCCGGTGTCGCTGGTCGGTACGTTCTCGATCATGTACCTGTGCGGCTTCTCGCTGAACAACCTCTCGTTGATGGCGCTGACGGTGGCCACCGGCTTTGTGGTGGACGATGCCATCGTGGTACTGGAGAACATCTCGCGCCATATCGAGGAAGGCATGAAACCGATGGCCGCCGCGCTGCGCGGTGCGCGCGAGGTGGGCTTCACGGTGCTGTCGATGAGCTTGTCCCTGATCGCCGTGTTCATTCCGCTCCTGCTGATGGGCGGCATCGTGGGCCGGCTGTTTCAGGAGTTCGCCATCACGCTGTCGGTCGCCATCCTCGTTTCGCTCGTGGTCTCGCTGACCACCACGCCGATGATGTGCGCGCGCCTGCTGCGCTCCCCACACGAAGAGCGTCCGGGCCGCTTCCACCGCTCGACGGAACGCGTGTTCATGTGGTTCCAGGATGGCTATGCGCGCACGCTTGGTGTGGCGCTGCGCCACGGACCCATCGTGTGGATCGTGCTGCTGCTGACCATCGCGCTGAACGTCTATCTCTACATCGTGGTGCCGAAGGGCTTCTTTCCGCAGCAGGACACTGGGCGCGTGATCGGCTTTATCCGCGCGGATCAGGCCACGTCGTTCCAGTTGATGCGCACCAAGCTCGACAACTTCATCAAGATCGTGCAATCCGATCCGGCTGTGGTGAACGTGACCGGCTTCACCGGTGGATCGCAGCGCAATACCGGGCAGATGTTCGTGACGCTGAAGCCGCTCTCAGAACGCAGCGAAACGGCGGACCAGATCATTGCGCGGCTGCGTGTGAAACTGGCGAAGGAGCCCGGTGCGAGCCTGTTCCTGACGCCGGTGCAGGACATCCGCGTCGGCGGTCGGCAGAGCAGTTCGGCGTACCAGTTCACGCTGCAGTCCGATGACCTCGAAGTGCTGCGTGCATGGGAGCCCAAGGTGCGCGCGGCCATCTCGAATATCAAGGGACTGGAAGACGTGGATACCGACACCAACGACAAGGGCCTGCAGACATCGGTCATCATCGACCGCGACGCGGCATCGCGGCTCGGCGTGACCGCGCAACAGGTGGATGCCATCCTCAACGATGCATTCGGCCAGCGGCTGGTCTCCACGATCTACCACCCGCTGAACCAGTACCGCGTGGTGATGGAACTGAGTCAGGAATACCTGCAAGGACCGAACGCGCTCAAGGATATCTACATCATCACGGGCGGCGGGAACCGCGTGCCACTGTCGGCATTCGCACAGGTCACGCCGTCGAGCACGCCGCTTGGTGTGAACCATCAGGGACAGTTCGCCGCATCGACGATCTCGTTCAACCTCGCCGAAGGCTTCTCGCTCTCCGAAGCCACCGACGCGATCAAGCTGGCGATGGCAAAGATCGGCGCGCCGGAGACCTTGCAGGCCAATTTCCAGGGCGGTGCCAAGGCGTTCCAGGATTCGCTCAAGAGCCAGCCACTGCTGATCCTGGCCGCGATCATCACGATCTATATCGTGCTGGGCGTGCTGTACGAAAGCTATGTACATCCGCTGACGATTCTCTCGACGCTGCCATCGGCGGGTGTGGGCGCGCTGCTCGCGTTGCTGCTGTTCAAGACCGAGTTCAGCATCATCGCGCTGATCGGGGTGATCCTGCTGATCGGCATCGTCAAGAAGAACGCGATCATGATGATCGACTTCGCCATCGATGCCGAGCGACGCGAAGGCTTGTCGCCGCGCGATGCCATCTATCGCGCATGCCTGCTGCGCTTCCGTCCGATCATGATGACCACGGCTGCTGCACTACTTGGTGCGATTCCGCTGGCCATCGGTCGTGGCGACGGCGCAGAACTGCGCGCGCCGCTTGGTATCTCGATTGTGGGTGGGCTCGTGGTCAGCCAGTTGCTGACGCTCTACACGACACCCGTGGTCTACCTGACGCTGGATCGCTGGCGTCTGAAAGTCAACGCCTGGCGTGCCCGACGCCAGCGCGGCGATGGCGATAGCGCCACGCCGCACCTCGAACACTGATGAGGGCATTTGCCATGTATCGCCGCCATTTTTCGATTTCAGTTGTCGCCCTGGCCTGCGCCCTGCTGGCCGGCTGCGCAGTGGGCCCCGACTATCGTCGCCCCGATGCGCCCGTCCCCAAGGCATTCAAGGAAGCCACGGATGCCATGCCCGTCTGGACCGGCGACTGGAAGACTGCCGAGCCGCAGGACATGATGTCGCGCCCCGACTGGTGGCGCGCGTTCGACGATCCCGTGCTCGACGGGCTGATGTCGCAAGTGCAGGTCTCCAACCAGAACATCAAGGCCGCCGAAGCGGTCTATCGACAGGCCACGGCATCGCTGGCTGCTGCGCGCGCAGGCTACTTCCCGACGGTGGGTGCCAGCGCGGGCCTCTCGCGTGGCGCATCGAGTTCGGCTGGCCGCGTCACCAACGGCCAGAGCGCGACGCTCTCCGCATCGTGGGAAATCGACGTGTGGGGCCGCATCCGTCGCCAGGTGGAGAGCGCCGAAGCCGGCGCACAAGCCAGTGAAGCGGACCTTGCCTCGACGCTGCTATCGACACAGGCCACGCTCGCGCAAAGCTACTTCCTGCTCCGCGTGGCCGATGCACAGCGCGCGTTGCTCCAGCGCACGGTGGCCGACTACCAGAAGTCCCTGCAACTGGTGCAGAACCAGTACAACGCGGGCACTGCACAACGCTCCGATGTGCTGCAATCCGAGACGCAACTGAAATCCGCACAGGCGCAACTGATCGATATCCAGATCACGCGCGCGCAGTACGAGCACGCGGTGGCAGTACTCGTCGGCAAGCCGCCAGCGGATCTGGGCATAGCCGTCGCCGAAGCAGACGTCACGCTGCCGCGCGTGCCAGTGGCCGTGCCCTCCACACTGCTGGAACGTCGCCCCGACATCGGCGCTGCAGAGCGCCGCATGGCATCGGCCAATGCCGATATCGGCGTCGCGCAAGCCGCGTACTACCCCACGCTGTCGCTGTCCGCGTCGGGCGGACTCACCGCCAGCACGCTCGCGCGCTGGCTCTCTCTGCCGGACCGCATCTGGTCAGTGGGCGCCGGACTCGCCGGCACCGTCTTCGACGGCGGCCTGCGCAGTGCCGCCAAGGCGCAAGCCGTGGCCGCATACGATCAGACCGTCGCCAATTATCGCCAGACCGTACTCACCGCTTTCCAGGAAGTTGAAGACAACCTCGCCGCCACGCGTCTGCTCGAAGAGGAAGCCACTGTCCAGAACGATGCACTGCGCTCGGCGCGCGAAGCCCTCTCGCTCGTCAACAACCGCTACAAGGCGGGCACGGCAGGACTGCTCGACGTACTGACCGCACAGACCGCCGCCTACACGGCCGAGCGCACGGCGCTATCGATCACCGGCCGCCAGTACACGGCAGCGGTGACGTTGATCAAGGCGTTGGGGGGTGGGTGGCATGGGGTGGATATGGGGGAGCAAGGTCGTACTACCGCTCCGGCACTGGCAACGCCTGCTGGCTGACCCGTTCCTTGAGCCAGGTCGCCGCCTTCCCCAACGGGCGCTGTTTGTGCCAGATCAGTTCGAGCGGTACGGGCCAGTCCTGATCCTGGAAGGCCAGCTTCGGCGAGACGAGTCCGGCGGCGGCTGGCGAGTTGGCCACGACGTGCCATGGCACGAAGGCCCAGCCCAGGCCGCGCTTGACCAGTTCGACGATGACCCATTGGCTTTCCACCCACCAGACTTCGGCTGCCACGCGCAGGCGTTTTTTTTCCTCGCTGTCGCTGCGGGTGGCGACCATCAGTTGCCGATAGCGTTTCAGGTCTTCGAAATCGACGCGCGCCTGTCCGGCCAGAGGATGGTCGGGCGCGCAGACGATGGGGAGCGGCACCCATCCCAGTGCATGGAAGCCAAGTTCGGGGGGAAGGATTTCCTGGCGCCACATGATGCCGATGTCGGCGCACTGACTCAGCACGAGGCGGCTCACGTCCTCCATTAGCGGGAACAGCAGTTCCAGTTCGACGGACGGAAAGCGTCGAGAAAATTCCTCGAGCATTCCGCCCAGCGTTTCCTCGGGATACAACTCGTCCACAGCGAGCGTGAGGCGCGACTCCACACCTTCGCCCAAGCTCTTGGCCACGCCCCGGAAATGTTCGCAGCGCTCCAGGATCACGCGCGCCTCAACAAGCAGCCGCTCACCGGCGGGTGTCAGCACCGGGTAACGGCCGGTACGGTCGAACAGCGTGGTATCGAGGTCGATTTCGAGATTGGCCACGGCGGCACTGACCACCGACTGGGCCTTGCCTATGTGGCGCGCGGCGGCGGAAAACGAGCCGGTTTCGGCGGCGGCGGCGAATGCCTGGAGTTGATCGATCGAGAGGCTCATGGGGTGCGTCCTATGTGGCGATTCCGCCTATCCATCGGAAATTCAGATACTACCTAACTTGTGATTGCCGGTGTGGCCGATAGAATGCCACCCATCGCCGCGATCTTGCGGAAAGCTTTGCCCCAATTCAGGAGGTTTTATGCGCACCACAGCAGACCGTATCCGTCACACGATCGGTTTCGAGGTGATTGGCTTGATCACGTTCGCCCCGCTGGCGAGCCTGGTCTTCGGCTACGAGTTGCACCAGATGGGCATCGTCGGCGCGGTGGCCGCGTTGATCGCCGCCACCTGGAACTTCATCTACAACATCATGTTCGACCGCGCGATGCTGCGGTTCACTGGCCAGCTCAAGAAAAGCGCAATGGTTCGCGTGCTGCACGCCATCCTGTTCGAGGGTGGCCTGCTGATCGTGTTCCTGCCGTCGGTGGCGTGGTACCTCGGTATCGGCCTGTGGGACGCCTTCATCATGGACATCGCCGTGGCCGGCTATTACATGGTCTACGCGTTCTTCTACAACTGGGCGTACGACGCGGTCTTCCCGATCCCGAATGCCACGCCGATCAAGTCATCGGCCACGCAGGATTGCCAGGCCGCCAACTGAGTTCGACCCGGCCACGCGGCGCGTGGTCGACCTCCCATCTGAAAAGCGGCCCGAAACGGCCGCTTCACGTCATCCGCGAGGCATGGGGCATGCGTTAACATGCTCGCCATGCCCAAGTCTTCCCCCCGTACCCCATCTTTCTCCAGCCGCCTGTCGTCCGTCATCGTCGTCGGCGTGCTGTCGGTCTTCGGCTTCTCCGCCGTCCAGGCTGCCCCTGCCGCCAAAGCCAAACCTGCAAAGACGTCGAAGGCTGCGAAAGCGTCGAAGGCCGCCAAGGTGGCCGGCGCCACCGGCGCTGCAGCTATTGCCACGCGCGCCGCTGCCGAAGCCCATGATCCGGCCGCTTCCCGGACCGGATTGCCGGCCACCGTGACAACGGCCCTGCGCCGCGCGCACGTGCCGCTATCGGCCACCAGTTTCTATGTGGTCAAGCTGGGTGCACCGCAGGCGCGCGTGAGCTGGAACGCCGAGACGCCGATGAACCCGGCCTCGACGATGAAGGTGGTCACCACGTTCGCGGGCCTGCAACTGCTGGGCCCCGACTACCGCTGGCAGACCTCGCTCTACGCGGACGGCCAGCCCGGCCCCGATGGCATCGTCAACGGCAACGTCTACCTGCGCGGCAGCGGCGATCCCAAGCTCGTGCCCGAAGAGATGGCCAAGCTCGTGGCCAAGGCGCGTTCCACAGGCGCCACGGCTATCAATGGCGACATCGTGCTGGACCGCAGCTACTTTGCCGATGGCCTGAACGGCGGCGACTACTCGATCGACGGCGAGACGCAGCGTGCCTACAACGTGAACCCGGACGCACTGCTCTACGCGTTCAAGACGCTCTCGTTCACGATCACGCCCGACGCAGCCAATCGCAGTGTCGGCGTGGCCGTCACGCCCGCCCTGGCGCAGTTGCGCGTGGATAACCGCCTGACGCTGGCCAACGGCCGCTGCGGCGACTGGAAGTCACGCGCCACGCCGAGCATCATGCCGCAGCCCGATGGCACCATCGTCGCGTCGTTCGATGGCACCTACTCGGCCGATTGCGGCGAGCACATCGTCAACCTGGCTACGCTGAGTCACAGCGATTTCATCTGGGGCGGCTTCGTGGCCGAATGGCAGGCTGCAGGCGGCAGATTCCAGCGTCCGCCTGGCCTGCGCAGCGGCGCGGTGCCGCGCGGCGCGTTCCTGCTGGCGCGACACTATGGCCAGCCGCTGTCCGACATCGTGCGCGATATCAACAAGTTCTCGAACAACGTGATGGCGCGCCAACTGTTCCTGACCGTCGGCGCCGAGATCGATCGCAACGGCCCGGCCAGCACCGACAAGTCGGCACGCGTGATCAAGCGCTGGCTGACACGCCAGGGACTCGACATGCCGGGACTGGTGCTGGAAAACGGTTCGGGATTGTCGCGCGAGGAACGCATCAGTGCGTATGACATGGCGCGCCTGCTGCAACAGGCGGTGGCCAGCAATGTCGGCCCTGCCCTGCTCGATTCGCTGCCGATCCTTGGCGTGGACGGCACGCTGCGCAATCGCCTGACGCGCGCGAATGCGGCTGGCAATGCGTATCTGAAGACGGGGACGCTGGCCGATGTCCGTGCGCTGGCTGGGTATGTGGATGCGCTCAACGGCGAGCGCTTTGTGGTGGTGGCGTATATCAACCACGCGAACGCATCGGCCGCGCAGGAAGCGCACGATGCGTTGATGCAGTGGGTGTACAAGGGAGCGCCTTGATCGGCTGAAGGTCTCGATGCTCCCCTCTCCCGCGCAGTGGGAGAGGGGCTGGGGGAGAGGGCCGGAGGGTCTGCTTGCCGAGCACGTCGCGATTTGCACCGCTGGCCCTCTCCCCTGCCCCTCTCCCGCATGCGGGAGAGGGGAAAAACCTACACAGTCAATCAGTTGCTCTCAAACGCTGCCGCCGCCCGGCCCAACCGGTCGCGCACGCCATCCCACTCATGGGACCCCGGCACCGGCTCGAACACCAGCCGTTGAAAACCTTCCTTGTCCAGGCGACGCAGCAGGCCGTAGAGCGCCTGCGCATAGGCGTCCGGCGTGGTCGGTGCCTGCACGAATACGCAGCGCGTATCGATGCTCGCCGGTGAGCGCGCAACGAACGCCAGGCGGCCATCGGCAGGCAGCGCATCCAGATAAGACGGCAATACCTCTGCGGTAGCCAGCGTCAGCGTGGTGCGCGGTGCGTAGTGCGCCTTCAACGTGCCCGAGGCGCGCGGCGCGGCGGCATCGGGAGGCAGCGGCGGTGTGCCGAGCACGTCCGCCATCATCTGTGCCGTGATCGCACCCGGTCGCAACAGCACCGGACCCATCGTATCGAGTCGCGACAGATCGACGATCGACGATTCGATGCCGATGTCCACGTTGTCGCCTTCCAGCACATACACCGCACCACCAAACTCATCGCGCACATGCTCGGCCGTGGTCGGGCTGACCTGGCCGAACTTGTTGGCCGAGGGCGCAGCGATACCGCCACGGCCGCGCTTGAAGCGACCCAGCAGCGCCTGCGCCACGGGATGCGACGGGCAACGCAATCCGATGCTGTCCTGCCCCCCAGCCACGGCAGCGGGAATATGCGCGGCCCGCTTGAGGATGATCGTCAGCGGGCCGGGCCAGAAGGCGTCGATCAGTGCGCGGGCGGCGTCGGGGACGTCGTCAGTCCAATAGCCGATGTCCGCGCCATCCACCACATGCACGATCACAGGATGGTTCGATGGCCGGCCCTTGGCGGCGAAGATGCGCGCCACGGCCTCGGGACTCTCGGCGTCGGCACCGAGCCCGTAGACGGTCTCGGTCGGGAACGCCACGAGTTGGCCATCTTCGAGCAAGCGAACAGCTTCTTCAAGCTCGGCGGCGGTGGGCATGCGTGAAGACATCAGAAAAACCTTACAGCGGGATATGCAGCGCCTTGGCGGCCGTGTCGAATGCCTCGGCAGCTTCGTCGGCGTGCTCGCCCACGCAGTTCACGTGACCCATCTTGCGCGATGGCCGCGCATCGTTCTTGCCGTACAAGTGCAGCTTGGCGCCAGCCGTGCCCATCACCTCGTCCCAGGCCGGCGTGCGTTCCAGGCCGAACTCGAACCAGCAATCGCCCAGCAGGTTAAGCATCTTGCCCGCCGAGTGCTGGCGCGTGCTGCCCAGCGGCAGGCGGGCCATGGCACGCACCTGCTGCTCGAACTGGCTCGTCTCGCACGCATCCATCGTGATGTGACCGGAGTTGTGCGGACGCGGCGCCATCTCGTTGGCCACGAGCGTGCCATCGGTCAGCACAAAGAACTCGATGCAAAGCACACCGACGTAGCCCATCTCCGACGTGATCGTCGCCGCCGCCGCGCGGGCGCGCGTGGCGATGTCATCGGACACGCTGCTCGACGGCATCGTCGTGGAAAACAGGATGCCATCGCGATGCACGTTCTCGGCCAGCGGCCACGTGGCCGTGGTGCCATCGGCGGCGCGCGCCGCCAATACGGAAACTTCATAGGCCAGCGGCAGCATCTGCTCCAGCACGCACGGCACGTGCTGCATGGCCTTCCATGCGGCGCGCACATCCTCGCGCGTCTTCACGCGGGCCTGGCCCTTGCCGTCGTAGCCCATGCGCGCGGTCTTGAGGATGCCAGGCAGCACGATGTCGGGCACGTTGTCCACATCGGCATCGTGCTGGATCACCCAGTGCGGCGCCGCCGGCACGCCAGTGCGTTCGGCGCACGACGCGAAGAACTTCTTCTCGCCGATGCGGTTCTGCGCGATCGACACGCAGTAGCCGCGCGGCGCCACGAACACGCCTGCCTGCTCCAGGCGGTCCAGCGAGATCGACGGCACGTTCTCGAATTCGGTACTCACCGCCGCACACAGCTTCGCCATCTCGGCCAGCGCAGCCTCGTCGGTGTAGGTCGCGCAGATATGGCGATCCGCCACGTTGCCGGCCGGGCTGTCCTGATCGGGATCGAGCACGCAGACGCGATAGCCCATCGACTGCGCCGCATGCGTGAACATGCGACCGAGCTGGCCGCCGCCGAGCATGCCGAGCCAGGCGCCAGGCAGGATCGGCGAGTTCGGGGTATCGACGCCAAACTCGGCGCGCGATTCCTCGGTATGCGCTTCGGACAGGTAGGGATGGATATCGGTCGGCATGGCTCAGGCTTCTCTGACTACGGAGGTGTCGCGGACGGCCGGCAGCCGACCGTCCACAGGTTCAGCAAAGGTTCAAACAGGCAGCTTCATCGCCCGTGCGGCTTCGGTCTGCTTCGCGCGGAATGCCTCCAGCGCGCTGGCCAGCGCGTCGTCGGTGGTGGCCAGCGTGGCGATCGCGTGCAGCGCCGCATTGGCAGCACCGGCTTCGCCAATCGCGAACGTGGCAACCGGCACGCCCTTGGGCATCTGCACGATCGACAGCAGCGAATCCTCGCCACGCAGATACTTCGACGGCACCGGCACGCCGAACACCGGCACGATGGTCTTGGCGGCGATCATGCCCGGCAGGTGCGCAGCACCGCCGGCACCGGCGATGATCGCGCGGATGCCACGGCTGCGCGCCGACTCGGCGTACGCGAACATGTCGTCGGCCATGCGGTGCGCGGACACCACCTGGGCTTCGAATGCCACGTTGAAATCCTTGAGCATGGCCACGGCGTGCTGCATCACGTCCCAATCGGAACTGCTGCCCATCACCACGCCCACCACGGGCTTTGCTGCTTCAGTCATTTCTCATCCAATCCGTGTGTCTTACAGCAGTGCCTCGCCGGTCAGGCGGGTCAGCGCTTCCTTGTACTTGTCGGCGGTCTTCTGCACCACGTCGTCCGGCAGTTGCGGCGCCGGCGCGGTCTTCGGCCACGGCTTGCCGTCGATGCGCACGGCTTCCAGCCAGTCACGCACGAACTGCTTGTCGAAGGACGGCGGGTTGGTGCCCACCTGATACGAATCCGCCGGCCAGAAGCGCGACGAATCGGCGGTCAGCACTTCGTCCATCAGTGTCAGCGTGCCGTCCTCATCCAGGCCGAACTCGAACTTGGTATCGGCAATGATGATGCCGCGGGTGGCGGCGTACTCGGCTGCTTCCTTGTACAGGCGGATCGAGATGTCGCGCATCTGTGCGGCCAGCTCCTTGCCAATGCGCTGCTCGGTTTCCTCGAACGAGATGTTCTCGTCGTGCTCGCCCAGATCCGCCTTGGCCGCTGGCGTGAAAATCGGCTCGGGCAGCTTCTGCGAGTTCTGCAGACCGGCCGGCAACGCGATGCCGCACACCTTGCCCGTGGCCTGGTAGTCCTTCCAGCCGCTACCGGCCAGATAGCCGCGCACCACCGCTTCCACCAGGATCGGCTTCAGGCGCTTGACCACCACGGCGCGACCCTTCACCTGCGCCACTTCGTCAGGCGACACCACGCTCTCGGCGGTCACGCCGGTCTCGTGGTTCGGCACGATGTGCGCGAGCTTGCGGAACCAGAAGTTCGCCATCTGGTTCAGGACGCGGCCCTTGGCCGGGATCGGCTCGCCCATGATCACGTCGAACGCCGACAGGCGGTCGGTGGTCACGATCAGCAGCTTGTCGTCGCCCACGGCGTAGTTGTCGCGGACCTTACCCTTGCCGAGCAGCGGCAGGGACTGGATGGAGGATTCGTAGAGGGCGTCGGACATGATGTGAAAGCGGCTGCGGCTGAAAACAAGCGGGGCTTCCTGCATAACGCCACGTTACGCGAAGCCCCATGAAGAACGAACGCCCCGCGCGCAAACCTTGCGCAGACGGGGCGGAGAAACACGATTTACTGCACGACCTGGGCGAGCTTGCCGGCCTTGTACTGGCCAGCGATATCCACCAGCGACAGGCCCTTGATCTTGCTGGCCTGACCTTCGCAGCCAAATGCCACGTAGCGGGCCTTGCACACCTGCTTGGCTGCTTCGCGGGCCGGCTTCAGGTATTCGCGCGGGTCGAACTTGCTCGGGTTCTCGGCAAAGAAGCGGCGGATGGCGCCAGTCATCGCCAGACGGATGTCGGTGTCGATGTTGATCTTGCGCACGCCGTACTTGATGGCTTCCTGGATTTCTTCCACGGGCACGCCATACGTTTCCTTCATGTCGCCACCGAACTTGCGGATTTCTTCCAGCAGTTCCTGCGGCACCGACGACGAACCGTGCATCACCAGGTGGGTGTTCGGAATGCGCGCGTGGATTTCCTTGATGCGGCTGATGGCCAGGATGTCGCCCGTGGGCTTGCGCGTGAACTTGTAGGCGCCGTGCGAGGTGCCGATGGCGATGGCCAGGGCGTCCAGCTGGGTCGCCTTCACGAAGTCCGCAGCCTGCTCGGGATCGGTCAGCAGCATCGAGTGGTCCAGCACGCCTTCGGCGCCGATACCGTCTTCCTCGCCCGCTTCACCGGTTTCCAGCGAGCCCAGGCAGCCCAGTTCGCCTTCCACGGTCACGCCCACGGCGTGGGCCAGTTGCACGACCTTGCGCGTCACGTCCACGTTGTACTCGTACTCGGCCGGGGTCTTGCCGTCTTCACGCAGCGAGCCGTCCATCATCACCGACGAGAAGCCCAGGTCGATGGCGCCCTGGCAGATCGCCGGCGACTGGCCGTGATCCTGGTGCATCACCACGGGGATGTGCGGGTAGGCTTCCACCGCGGCTTCGATCAGGTGGCGCAGGAAGTGCTCGCCGGCATATTTGCGGGCGCCGGCCGAAGCCTGCATGATCACCGGAGCGTTCACCTCGTCGGCGGCCTGCATGATGGCCTGGACCTGTTCGAGGTTGTTCACGTTGAACGCCGGCAGGGCGTAGTTGTTCTCGGCGGCATGGTCCAGCAGCTGGCGCATGGAAACGAGTGGCATGTCTGACTCCTGAATGTAAAAGCTTGAGGTTCTGAATTCTTGTCGATGCGGCACCGGGCAGGTTCGCGCATCCTCGGTGCCGCGTCTGTCCGCGGCACCACACCGGACGTTGTTACTTGCTGCCCACGCGCACGATCTTGAGCGTGTTCGTGCCGCCGGCCTGGCCCATCGGCTCGCCGATCGTCAGCACGATGAAATCGCCGTGCTGCACCACGCCCTGCGCGAGCAGCAGTTCTTCTGCCTGCTCCAGCGCCTCGTCGCGGTCGGTGCTCGACTGCAGCGGCAGCGCCACCACGTTGCGGTACAGCTGCATCTTGCGCTGCGACGCCAGGTTCGGGGTCATCGCGTAGATCGGCACGTGGATGCGGTGGCGGCTCATCCACAGCGCCGTGGCGCCGGAATCGGTCAGCGCGGCAATCGCCTTCACTCCTAGATGATAGGCCGTGAACAACGCACCCATGGCGATCGACTGGTCGATGCGCGAGAACGTCTGGTTCAGGAAATCGGTGTCGAGCTGCACCACTTCCGACTTCTCTGCCTCCATGCAGATCGCCGCCATCGCTTCGACCGTTTCCACCGGATAGCGCCCGGCAGCGGTTTCGGCGGAGGTCATCACGGCATCGGTGCCGTCGAGCACGGCGTTGGCCACGTCGGAGACCTCGGCGCGCGTCGGCACCGGGTTCACGATCATGCTTTCCATCATCTGCGTGGCCGTGATCGTGAGCTTGTTCGCTTCTCGCGCGAGGCGGATCATGCGCTTTTGCAGCGCCGGCACGGCAGCATTGCCCACTTCCACGGCCAGGTCGCCACGGGCGACCATGATGCCGTCCGACGCGTTAAGGATTTCCTCGAGCACGCCGGGCCGGATCGCCTCGGCACGCTCGATCTTGGCGATCATGCGTGCCTTATGGTTGTGCTGCTGCCCGGCCACGTTCGCCAGCTGGCGCGCCATTTCCATGTCCGTGGCGTTCTTCGGAAAGCTCACGGCCAGATAGTCCGCGCCCAGCGCCATGGCGGTCTTGATGTCCTCCATGTCCTTGGCGGTCAACGCCGGCGCCGACAACCCGCCACCCTGGCGGTTGATCCCCTTGTTGTTCGACAGCTCGCCGCCCACGCGCACCGTGGTGAAGATCTCGCTGCCGAGCACGCGGTCCACCACCAGCACGATCAGGCCGTCGTTGAGCAGCAGTACGTCGCCCGGGCCCACGTCGCGCGGCAGGTCCTTGTAGTCCAGCCCAGCGCGCTGCTCGTTGCCGACCTGGCAATTGGAATCGAGCACGAACGAATCACCCACCTTCAGCGTGACCTTGCCGTTCTCGAACTTGCCCACGCGGATCTTGGGGCCCTGCAGGTCGGCCATGATGGCCACCTCGCGCCCGCAGGCCGCAGCCGCTTCGCGCACCATGGCCGCACGGTCGATATGATCCTGCGCGGTGCCATGCGAGAAATTCAGGCGCACCACATCGACACCGGCCCCGATCATGCGGGTAAGCACTTCCAGCGTGCTGGAGACAGGACCAATGGTGGCGACGATCTTGGTGGAACGGGACATGCGGGCGGCTTCCTTCAATGGGGGCGTAAAGGGGCTTCGAACAGTCGGGTCATAGTGTTACTTGCCGGGGCCGGGATATGGCCGGCCCCGCTGCGCCGCATCAGCCTGCGGCGCGTTGTTCCAGCACTTCGAAGGCCGGCAGCTTGCGGCCTTCGAGGAATTCTAGGAAGGCACCGCCACCCGTGGAGATATAGTCCACGCGGTCGGCAATACCGTACTTGGCGATGGCGGCCAGCGTATCGCCACCGCCTGCAATCGAGAACGCCTTGGATGCGGCGATGGCCTCGGCCAGCACCTTGGTGCCGTTGCCGAACTGGTCGAACTCGAACACGCCAACCGGACCGTTCCAGACGATGGTGCCAGCGGACTTCAACTGGTCGGCCAGCATGGCGGCGGTCTTCGGACCGATATCCAGGATCATGTCGTCGTCGGCCACGTCCTTGACGTCCTTGACCGTGGCGGCGGCCGTGGCGCTGAATTCCTTGGCGCAGACCACATCGACCGGAATCGGCACCGAGGCGCCGCGGGCGGCCATGATGTCGATGATCGCGCGGGCGTCGCCCACGAGGTCGGCCTCGGCCAGAGACTTGCCGATCTTCAGGCCGGCGGCCAGCATGAACGTATTGGCGATACCGCCCCCGACCACGAGGTTGTCGACCTTGTCGGCCAGCGCCTTCAGGATGGTCAGCTTGGTCGAGACCTTGGAGCCGGCCACGATGGCTGCCAGCGGACGGGCCGGCTGACCCAGCGCGCGGCCCAGCGCATCGATCTCGGCGGCCAGCAGGGGGCCGGCGCAGGCGATGGGAGCGTACTTCGCGATACCGACGGTGGTGGCTTCGGCACGGTGGGCTGTCCCGAATGCGTCATTGACGTACACGTCGCACAGCTTGGCCATTTTCTGGGCCAGTTCGTCGCTGTTCTTCTTCTCACCCTTGTTGACGCGGCAGTTTTCCAGCAGCACGACTTGCCCCGGCGCCACGTCCACACCATCGACCCAGTTTTGCACCAGACGCACGGGCTTACCCAGCAGTTCGGACAGGCGCGTGGCGATAGGCGCAAGCGAATCCTCGGGCTTGAACTCCCCCTCGGTCGGGCGACCCAGATGCGAAGTCACCATCACCGCGGCGCCTGCTTCAAGACTGGCCTGGATGGCCGGCACCGAGGCGCGGATGCGCGTGTCTTCGGTAATGTTTCCTGCGTCGTCTTGGGGCACATTCAGATCGGCGCGGATGAACACACGCTTGCCGGAAAGCTTGCCTTGGGAAATGAGATCGGAAAGACGCAGAACAGAGGTCATGGCGAGGAGCGCAGAGGCATGAACGGCACGCGGCCGCACATAAATTTCGGGGAAACCGGCATTTTACCTGATCGTCGTTGCGGATTTGCGGGTTCGGCCCCTTGCGGCTCATACAACACTCGCATCGTAGTTGACCCCCCACTTCATAGGGGTATTGGACTAGTTGCAGTCCCCGCCGCTTCCGGTAATGTATGGCCCAATGTATTAAACATATGCATTGTCAGACACCCCGACCATTTTTGATTTTTTTAGTACATTATGTGGGGCAACCGACCTAGATCGGACGTTTGACGCACGACCATTCCCGCGGCCAGTCCGGTACAGCGGGAAGGACTGTTGTCGTTGGAATGCTAAGGGGTAGTCACATGGACCAAGCAGCTGTCCACGGTGCCATCCGTGGGTTGTACGAGGGCATTCTGGATCCAGGGGCGTGGCAGCAAAGTCTCCGTGCGGTGACCAATATGGCCGGTTCCGCGCATGCGTCGATGATGGTGTGGGATACCGTGACTGATCAGGTCACCGTCAATGAAGTCGTCAACCCCGTCACCGAACTGTTCACCGCCTACGAAGCCGAATTCCAGGTCATCGATCCGGCCAAGTCCTTTGCGCCCCGCCTGGTGCCGGGGGCCTGGTACATCGACGCGCGTGACCTGGGGCCGCAGGCCATGGCGCGCCACCCGTTCTATCGCGACTTCTTCAACCGCTTCGACCTGCGCTCCTATGTGGCATGCCTGGTCGAGCGGCAGCCGCACTACGAAGTCTATTTCTCGATGCAGCGAGCGATGTCGCAGGAGGCGTTTTCCGGCGAGGACACCCGCAAACTCGATTGGGTCGTGCCCCACATGCGTACCGCCATCGCGATGCGCGAGCGCACGCTGGCGCTGTCCACGCTGGCGTCCCTTTCCTCGCGGCTGATCGAGCGGCTGGCGTTTGCCCTGATCGTCTACACGCCCGACCGCCGCCTGCTGCTGGCCAACACCGCCGGTGAGCGCTGGGCGCGCCGCCTGGACCCTGCTGGCAAAACGGCCGGCTGGCAACTCTCGCGCCATTTCCCGGATATGCTTCAGGCTGCCTGCGACCCCGCCACGCCGCTCGGCGCCCAGGCCGCCCGGGCGACGGACAGTCTCGGCAACCACGCCGAGGTGCTGGTGCTGCCGATACCCCCCGCCCATGCGTTTGCCTCGCAGTGGCAGCAACCGGCAGCCATGGTGGTGGTGCACGAGGCCGGCGCCCCTTCGGTGCTGCTCGACACCGCGCTACGAAACCTCTACGCGCTGACGCCCGCCGAGACACGGCTTGCATCCCGCGTTGCCACCGGCGAAGCCTTGCCCGAGGCCAGCCGCCAACTGCGCATCCGGCACGAGACCGCGCGCACGCAACTCAAGTCGATCTTCCTGAAGACCGGCTGCACCAGCCAGCCCCAACTGACGCACCTGCTGACGAAACTGTCGGCGGCCCTTGACGGCGGCTGAACGCCACCGGCGCTTTTCGCGGTAACTCTCCTCCCCCCGCAGGCAGGCCAATCCCGGTCTTTGCGCGGCCCCTCGGGGGCACGTGCACCTATGCGGCGGCAACCATGAGAACAAGAAATGAGACAGGAAGAGCAGGATGAAGGAAGGTGACATGCACGAGACAATTCGCGGTCTTTACCAAGGAGTGTTCGACCCGCTCGCGTGGCAACGCAGCCTCTTTGCGCTTTGCCGTTTCAGCGACAGCACGCAGGCCTCATTGTTGATCGTGGATGCCGGCCGGCACACCGTGCTGGCCCGCCATACCGTCCATGGCGTGGCGGGAGATCCGTCGCAGTGGTCGCGTTCGCCGGGCCTGATCTCCGGCCTGCCCGCCGCGGGTAGCCTGCCGGTGGGCAGTTGGCATATCGACCGGCGCGAATTGCCGGTCCCGGTCTCGGCCCGGTATCCGCTGGACGGACGCGCGCTCGAAGAACCGCCGCCGGCTTCCGTCATGGCTTGCCTGGTAGACCGGCAATCCAGCCATGAGGTGTACCTGGCATTCCAGCGGCCTGCCAGTGAAGTCGTGTTCTCGGAGGACGATGCAAGAAAGCTCGACTGGGCCATCCCGCACCTGCGAGAAGCCATGGCGCTGCGCGAGCGCATGCATGGCGTGGCAGCCTAGGGGCATGTTTCGGCGGATCTGCTGAACCGGCTGCCGTTTGGCGTGATCGTCTTTGGAGAATCGGGCAAGCCGTTGATGCACAACCCGGCAGGCGAGCCATGGATACGCCGGCTGCAACCGGGCGGCGGCGAGCCTTCCAACGGCAATATCAATGGCAATGGCAGCGGCATGCCCAATGCCAATCACACCAGCAACGGCAACGGCCCGGCCTGGCGCCTGTCGCGGCCCTTCGGCGAAGTCTTCCGGGCGGTGGGAGATCCTGGCAGGCTACAGCCCACCCAGGCCGTCCAGGCCATTGGCGCCGATGGCCGTGCCGCGCAGATCGTAGCCCTGGCGATGAAGCCGGCCGCGTATCTGTCACCCGACTGGCAAGGCCATCCGGTGCTGGTCACCATCCACGAGAACCACGGCGTACCCCGCGCGGTGCCGTCCGTGCTGCGGGATCTTTACGCACTGACGCCTGCGGAGTGCCGGCTGGCGCTACTGCTGACCACGGGGATCGGGTTGCCCGACGCCTGCCTGCAGCTCGGCATCAAGCGCGAGACCAGCCGCTCGCAGCTCAAGTCGATCTTCACCAAGACGAACACGAGCACACAGGCCCAGCTCGCTCACCTGCTCACGCGGCTCGGCAGCGTGCTGAGCGAGCCGGTCATGCACGACGATCGCTAGCCACTCGCCGCTAACCCAGCAGCCGCAGCGCGGTATAGACGATCATCCCCACCGCGATCATCCCCACCATGCGGCGCGTCAGCACGTAGCAGAGCGTGGCCGCAATGCCGGCCATCAGCTTGTCGTTGGTCGGCGAAATCGTGAAATGCCCCTCGAAGGTCAACAGGTCCGGCAAGATGATGGCCGCCAGCGCGGCAGCCGGCGCATAGCGCAGCGCACGCTGGATGCGGTCGGGCACGGTCACGCGCTCCCCAGCCATCAGGAACAGCGCCCGCGACAGCACGGTGACAACGGTCATGCCGAGGATGGCGATCCAGGTGTCGATGGCGCTCATGTGCGGTCTCCCGGTTGCGGGGCGCCTGCCTCGCGGCCTCCGCCGCCACGCTTGATGGCGCGCAGCGTGGCCCGGTTCGCCATCTCGTCGCTGGCCATGCCGGCGGCAATCGCGGCCAGCACCGCCAGTACCAGGGCCAGCCGGTACGGCAGGTCGAAGCAGAGCAGCGCCACCACGGCGGCCACCACCACCGCCATCAGCGTGGAACGCGAGTTGATCGTCGAGACCATCACCGGAATCAGCGCCAGCGTGCCGGCCAGCGCCAGGCCCCAGCTGTCCGGGAACATGCTCGCCAACAGGATGCCGATCAGCGACGAGACCTGCCACGTGGCACAGTTGGTCAGCGCCATGCCCCAGAAATACCCTTCCTTGCCCGGCGCGTAGCCCGGCTCGGCATAGCGCTGCATGAAATAGACGAAATGCAGGTCGCCGTTGAAGAATCCCAGCAGCGTGCGGCGCCACATCGGCAGATAGCTGAAATGCGGCAGCAGCGCGGCGCTGAAGATCAGGAAGCGCAGGTTCACCACGGCAGCGGTCAGCCAGACCGTCCAGATCGGCAGGCCGGCGGCAAACAGCGGCAGCACGGCCAGTTGCGCGGACCCTGCGTAGACCAGCAGCGACATGCCGATGGCCTGCGGCACGGTCAGCGCCGACTTGCTCATGGCCACCCCGGTCACCAACCCCCACGAGAACACCGCGGGCAACGAAGGCGCAAAGAAACGCGCGCCGTCGAGAAAGGCGTTGCGCTCGACTTCGGCAAAGCGATGCCAGAGGCGAGTCCATGCCGGGGACAACTGTCGGGGTGTCATGGGCGGAGGCAAAAAGCAGGAGCGGGAGGGATGGCGGCCGTCTTGGGCGGCATCGTCATCGGAATGACCATCGGCCACGCAAGGCGCGGCCGATGGCGAAGGCCCCATTATAGGGCGGAGACTGCCGTTGGTAAGCGGTGACTTAAAAGTGATGTTTCGACTGTTGTTTCCTCGCCCGCCTGCTTTAGAAAATGCTGAAAAGCAGCATCAGGCTGGACGCGCCGCCACCGGTGCCTGCGCGGCAGCGGGATCTTCCTGATCGTCGCCGCCACCCGCCTGGTTCAGGTCGATCCCCGAGGTCTCCGGCAGCAGCGCGGCCGAAACGATCACCACCGCATAGCCCACGCCAGCCACCATCGCAATGGCCAGCGCCAGCGACGTGCGTCCGCTGTTGAGCCAGCCCACGGCCAGCGGGAAGAACGAACCGATCACACGACCCAGGTTGTACGACACGCCGTAGCCCGTGGCCCGCACCGCGCTTGGATACGACTCCGAGATTGTCGCGCCGATGCCCGAGAACACGCCCTGCATCAGCACGCCCAGCGGAAAGCCCAAAAACAGCATCGATGTATTCGAGACCGGGATCACCATGTAGATCATCGCCATCACGAACGCCCCGGCCGCAAATGCGATATAGGTCAGCCGGCGGCCCCAGCGGTCTGTGGCATAGGCGCCCGCCACATAGCCCACCAGCGAGCCGAGGATGGTCACGGCGAGGTAGGAACTGGTGCCGAACACCGAGAGCCCACGCTCGGTCTTCAGGAACGTGGGCAGCCACGTGGCGATGGCGTAGTACGCGCCCAGCATGCCACCCGAGAGCAGGCTGCACAGCAGCGTCTTGCGCAGCAACGGACGACGGAACACGCGTGACAGATCGGCCATCGCCGAAACCCGGCCCTCGGCTGCGCGCTCGGCACGGCTCTTGAGGAAGACTTCGGGCTCTTCGAGATTACGGCGCAGATACACCACCACCAGCGCGGGCAGGATGCCGAGGAAGAAGCAGACGCGCCATGCCGTCTCCGGCTCGAACAGGCTGAACGTGATGGCGTATGCGATGGCTGCGCCGCCCCAGCCAAACGAATAGCTGCTGGCCGTGAAGCCCGAGTACTTGCCTCGATGCGCCGGGTTCTTGATCAGCTCGGTCACCAGCACCATGCACAGCGACGACTCGCCGCCAAACCCCAGCCCCTGCATCATCCGGAACACCATCAGTTGCTCGGGCGAATTGGCGATGCCGCACAGAAAGCACGACACGGCGAACACGATAATGGTCCAGCGCAGGACGCGCACGCGGCCAAAGCGGTCGGCCAGCAACCCGGCACCGACGGCACCCACCAGCGACGACACCAGCGTCCACGTCACGATGGCGCCCGCCATCGACTTGCTCATGCCCCACTGCGCCAGCAGCGTGGAAATCAGGAACGAATAGATCATGAAGTCGAACACATCGACCGCATGCCCGAGAAACGCCCCGTAGAACCCCTTGCGCTCCGCGCGCGACAACTCCTTGAACCAGTCCAGCATGATCGCCCTCCCCTTGGTCTCTCTATGTGTCTGTGTGGTGATGTGTCGATGTCTTTATGGCTGCGATGGCCGCGGCGGGGCCCGGTAGCCGTAGCCCGCGTCTTCCAGCCGCTGTGCGAAACGCAGCGACGTGAGATCGCCGAAGCGGCGCGCCACGATCTGCACGCCCACGGGCAGGCCGTCGCGTGCAGGACCGATGGGCGCCACCGTCGACGGCAATCCGCACAGCCCCGAATGGCCGGCCCAGAACAATTGCGATGTCAGCGGCAGCGGCTTGCCATTGACCTGAATCGTGCGTTGCCACGGCTCGCCGACTTCGTCGATTGGAAACGCGGTGGTGGACGCTGCCGGGCACAGCAGCACGTCGTAGTCGCCGAAGAATCGGCTCCACGCCCGTGCAAAGCGTTCGCGTGCGTGCTGCATCAACAGCCATTGGCGATGCGTGAGCGTGGCGCCCGTGAACTGCATCGTCGCGTAATCCATGTCATCGACTTTGGCGGGATCGACACGCCGCATTGCCTCGGCAAACGCCGCGTCATCCATATGGAACGAGGTCGTGGCGCGCAGCAGCAGTACGTAGACGCGCCACAGTTCGGCAGCATCGAAATCGGGGCGGACGTTCCACGCCACCTGTGCGCCCTGTTCCGCCAGCCAGTGGCCGAGGTTTTCAATCGCGCCGCTGACCGTCGCATCGACCTCGGCGAGCGGGTGCGTTGACAGCACGGCCACACGAAAATCGGCCAGCCGGTCGAGATCGCACGGCGGCAGTTCCAGTTGCCATGCCGGCGCATCGGCGGCATCGGGGCCGGCAATGGCGCGCAGCACCAGTTCGAGATCGCGCGCACTGCGTGCGACGGGGCCGGCCACGTTGATGTCCTGCTCGACAAACCCCGCCTCAGCATTGCCATGGCCACGCAACGGCACGATGCCGTGGCTGCTCTTGTGTGAAAACACGCCGCAGTAGTGCGCAGGGTTGCGCAGCGAAGAACCAATGTCCGAGCCGATATCGAAGTAGCTCATGCCGGCGCAAACCGCCGCCGCACTGCCGCCCGACGATCCACCGGGCGTGCGCGTCAGGTCATGCGGATTGCGCGTGGTGCCGTAGATCGCGTTGTAGCTCTGCCAGTCGCGCAGGCCCAGCGGCACGTTGGTCTTGCCGAGCAGCACGGCGCCGTGCGCGCGCAGCCGCTCCACGACCACGGCATCGGCCACGGCGCGATGGCCGGTGCGGGCCGGCGCGCCACAGGTCGTGGGCCATCCCGCCACATCGAACGATTCCTTGATCGAGAACGGCACGCCATCGAGCGCCCCACGCGTACGACCAGCCTGTCGGCGTGCATCGCTCTGCGCAGCCGCTTCGCGCGCCGCCTCGAAGTCAGCAACGACGATGGCGTTGATCTGACCGTTCTGCGATTCCCATACTGTCCGGCACGCATCGACCAGCGCCACCGAAGTGGTCTCGCCGCGCGCCAATTGGGCGGCCACGACATGCACGGGCATCCGGCAGACAGCATTGGGAAGATCGGCCGGCGGCAGGTCGGGCAGGGTCACGGGGGCTCCAGATGTTGTACGTGGACGGGTGGGAACCACCAGTCTGCGCGTGTTTGTGTCGGTATACTATATTCAGAATTCCGCAAATCACAAGGCAGTATTTGTGCCAAGGCTGGATGCACCGCAACAAGGCGAATCAAGGCCAATCAAGCATCGCAGGGCAGAATGACTCGAAATCGGAGCACCAAGGCAGGGGAAATTTGTATACCGTTTGGTGCAAACGGGGAATGAAACGACTACTGCCGCAGCAGCCCGACCAGATCGTCGATATCGGGCAGCACGGCATCGCGCCCGATGGCCTCGCCGTCCGACGCCTCCAGCACGCCATCCGCCAGCGCGCGCTTGCCCTGGTGCAGGTCCACGATGCGCTCCTCGATCGTGCCCGCCGAAATCAGCCGGTAGACCGTGACCGGCCGTTGCTGGCCGATGCGGTGGGCGCGGCCCATCGCCTGATCCTCGGCTGCAGGGTTCCACCACGGGTCTGCGATCACCACATAGTCTGCGGCGGTCAGGTTCAGGCCGAAGCCGCCCGCCTTCAGGCTAATCAGGAAGGCATCGCCCTTCCCCGACTGGAAGGCCGCTACACGGCGGGTGCGTTCGGGGGCCGGCGTGGCGCCGTCCAGATACTGGTAGCTCAGGCCCGCCTGATCCAGCGCATCGCGCAGGATCTGCAGGAAATCGACGAACTGACTGAAGACCAGCGTCTTGTGGCCGTTGGCTGCGAGCGTCGCCACGAGGTCGGCAAACGCGCGCACCTTGGCGCCGGGCTGCGCCACCTCGGGCGTGACAAGCCGCGGATCGCACGCGGCCCGCCGCATCCGCATCAACTGGGCCAGTACGTGGATGCGCGCCTCGGGTTCGGGCAGCGTGGCACGGGCCCGCTTGTCTTTCTTCGGTCGCAGCAACGCGCGCTCGGCCTCGGACAGTGCCTGCCGCCGCAGCGCCTCGTAGTGCGCCGCCTCGGCCGGCTCTGGCGTCACGCGGATCACCAGTTCGGTACGCGGTGGCAGTTCATCGAGCACCTGCGCCTTGGTCCGGCGCAGCACAAATGGCGCGATCATCCGGCGCAGCACCACGCGCGGCTCGCGCGCCCCGTTGCGTTCGATCGGATTGGCGAAATGCTCGTTGAACCGCACCAACGATCCCAGCAGCCCCGGATTGCAAAAGCGCATCACGGCCCAGAGTTCGGCGAGGCGGTTCTCCACCGGCGTACCGGACAGGGCGATGCGGCAATCCGCCTGCAACGCGAACATCGCCTGCGCGCGGCGCGAGGTCGGGTTCTTGAACGACTGGGCTTCGTCGGCCACCACTGTGTGCCACGCTCGCGCGCAGAACGCGCGGCGCGCCTGCTGCAGCAACGTGTACGAAACGATCACCACGTCATGCGCCGCAGCCTGCTCGACGATGGCATCGCGATCCCCCTCGGCATAGACCATGACGTTGAGCGACGGCGCAAAGCGGCGCGCTTCCGCCGCCCAGTTGCCGCACACCGAAGTGGGCGCCACTACAAGCGCCGCGCCACCCGACGCGCGCGCCAGCAGCACGGCCAGCGATTGCAGCGTCTTGCCCAGCCCCATGTCGTCGGCCAGACAAGCGCCCAGCCCTGCCTCGGCCAGCGACATCATCCAGCGGTAGCCCTCGCACTGATAGGGCCGCAGCTCGGCGGCCAGCGTGGCCGGCACGGGTGCATCGGCCTCGCGCGCGGCGCGCAGGCGCTTCACGCGGCTGCGGAAATGCGCATCGGGATCGAGACCCACACCGGCCAGCACATCGTCGAGCCAGGGTGTGGCGACGAGTGGCACGCGGATGCCGTCGCGCACGGTGTCGCCCACGCCAGCCAGATCGCGCAGCCTATCGCGCAATTGGCGGGTCAGCGCCACGTAGACGCCGTGGTCCATCGGGATGAAACGTCCCGCGTGGCCGTGCGCCCATTTGACGAGCTTTTCGAGTGACAGCACGAGCCCCTCGGCCACGTGCAGCTCGCCGACCAGCTTGAACCACTCGCTGCCGGTCTCCACACTGACAGCCAGTTGCGGCAGGTCTGCGGCGATCACGCGCAGTTCGCGTCCGCGCGGCCATTCGAGATCGATCACGCCAGCCAGCCCCGGCAGCGTCTCCACGGCAGTCAGCGCATCCTCGGGATCGTCGAGCGTCCAGGCATGCTCGCCATTCGCGGGCGACTGCTGCACGAGGAACGGCAGCGCGTCGAATACCTCGGCCACGTGTGCGAGTTCGGCATCGAGATCGCGCTGCGTCACCAGGGTCTCGCCGCCGAGGGTGGCCATCAACTGCGCGCGGCCTTGGCCCGGCGCCAGACGCGGCCCGAGCGGTCCCAGCGGCGTGACCACGAGCCGCAGGCTGATGCCACGTCCCACGGGCGCCACTTCGGCGCGCAGCCGCGACTCCGGATCGCGCTCGCGCGCTTCGCCCGAACTATCGGCATGGATCTGGAAATGGCCGGCCAGCGCCCGCAGCGTACTGTCGAGCCGGGCCTGTGCGTTGGCGGGCACGGTCAGCCCGCCTGCAATCAGCTTGGCCGCGCCCTGCTGGGCCGCCGTGAAGCGAATCACGCGTAACCGGCGCGCGCCATCGCGCAGCACCGTGATCTGGCGCAGCGCCTCGGCCTCCTGTTTCGCGGCGGCCGGCAGGAAATCCTCCATCGAGCGTGCGGGCCGGGGCGGCGGCACGATGCGCAGCATGTAGCGATCCCCTTCCCGCACGGCCTCCAGCGCGGGAGACCCTTCCACCACTTCCATCGGCACGGTCGGCGCATGGGACAGCACCACGGCAGGATGCCCGACCAGCGCCATCACGGCGGCGGCGCGGTCCAGCACATGGCGACGGTTGCGCGACGTGTCGCGCCGGATGGCACGCGCCACTCGGGCATCCCACGGCGCCAGCGCATCGTCGCCAGCCACGCGCGCAAGGGGGATGGGACGCGGCTGGCCCCAACCGCGCGGACCCAGCGACTGGGCCATCGGCTCGATGGTGCCCACCTCGCCATCGCCGTCGATCGTCAATGCCCAGACCAGCCGGCGGTCGCGACCCGGGTCTTCCTCCGCCGGGGTGCCGCCCGCCAGCGCTTCGAGTGCGCCGAGCGCGTCCTGCCAGGCAGGCCCGGAGGCATCCACGGCATCGACATCGACAGGATCAAGCGGTTCGGGGGGCAGGTCGGTCTGGGCCACGCGTACAGGCTGGGAGGCAAAGGTGCGATTGTAGAACGGGCGTCCGCCGGGCCGCGTTGGCACGCAAGGCCCCGCGGCTTACAATGGCGCCTTTACGACTTTCGTTGGTGCAGAGGGAGACAACCATGTCGATGGCGGATCGCGACGGCAAGATCTGGATGGACGGCAAGCTGATTGAATGGCGCGATGCCAAGATTCACGTGCTGACGCACACCCTGCACTACGGCATGGGCGTATTCGAAGGCGTGCGCGCCTACAAGACGCCTGACGGTCCGGCGATTTTCCGCCTGAAAGAGCACACGCGCCGCCTGTTCAACTCGGCCAAGATCTTCCAGATGGCGATGCCGTTCGACGAGGCCACCCTGGAAGCCGCCCAGCGCGAAGTGGTGCGCGCCAACAACCTGGATTCCGGCTACATCCGCCCGCTGGTCTGGATCGGCTCCGAGAAGATGGGCGTGTCCGCCAAGGGCAACACGATTCACGTGGCCATCGCCGCGTGGCCGTGGGGCGCCTACCTGGGCGAGGACGGCATGGAGCGCGGCATCCGCGTGAAGACCTCGTCGTTCACGCGCCACCACGTCAATGTGTCGCTGGTGCGCGCCAAGGCCAGCGGCTACTACATCAACTCGATCCTGGCCAACCAGGAAGCCACCGGCCTGGGCTACGACGAAGCGCTGCTGCTAGATACCGACGGCTACGTCAGCGAAGGCTCGGGCGAGAACGTGTTCATCGTGCGCAACGGCGTGATCTACACCCCGGACCTGGCTTCGTGCCTGGACGGCATCACGCGCGACGCCACGCTGACCATTGCGCGCGACCTCGGCATCGAAGTCCGTGAAAAGCGCATCACGCGCGACGAGATGTACTGCGCCGACGAAGCCTTCTTCACCGGCACCGCCGCCGAAGTCACGCCGATCCGCGAACTGGACGACCGCGTCATTGGCGAAGGCAGCCGTGGCCCGGTCACCAAGCGCATCCAGGACACCTTCTTCGCGGCCGTGCACGGCACTGACGAGAAGTACAAGAAGTGGCTGACGCCGGTCTGACCGGCGGCAACCTGAAAACAGCAAGATCCCTGCGAACCCATCCCTGCAAGACTACGTAACACCATGACGCAAACCGCAACCGTCGTAGAAATCGGCGCGGAAGACATTCCGCTGCACTGCCCCACCGGCAACACCCCGGCGTGGAACTATCATCCGCGCGTCTTCCTGGACGTGGCGGACACCGGCGAGGTCAAGTGCCCGTACTGCGGCACCGTGTACAAGCTCAAGCCGGGCACCGTGCTCAAGGGCCACCACTGATCCGTACGACGCACGCTTCCTCCTGCCGTTTCGACCTGACGCCCCGGGCCGCCCAGCGCCCCGGGGCGTTGACATGCCCGGGCACCGAAGAAAAGGGCCAAGCCAGACCCACTCCATGAGAAAAGCCCTCGTTATTGCCCCCAACTGGATCGGCGACGCCCTGATGGCGCAGCCGCTCTTTTCGCTGCTCAAGGCGCGCCACCCGCGCCTTGTCATCGACGCCCTCGCGCCCAAGTGGGTCGCTCCGGTCCTCGCGCGCATGCCCGAGATCGGCAAGGTATTCCCGAGCGACCTGGCGCACGGCAAGCTGCAGCTCAGCGCGCGGCTGATGTTCGCCCAGCAGCTCAAGCACGAAGGCTACGACGTGGCCTATGTACTGCCGAATTCGCTGAAATCGTCGCTGATTCCGTTCCTGGCCGGCATTCCGCTTCGCGTCGGCTATCGCGGCGAAGCACGCTTCGGCATGATCAACATCCGCCACGCCAACCCGCCGCGCGACAACCGCCCGCCCATGGTGGAGCACTACGCCCGCCTGGCCCTCAAGCCCGGCGCGCGCCTGCCGGAATCGATCCCCGATCCGCAGCTCAAGGTAGACCCGGCGCGCATGGCGGCCACCGCTGGCCGCTTCGGCATCGCTCCGGGCACGCGCGTAATCGCGTTCTGCCCCGGCGCGGAGTTCGGCCCCGCCAAGCGCTGGCCCGCCGCGCATTTCGCGGCGCTGGCGCAGATGCTGCGGCGCTCGTATCCGTATGCCCAGATGATCACGCTGGGGTCCGCGAAGGACAGCGAGATCGCCGAGGAAATCGTCGCGGGCGCCCCGTTCGTGCGCAACCTGTGCGGACAAACCTCGCTGGACGATGCCGTGGACCTGCTGGCGCTGTCGGAGGCCGCAGTCTGCAACGATTCGGGCCTGATGCACGTGACCGCCGCGCTGAACCGGCCCCAGGTGGCCGTCTACGGTTCCAGCGATCCACGCCATACGCCCCCGCTGTCACAGGCAGCGAGTATCATGTGGCTGCAACTCGAGTGCAGCCCTTGCTTCAAGCGCGAGTGCCCGCTCGGCCACCTGCGTTGCCTGAAGGAGATCGAACCCGAAATGGTGTTCGTCGAGTTGCGCAAACTCCTGCATCGCCCCTGACCACGCCAACATGCCTCGTTTCGCCCGCCTGTTCGATTCCGCCGAAGACATCGTCGATGCCTTCCGTGAAGCCATGAAGTTGCGCGACGCCGACGGCGCCCTGCGGCTCTGGCTGGACGAAGACTCGGTCACCTGCGTCATGCCGGATGGCCAGCGCCTGATCGGCCATGACAGCCTGCGCCAGGCTTTCGCCCACCTGCTCGAAGAGCAGCCCGTGCTGATCGATGCCATCGAGACCAGCAGCCATTCATCGCTCGGCGTGTCGATCTTCGACGTGACCGAAGCGCTGCGCTTTGGCGAAGGCCGCGTGGAAGCCGACCTCTTCGTGCATACCACCTATGTGCTGATGCAGAACCACGAGGGCTGGCGCCTGGCCCATATTCACTGCAGCCCGGCCAACGCGGTGCAGGTGGCCGCCGTGGCCGCCGCACCGGGACAGGCCCTGCACTGACAGGCGACGCCATGCTGTTCGGCGACGCCTTCCAGACACCGTGGTGGCTGCGCGGCGGCCACGCGCAGACCATCCTGCCCGCGCGCTTCACGCGACACCGCCGCATCACGTTCCGGCGCGAGCGCTGGAGCACGCCCGATGGCGACTTCATCGATCTCGACTGGACCACGCACCCCACCGCCGCCGATGCGCCGCTGGTGGTGATGTTCCACGGCCTGGAAGGCGACTCGCGCAGCCACTACGCGCAGACGCTGATGACCGCGCTGCGCGAGCGCGGCTGGCAAGGCGTGATTCCGCATTTCCGTGGCTGCTCGGGCGAACTGAACCAGGCGCCGCGTTTCTATCATTCGGGCGATTCCGCCGAGATCCGCTGGGTGCTGCACCGTCTGCGCGACACGGTACGCCAGATCGACCCGGACCGGCCGATACTGGCCGTGGGCATCTCGCTCGGCGGCAATGCGCTGTTGCGCTTTCTTGGCGAGGATGGCCACGCGGCCGGCTTCCTGAGCGGGGCGGCGGCAATCTCTTCCCCGCTGGATCTGGCGGCAGGCGGGGCGGCGCTCTCCAGCGGCTTCAACATGCTCTACACGCGGATGTTCCTGCAGACGCTCAAGCGCAAGTCGCTGGCCAAGCTCGACCAGTTCCCCGGCCTGTTCGACCGCGACACGATGCTGGCGAGCCGCGACCTGTACGCGTTCGACAACATCGTCACGGCACCGCTGCACGGCTTTCGCGATACGGACGACTACTGGGCGCGCGCCTCCAGCAAGCCCATCCTCGGCGAGATCCGCATTCCTACGCTCGTGCTGAACGCGCGCAATGATCCCTTCCTGCCGGGCCGCCACCTGCCTGGCCCCGCAGAGGTGAGCGCCGACGTCACGCTGGAGCAACCCGAGCACGGCGGCCACGTCGGCTTCATGACGCCGCGCAACGGCCTGCTCGGCCATCTGCCGCTGTTGCCCGTGGCTGGCCATATCGAATGGCTGCCGGCACGCATCCTCGCGTTCTTCGACAGCATTCGCGCATAAACAAAGGAGACAGACCATGGACGAAGTTGTCAGGCAAGCCATGGCCCGCTGGCCGAACGTGCCGAACTGCTACGGCTGGCTGGCGCTGGACCGGCGCGGCCAATGGCGTATGCGCAACGAGTTCGCGCAACAGCACGGCCTGTCCGGCGACCCGATCCGGCATGAGGCGCTGATCGCCTTTATCGAACGCAACTACACGCGAGACGAACACGGCGGCTGGTACTTCCAGAACGGGCCGCAGCGCGTGTTTGTTTCGCTGATGTACACACCGTGGATCGTGCGGCTGCACAACGGCGTGCTGTCCACCACGACGGGCCGCGCGTTTGTTCCGGCTTCATGCTTTGCCGATGAGCACGGCAATGTGTTGCTGTCGGGCACGGTCGATGGCGTGGATGGCGAGCAGGCGGCGTTGCTCCACGATCATGATCTGGATGCGTTCAGTACGACTAGCGATTGGCATGGCGAAGCCTGCGGGGCCACGCTGGGGGTCTTCCACTACGATGGCCGCGATATTGAAATCGAGCCGATCGTGGAGGCGGAGGTGGAGAAGCGGTTTGGGTTTACAAGCTCCCCTCTCCCGCCTGCGGGAGAGGGGTTGGGGGAGAGGGCCTGAGGTTCTGCTTGCCGAACAGTGGCAATTTGCACCGCCTGCCCTCTCCCCTGCCCCTCTCCCAAAGGGAGAGGGAAAAACCAGCGGTAGATTGAACCGAACGTCAGTTCGGCATCCCCTTGCTATCCTGCCGATCCTCCTTGTACTGCAGCTGCAACTGATGCAGCCGCGCATCGACCTCCGACAGCGTATAGAAATCGCCATCGGACGCCTTGCGTGCAATCTGCAACTGCTCGATGGCGGCCTGGTACGAACCGTCCATCGCATATTTCTCGGCCAGCGCCTGATGCTGCTGCAGCCGCTTGCCCTGCGCAGCGTAGGCCCGCGCCAGCAACTCCCACCATTCCGAACGCCCCGTTTCCTCGCGCGTGCGGGATCTCAGGAACGCCACGGCATCGTTGAGGCGGCCCGCGGCGACCAGCGTATCCGCATAGGCCAGCGCAGCGGCGTGGGAGAGCGGAAACGCCTTCAGCGTGGCCGCCGACTGGTTCAATGCATCCTGGATACGGCCTTCGTTACGCGCCAGTTCCACGGCCATCACGTCGAGCATCGGCGTGCCCGACGTCACGCCGGGAATGTTGCCGTAGAGCCGACGCGCCTCCATCAACGCCTTCTCCGCGTCCTGGAAACGGCCCAGCTTCTGGTTGGCGAACGCCATGCCGTAGTAGATCGCGGGCAGACGTATGGGCGAGGCAGTGGAAGTCTGGGCCTGGAACGAAGCCAGCAGGTTGCGCAGGTCACTGGGCGCGGGGGACTGCACCACGGCGGCCCGGGCGCGCGCGAACTCGTAGTCGGGCGTGTTGGCGACCTTGCGCGGAGCGATGTGGCGCGCACGGTCGGACATGTCCGCGATCCGCTCGGACGTAAGCGGGTGGGTGCGCACATAGGCCGGCACGGACGTGTCTGAAATCCCGGTCACGCGCTGCAGCCGTTGGAAGAAATCGGGCATGCCCTGCGGATCGAAGCCCGCCGAGGTCATGATCTGGAACCCGACTCGATCCGCCTCACGCTCTGCGCCGCGCGAGAACGACAACTGATTGGCCACGGCGGCGCCCTGCCCGCCCATGGCCAGCGCCGCCGCCGCGTCACCGCTCTTGGTGGCGGCCAGACCGGCCAGCACCATCGACGCCAGGGCGATCCACATCGACTGGTCCTGGCTCGTGATCCCGCGCGCGATATGCCGTTGCGTGACGTGGCCGATTTCGTGGCCGAGCACCGAGGCCAACTCGGACTCGGTCTCGGACTGCACGAGCAAACCCGTATGCACGCCGATATAACCGCCTGGCATGGCGAAGGCGTTGATCGAGCGATCCCGCACGCCGAACAGTTCGAAGCCCGTGGCAAACGTGCCCGCACCGTTGGAACCCGCCAGGTTCTGCCTGCGCGCGGCCTGCACCAGCCGGTAACCCAGCGCATTCAGGTAATCGTTCAGCAAGGCATCGGACACGTAGTCCGGATCGCGCCGGATGCTGCGCATGATGCGGTCGCCGAGCCGCTTCTCCATGTCGGGCGACAGCGATGCCGTGGAAGGGTCGCCCAGGTCCGGCAACTGGATGCCCGACGACTCCACCACCGTATTGCCGCTGCGCAGCCCGAAGTCTGACTTCTGCCCGGCGCGCACGCTGCGGTTCAGGTTGTCGAAGACCTGATCGCTGACATCGCCGCTCAATGCCGGCCCCAGCGACGCCACCGGTGCAGTGGACAACCGCGCGTTGGCGGCTGCAGCGGGCGACGAGGCCGCCGAGACCTGGGGTGCCCGCGATGGGGTGCCTTGCGGCCACGCGGGGGCCGCGAGCGTCATCACGAGCGCAGCCGCCACCCCACGCGTCAAAAGTGACGCGCGGACGGCGGACGGAGCGGGCACGGCGGAATCGGCAGCGCGGGCACTCGACCGGACGGGCAGGCGGCGAGGCCATGGAGTCTTTGGCATGTTGCTATGATAGCGGCCTCTTGATGACGTTCCCATCGGGCAAGCCCTCCTGGCCAGTTCGTCCCCCGCACCCTCCACTTTCCAAGCGTTCGCACCCATGAGTCAGCTCACCCATTTCGACAATGCCGGCCAGGCCCATATGGTGGATGTTGGCAGCAAGGCCAGCACGCACCGCGTGGCCGTGGCGACTGGCACGATCACCATGCAGCCCGAGACGTTCGCGCTGGTGCGCGATGGCAACGCCAAGAAAGGCGATGTGCTGGGCATCGCCCGCGTGGCCGCCATCATGGCCACCAAGCGCACTTCCGACCTGATTCCGCTGTGCCACCCCATCGGGCTGACCCGCGTGGCCGTGGATTTCGCCCTCGACGAACCCAGCGCGACCGTCGCCTGCATCGTCCGCACCGAAACCCAGGGCCAGACCGGCGTGGAGATGGAAGCACTCACCGGCGTCCAGATCGCCCTGCTGACGATCTACGACATGTGCAAGGCCGTCGATCGCGGCATGGTCATCGGCAATGTGAAGCTGCTGGAGAAGCATGGCGGGAAGTCGGGCGACTGGGTGGCGGGTCCGCAGGGATAGCATCCGGCGCTTGTCCTGCCCGTAATAACGGTAACGCCGCATTTCGGAAAGCGCTCCCGTGCGCCTGCCTCAGGCAAATTGATATTGAATAGAACGTAACAATTCCGCAGCCGGCGCCGGTATCCCTGGCGGCGGTATCGGGCGTTATGCAGGTGTTCGGCAGGATTTCGAGGTAACGATCATGAACGGGCGCAAGCTCTGCCAGTTGGCGCTGGCACTGGCCGCAATCGGTGCGGTCGCTTTCACCACAACCGCCGAGGCCCGCACGCGCGTGGGCGTGGGTGTCTATGTCGGACCGGGCTGGGGCTACGGCCCAGGATGGGGCCCCGGCTGGGGACCTGCGTGGGGACCGGGATGGGGACCATACGGCTCCTACTATGGGCCGGCTTATGGTCCGGTCTATGGTCCGGGCTACTATCCGGCACCGGCAGTCGTAGCCGTGCCGGCGCCGAATCCGCCGCAGTACATCGAGCAGGGCAGCGATGGGAATCCGACGCTGACCGATGGCACCTCGCCCAATGCGTGGTGGTACTACTGCAATCAGCCGCAGGGCTATTTTCCGTACGTGAAGGAATGTCCGGGTGGCTGGCAACGCGAACAACCGCGCGCGCCATCGTCCTCGACACCTGTGCCGGGCAGACCCGCCGCATCTTCGTCCGCCTTGCCAGGAGCCACGTCATGAGAACCCGTTCCGTCTGCCTGCTGCTCGTGGCTACCAGCGCGCTGGGCGCCTGTGCCGTGATGCCATCGGGGCCGAGCGTGATGGCGTTGCCGGGCACCAACAAGTCGTTCGATCAGTTCCGGGGCGACGACTATAACTGCCGCCAGTATGCGTTTGGACAGATTGGCGGCACGAGCCCACAGCAGAATGCCAACGCGGCGGCCGTCGGCAGCGCGGCAATCGGCACGGCGCTGGGCGCGGCTGCGGGTGCGGCGTTCGATGGCGGTGCTGGGGCTGCCGTGGGCGCGGGTGTCGGCCTGTTGACTGGCGCTGCGGTAGGGGCCGGAAATTCGTACAACGCGGGCTACGGCTCCCAGCAGCGCTACGACGCGGCCTACGTGCAGTGCATGTACGCGAGCGGCAATCGCGTGCCGGTGTACGGGCAGATGGTCAACTCGCCCCCACCGTCCCGCGCTGCGATGCCACCCGCCAACTACCAGCCCTACTACCCGCCGCCTCCGCCACCTGGATACATCCGCTAACGCAAGGCGCGAACGTCAGCATCAGTTGCCGTTGCGCGGCTGGTGCTCGCGGTGCGTTGCCCAGGTGCAGAATTCGCGCGGGCGCTGGCGTGACGGTATGGCATCGCAATCATGCACGAGCGCGGCAAACTGCGCGGCCTCGTCGCCCTGATAGTAGAAGCGCAATCGCTCCATCCATAGCCGGGCACGCCCCTGCTCGCCGGTCAGTGCCAGCAGCCAGGCTGTGCGGCGAATCATCGTCGGCGTAGGTAGCAGGTGCAACGCCGCCATGTGCCCGGGCAACAGCGTCCGGGCGTTGGCGGCGGTGATCGCGGTCCGTTCGGACACATCGGACGCTGCATGCTGGCGGAACCACCAGCGCGGCATCGGCAAGTTATCTCGGTGCGCGTCGCTGGCATACTCGCGCGTCTCCACACGCTTGTAGTCCTGCCACATCGTCGCCAACACGACTCCCGACACGACCACGAACACTGCGCTTATCAGCCATCCGGCCTGGCGTGGCATGCGTCCACCGAAGCCCGCTGGTTCGAGCCAGGCGAGCATGAAGCAGAACGGCAGGAAGAAGTAGAGATAGTGCAGCGGGTACTCGAGCATCGAATGCGCCGCGAGCATTGCCAGCCAGACCAACACAGGTGCTGCAGCGGCACGAGCCTCCGCCGACCCTTGCCAGATCCGCGCGCGCCAGACACGCCAGAGCCACGCCGCCAGCACCAGCGCCACGCCAGCCGTGCCCGCCGCGCCCGTCTTGGCCATCAGGTCAAGGACCGCGTTGTGGGCATGCAGCGACATCTCGGCCACCACGCGCACCTGCGCCGCCTCCTGGAACTGGACCCAGCCAAATTCACCATAGCCCACGCCAAACAAAGGATGGTCGCGGAACATCGCCAGTGCCTGCGCCCACAATGCGCCACGCGCCGACATCTGGTTGCCGGCCTGGATCTGCGCGACGGTATCGAATAGCTGCCAGTCGAACGCACGTCCCGCTTCCTTGACGCCAGCCTGCATCGCGAGGCTTCCCACGACCAGGATCATGGCTGCGGCGATGAGTCCGGGCGCGCGATGCATCGGGCTGGAGCCGCGTGGCGTACCGCGTGCCATCGCCGCCGCAATCAGTGCATAGCCCGCGGCAAGTCCCACGTGAACCAGGCCCGTCCGCGATCCGGACAGCGCGATGCCGCTTTCAAGCAACAACGTCGCCACCAGCCAGCTCGGGAATTGGAGCCAGCCACGCGTAGCCAGCCAGATCGCCGCCACAAGCGCCAGGCCCTGAATCGTCGCCTGATGGTTCGGCTGGTTCAGGTTGCCCCACAGCCGGCGGTTCGCGGGATAGAAGTATTCGGAGACGAGTCCGAACATCTGGTCCTCCATGCGAAAGACCTGCACCCACTGCGCAAGCGTGCCAAGCAACCCCGCCACGAGCAGCGCGATAGCCAGTGCATCGACGATGCTGGCCCGACGCTCCGTGGACATCCCCCGACCGAACTGCCATGCAGCGATCATGAGCGCCGCGCCAAGCGCCAGCACCAGCTGCGTCGTCAGCCGGCTGCCTGTGATATCGGCCATGCCCATGGCAGCCTGCGCGATCGTCACCCCGATCAGCCATAGCGGCAGCCACACAATCCACGGCAAGGCCCCACGCACACGCGGCAAGCCATCGTCCACGCGCTTCATCGCCAGCACGATCACCAGCAATACGCCAAGCGCAGCTGCAGTCCATTCGCCGTAGAACGTGGACAGCGGCAGCGTGTGCTTCGAGACAAGCAGGGGAACAGTGAACGCGACGACAATCATCGCCGCCGGGATCGTGGCTTTCTGTGCCGGCATGCGGACCAGTGGGGGAAGAAAGAAGAGGCGCCATGATAGCGCGGGAGGGGGGAGGAAGGGCAAACGCCCGGCTGGGCCGGGCGTTAAGTGAGGGGACGATACCGATTTCGATTTAGCTGCGGCGAGCTGACGCCTACTTCGTCGCCTCACAATCCCGTGACAGGAGCGATTTGACAGCATTCGACGTGCAAGCCCAAGTCACCGATCCTTGGTTCGCATTGCCCATGGTCAGTGTTACGGTCTTACCTAACAACCCCTTCGCGACCTTAGCGTCTTTGAACGTGGCCTTGATAGTACAGCCGCCTGCATCAGTGACGTCGCCACCTAGCGTCACACTCGCAACGTAGGTTCCGTTGATATCAGATGCCTTCGGGATGCCATCAACCGCCGCGGTCGCATTAGCCGGACAAGTTCCGTTGTGGGAGAAATACTCGGTGACCTGGGGCTTCTGGCCCGACGCCAGGCTAAGCGCCTCGCCAAACTGTGCGCGCGCAATGTAATCCTGATACTGCGGCACGGCGAACGCAGCCAAAATGCCGACGATCGCCACCACGATCATCAGTTCGATCAGTGTGAAGCCGCACTGCGCTCGTCGTCGCAGGGACAATGGCCGGAGCGATGGCGAGTGGACAGGCTGGATAGTGTCGAACTTGCTTTCCATGAATGACCCTTTTCGTTTGTTGTGAAATGTCATGCACTGCCGCTTGACTCAACTTCACGCGGCAAAGCACAAGGGGCATGATCGGCGCACGATTCGCGTCTGTAACTGACCCAAGACAATCCCAATTCGCTTACTGAAATAGTCTGGAAACTCGGAAAACCGTGATGGATAAGACTTGTCTTTTTTGGCAGGCACGTTGAGTCCATCTCCAGAGAGGCAGGACTTCTCAAGGTAAGCCGTATGCAGGATTCAGAAGATTCCTACGCTTGCACCCGTCGCGCGTTTTCATCAGGGCCACACGGGAAGGGCTCAGGCCCTTTCCCTGCTGTGGTCGAACAGACCCCATTGCCCGACCAGTCTGAGAATTCACGAAACTCCGAGGCGACGATGCCGTACGGCTTGCCTCGAATCCGCTGGCCAAAAAACAAAACGGGCGACCCGTTGCGGGTCGCCCGTTTCACAAGGCTTTTTGGCTCGCGATGTTTCGTGCGATATCAGGCAGGCTGCGCGTTGCGACGCTGCAACAGCTTGCCGACCAGCACCACCAGCACCGCGCCGGCAATACCGAAGACAAGGTGGGCGTGCGGCACATGGACTTCGAACCAGGCGGCATCCACCGGATCGCTGACCAGCATTTCGCCAGCCAGGTAGCCCAGCAGCGCGGCGCCCAGCACGATGATGATCGGGAAGCGCTCCATCACCTTCAGCAGCAGCGTGCTACCGAAGACAATCAGCGGAATCGACAGACCCAGGCCGATGATCAGCAACATCAGTTGGCTGCCTTCCGGACCCTTCTGCGCGGCGGCGGCCACGGCCACCACGTTGTCCAGCGACATGACCAGGTCGGCGATCAGGATGGTGCGGATCGCGGCCCAGATGTTGTCCTTGGCGTCATGGCCGTCTTCGCCGTCGTCGCCCGTCAGCAGTTGCACGCCGATGTAGACCAGCAGCACGGCGCCGACGATCTTCAGGTACGGCAGGCTCAGCAGCTTCACTGCGGCCACGGTCAGTACCACCCGCATGATGATGGCGGCGGCGCTACCCCAGAAAATGGCCTTCTTCTGCTGGGCAGGGGGCAGGTTGCGCGATGCGAGCGCGATCACCACGGCGTTATCGCCCGACAGGACGATGTTGGTCAGGATGATCGAACCCAGCGCAAGCCAGAACGTGCTGCTGGACAACAATTCCACGGCAAGACTCCTCGAATTTCAAAGTTATGTTCCGTGCCCACGGCGGACAGGTCGATGATCGGACCAGCCTCGGCCACTGCGGACATTCGAATGTCTGAGATATCAGACATGAAGATTTATCGCACGAACCTTTCGATTCGGTTTCAATGACAACGCTGTAATGTTGGGATATACCCCTATGACACGCATCGCCAGAATGACGTTGCCCCCGCCAGCAACGGCGGGGGCAACGTTTGCAGCCGTCATGCCGCCCCGATCACACCGATCAAGGCAATATGTGGCAGCGAGAGATCACCACACCGCATGCATCGAATTCGACATATGCGGCACGGCGTCATCGGTATGGCTTACAGCATTGCCTTCAGCAGGCGCGCCATTTCCGACGGGTTCTTGGTCACGGTGATACCGCAGGATTCCATGATTTCCAGCTTGGCCTGTGCCGTATCGGCACCGCCCGAGATCAGCGCGCCGGCATGGCCCATGCGCTTGCCCGGAGGCGCGGTCACGCCAGCGATGAAGCCAACCACCGGCTTCTTCATGTTTTCCTTGATCCAGTAAGCCGCGTTGGCTTCATCCGGACCACCGATTTCACCGATCATGACCACGGCGTCCGTATCCGGATCGTCGTTGAACATCTTCATCACGTCGATGTGCTTCAGACCGTTGATCGGGTCGCCGCCGATACCGACAGCCGACGACTGGCCCAGGCCCAGCGCGGTCAGCTGGCCCACGGCTTCGTACGTCAGCGTGCCCGAGCGCGACACCACGCCGATGCGGCCCTTGCGGTGGATGTGACCCGGCATGATGCCGATCTTGATTTCGTCCGGCGTGATCAGGCCCGGGCAGTTCGGTCCCAGCAGCAGGGTCTTCTTGTTCTGCTTACGCATCTTGTCCTTGACTTCCATCATGTCGCGGACGGGGATGCCTTCGGTAATGCAGACCACCAGATCCAGGTCGGCGTCGACGGCTTCCCAGATGGCGGCAGCAGCGCCTGCGGGCGGCACGTAGATGACGGACACCGTGGCACCCGTCTGCTCCTTGGCGTCCTTGACGCTGGCGTAGATGGGAATGCCTTCGAAGTCTTCGCCGGCCTTCTTCGGGTTCACGCCGGCAACGAACGCGTTCTTGCCGTTGGCATAGTCACGGCAGCCACGGGTGTGGAACTGTCCGGTCTTGCCGGTGATACCCTGGGTGATGACCTTCGTGTCCTTGTTGATCAGAATGCTCATTTGCTAGTCCTTTTAGTCGTCCCGCCCGGCCCGTCGTTCACGCTGGCCTGACGGCAACGCAGTTGTCCTTACTTGCCAGCGGCAGCGGCCACGACCTTCTGGGCAGCTTCTTCCATGGTGTCAGCCGAAATGATCGGCAGACCGGATTCGGCCAGCATCTTCTTGCCCAGGTCTTCGTTCGTGCCCTTCATGCGGACGACCAGCGGCACGCCCAGCTGAACAGCCTTCGAGGCCGAGATCACGCCTTCGGCGATCACGTCGCAGCGCATGATGCCGCCGAAGATGTTCACCAGGATGGCTTCCACGTTCGGGTTCTTCAGCATCAGCTTGAAGGCTTCGGTCACCTTCTCGGTCGTGGCGCCACCGCCCACGTCCAGGAAGTTGGCCGGCTCGCCGCCGAACAGCTTGATGGTGTCCATCGTGGCCATGGCCAGGCCGGCGCCGTTCACCAGGCAGCCGATGTTGCCGTCCAGCGAGATGTAGGCCAGGTCGAACTTCGAGGCTTCGATTTCGTTGGCGTCTTCTTCGTCCAGGTCACGGTACGCCACGATTTCCGGATGACGGAACAGTGCGTTCGAGTCGAAGTTGAACTTGGCGTCCAGAGCGATGACCTTGCCGTCGCCGGTCAGGATCAGCGGGTTGATTTCGGCCAGCGAAGCGTCGGTATCCCAGAACGCCTTGTACAGACCTTGCAGGGCCTGGCGAGCTTGCGGCACGCTTGCGTCGGGCACGCCGATCTTGCGGGCGATGTCGTCTGCGTCCGAATCCTTCAGGCCTTCAGCCGGATCCACCAGCAGCGTGTGGATCTTTTCCGGGCTGTGGGCAGCCACTTCCTCGATGTCCATGCCGCCTTCGCTCGATGCCATCAGGGCCACCTTCTGCGACACGCGGTCCACGACCAGCGAAACGTACAGTTCCTTCTTGATGTCCGCGCCTTCTTCGATCAGCAGGCGATTGACCTTCTTGCCTTCCGGGCCGGTCTGGTGCGTCACCAGGGTCATGCCCAGGATGTTCGTGGCGTAGGTCTTGACGTCCTCGATGCTCTTGGCCACCTTCACGCCGCCGCCCTTGCCGCGGCCGCCTGCGTGGATCTGTGCCTTGACGACCCACACCGGGCCGCCGAGCTGTTCAGCCGCCTTCAGGGCCTCTTCGACCGAGAAAGCCGGGATGCCGCGCGGAACCGGCACATTGTATTTGCGCAGGATTTCCTTGCCTTGGTACTCATGGATATTCATGCGTGTTTCCTTTCGGGTAGGCGTAAAGGGATGGGAAAAATTTGGAATCGAAGGGCTTTCGCCTGTTCCTGAGCCGACCGTGACGGTCAGCCCGACGTACCGTTGGGCCAGTGGACCTGGGTCTCCCCCCCACCTGATGCCGAGGCATCGGCGCGTGACGCGCTCTGGGGGGACGACGCCACGGCGCCGGCTCTCGGTTTCGGCTGGTGACCATACCAGCGCGGGTAAAACTTGCGAACCACCTCGCCCTCAAAATGCAAGGCGTGACAGCCATGAAGCTGCATCGGCGGTTCGGGATTGGGATCGGTGCCGTCACCCTCGCCGTCGCGAATCTTGAAGACGTCGCCGGCGAAAGCCTGAATAGCGGTGGTCGGCAGCACGCCGGCCAGTTCCGTGAGATGGCTGCAACCCGCCACGCTGCCGAGCCGCTCGCGCACCGCCTTGCGGAAACCCTTCATGAGGTTCAGGCCGATCAACTGACGATAGGCGGGACCAATGGTGTCGCAGTGCGTCGGATAAGGCACCCAATCGGAACATGCCTCGGCATCGACAATATTCAGGCGCAGATCCACGGTGACGCGTAGCCACAGGTCGTGCAGCGGCTGGCCTTCGGGACGGATGCGATTGCCGGCCAGCTCGATGTCGCGCGGCTTGGTGTCGGTCAGGCGTGCCTCGATGTCCCACAGTCCGTCTTCCCGCAAATACGCCTCAGCCGTGATGGCACGGCGGTGACGCATGGCTCGATTGACGGGCGGGGAAAGCGGCATGACACCAGGGGCTGACGCGGCAGGCTGTTGTGGCAGAAATGGGGGGCGAAATTCGCGGTGGACTCCGTGGCCCGGACTACCTGGCACACGCTCTGGCCACTCCTTGAATCTTCAACGAATCGGCCGGACGGCCGCCTTGGGCCGGAGAACTCGTGGAGTTTAACATGCCGAACCGCTTTGACCCGGAACATCCTGCGCGACAGACTGTCCGGCGTCGATTGTTGCATCGACAAAGCCGGCAAACCCGCCCCACACAAGGGAATCCGCCGCGCGGCACGTTTCGGCGCTGCGTTGCACCAGTGGTACGACAACTGCCTTGACGTCCGCACAAATACCCCTTATGCGTACGCAGGTATGCAAGTGGCTACTCCTCGGCGTTTTCATCCCGTTCAGGGAAGTCGTCCTCGGCCCCGCGCAGGATCTTTCCGATCACCGTCCGCGAGAATCCGCGTGCCATCATGAAGCGGATCTGCTTGGCCCGCGCTTCCGGGGAGTCGGGTGGCGTGCCGAAGCGTTTGCGCCAAACCTCGGTCGCTCGCTCCAGTTCCGTATCACGCAATCGATCCTGCAGGTCGCGTAGCTGGTCGCCGCCCAGTTGGTGGGTCTTCGCTTCCTGCATGACGCGCGCGCTGCCGTATCGGGCGGCTCGCCGATGTACGAGGCTGTCGACGAACCGATCATTGGAGAGCCAGTTCTCGCGCTCCAGCGCATCCAGCAAAGCCTCTACCTGTTCGGCCGACTCGGCGTGCGGCGCCAACTTGCGAGCCAGTTCAACCCGGCTGTGCTCACGACGTGACAGGTAGCCCACGGCACGGGCCTTGAGGGATAGCGGGGGACGGGGCATCGATACGGCTTGGCTTGGGTAAAACAGTCATCAGGACACATCAGAAACAAAAAAGCCGCCGCACAACCATGCGACGGCTTTCCTGCTGTCTTGCTGCAATCGGCCGGCTTAGCCTTCGATTTCGGCCGGCGCCGTGGCGCCGTTGGTCAGTGCCACGCCCAGCGCCGCACGGACCTTGTTCTCGATCTCGTTGGCGATATCGGGGTTCTCGCGCAGGTATTCGCGAGCGTTGTCCTTGCCCTGACCGATCTTCTCGCCGTTGTAGCTGTACCAGGCACCCGACTTCTCGACGATCTTCGCGTCCACGCCGAGGTCGATGATTTCGCCCTGGCGCGAGATGCCCTGGCCGTACAGGATGTCGAAGAATGCCTCGCGGAACGGTGGCGAAACCTTGTTCTTGACCACCTTGACCTTGGTTTCGTTGCCGATGACCTCGTCGCCCTTCTTGATCGAGCCGATACGGCGGATGTCCAGACGCACCGAGGCGTAAAACTTCAGCGCGTTACCGCCAGTGGTGGTTTCAGGCGAACCAAACATCACACCGATCTTCATGCGGATCTGGTTGATGAAGATCACCAGGCAGTTCGTACGCTTGATGGTGCCGGTCAGCTTGCGCAGCGCCTGGCTCATCAGGCGGGCCTGCAGGCCGGGCAGCGAATCGCCCATTTCGCCTTCGATTTCGGCCTTCGGCACCAATGCGGCCACCGAGTCGATCACGATCAGGTCGATCGAGCCCGAGCGCACCAGCGCATCGGTGATTTCCAGGGCTTGCTCGCCGGTATCCGGCTGCGAAATCAGCAGGTTGCCGACGTCGACGCCGAGTTTGCCCGCGTACTGCACATCCAGCGCGTGTTCCGCGTCGATAAACGCGCAGGTGCCGCCCAGCTTCTGCATCTCGGCCACAACCTGCAGCGTCAGCGTGGTCTTGCCCGACGATTCCGGGCCATAGATTTCCACCACACGGCCGCGCGGCAGGCCACCGACACCCAGCGCGATGTCCAGGCCCAGCGAGCCGGTGGACACCACCTGGATATCCTGCTCCACGTCGCCGTCGCCCAGGCGCATGATCGAGCCTTTGCCGAACTGCTTCTCGATCTGGGAGAGCGCGGCGGCAAGCGCCTTCTGCTTCTCAGCGCTCACGCCGGCGCCGGCCTTCTTGTCGTCCATGGTCGTCCTTCAGTTCAATAGGTAGCAATTGGTGTATAAATAGGCCGCATGCGGCGCGGCGCCTGATTTTCAAGACTTTTCCGATTGATATCGGAGGAATTTGAACCCTTTGGCGCCCTGCTCGGCCCCGCGCCCGTCCCTTTCGGAGACCGGACGCGGAATGTCGAGTACTGTATAAAAAAACAGTATGCTTGGCAAGCCCCTCCGGTACCGCAGCCGGTGGCCGGCGATGCCAGGCCATAAAAAGCTGGACAAGGGTGGAGACAACCATGCGGATTCTGATCGCCGAAGACGACGATGTACTGGCCGACGGCCTCACTCGCTCCCTGCGCCAGTCGGGCTATGCAGTGGATCATGTCGCCAATGGCGTGGAAGCCGATTCGGCGCTGTCCACGCAGACTTTCGACCTGCTGATCCTGGACCTGGGCCTGCCCCGCATGCCCGGCCTGGAGGTGCTCAAGCGGCTGCGCACGCGCGGCGCCATGCTGCCGGTGCTGATTCTGACGGCTGCCGATGGCGTGGACGAGCGCGTGAAGGGACTGGACCTCGGCGCCGACGACTACATGGCCAAGCCGTTCGCGCTGTCCGAACTGGAGGCGCGCGTGCGGGCGCTGGTGCGGCGCGGTGCCGGCGGCGGCGCCACGCTGATGCGTCATGGGCCGCTGGCTTTCGACCAGGTGGGCCGCATCGCCTATCTCAACGAGCAGATGCTGGACCTCTCCGCGCGCGAGATCGGCCTGCTGGAGATCCTGCTCACGCGTAGCGGGCGGCTGGTCTCGAAGGAGCAGCTCGTCGACCATCTCTGTGAATGGGGCGAGGAAGTCAGCAACAATGCCATCGAAGTCTACGTACACCGCCTGCGCAAGAAGATCGAGGTGGGTGGCATCCGCATCGCCACAGTACGCGGGCTGGGCTACTGCCTCGAAAAATTCCAGCCGGCGCTGGCCGCTCATGATTGACCTGGCTGACGCAGCGCGTATGAGGCATGCATGAGCCGTTTGAGTCTGCTGCGATTGCCGTGGCGACGCCAGGCCGCCGACGGCGCCACCCGCAAGCCCGAACCGGCCCACCCGACACTGGCGGATGCCGCCGCCGATGACGCGGCGCTGGCCGACGCTTTGCCTCACCTCGAGGAAACCTCCGCGCATCCCGCGCCGCGCTCGCTGTTCGGTGAGATCCTCGACTGGATGCTGGCACCGCTGCTGCTGCTCTGGCCGATGAGCATCGCGGTCACGTACCTTGTAGCCAAGTCCATCGCCAACGGGCCGTTCGACCGCGCGCTCGAAGCCAGTGCCATCGTGCTCTCGCAGCAGGTGCGCGAAGTGAATGGCCGCGTGACGCTGCAACTGCCGCTCTCGGCGCGCGAGATCCTGCGCGCAGACGAGACCGACAACATCTATTACCAGGTGGTGGGCCGGCGCGGTGAATACGTGGCCGGCGATCACGACCTGCCGCTGCCGCCCGAAGACGAACAGGGCCACGCTGGCCTGGTGTCGATGCGCGACGATCGCGTGGCAGGCAACGACGTGCGTGTGGCCTATACCTACGTCGATCTCAAGAACGTTGGCGGTCCGCAGCACGTGCTGATACAGGTGGCCGAAACGCTCGACAAGCGCGCACGGCTGGCCAATGAAATCATCAAGGGTGTGATCCTGCCGCAGTTCGTGATCCTGCCGCTTGCCGTGGTGCTGGTGTGGTTCGGCCTCTCGCGCGGACTCGCGCCGCTCACGGCGATCCAGCAGCGCATCCGCGCGCGCAATCCCGGTGACACAAGCCCCATCGATGAACGCGCCGCGCCTCAGGAAATCACACCACTGGTGGCATCGTTCAACGGACTGCTCGCGCAACTCGACCAGTCCGTGCAGACGCAGAAGCGTTTCATTGCCGATGCCGCGCACCAGATGAAGACGCCGCTCGCGGGGCTGCGCATGCAGGCCGAACTGGCGCAGCGCGAGCAGTCGCCCGAAGAGTTGCGGCGCTCGCTCGCGCAGATCGCCGGCAGTTCGGAACGCACGGCGCACCTCGTCACGCAGTTGCTGTCTCTCGCACGAATGGAGAACCTCGCTGGCGCCGGTGGCATGGTGCCGCTGGACCTGGCCGCACTCGCGCGCGACGTGGTGAAGGATTGGCTGCCGCAGGCATGGGCGCGCCGCATCGACCTAGGCCTGGAAGCCGACGAGCACGCGGTGCTCATCACCGGCAACCGGCTCATGCTGACCGAGATGCTGAACAACCTGCTCGACAACGCCATCCGCTACACGCCTGCCGGTGGCCACGCCACGGTACGCGTGACCACCGATGCGTTCGAGCCCTTCGCGTATCTCGATGTGGAAGACACCGGCCCTGGCATCGCGCCGGCCGAACGCGAACGCGTGATGGAGCGTTTCTACCGCGTGCTGGGCACCAATACCGAAGGCAGTGGCCTCGGACTGGCCATCGTGCGCGAGATCGTGCAGCAGCATGGCGGCGAGGTAACGATCGACGACCACGTGTATCAAACATCGCCACGGCTGGCCGGCACGCGGCTGCGCATCACGCTGCGCCGTACGCCGTCAGAGGAAGCGCTCGCATGAAAAAGCCACCGCGTGACAGGATGACGCCGCTCGAACGCAGGTCGTGGCGCCACAACGTGCGCTGGATCGTCGGTTTGCTGGCCGTATGGTTTGTCATGACGTTCGGCGTGAGCTGGTTCGCGCGCGAACTGCGCTTCGACTTCATGGGCTGGCCATTCTCGTACTGGATGGGCGCGCAGGGGGCACTGATCCTCTACGTGTTGATGGCCGCGCTCTACGCCTGGCGCATGAATCGGGCCGATGACGCATTGCATGAGCGTGAGCGCATCGAGGCAGAGGTCCGCGCGGCGTCAGTTGCATCGCCCTCGCCAGCGCCCGCCGTTCCTGACAAACCCCGCTCGGCGGATCTGCCCTCCGTGTAAGGGTTTTCGCGAACCGCCGCACGCCATGCTGCAGAGCAAGAGCGCGTTTGCGCGCGGTGCCATGCGGCACGCGCGGGAATCGCCCCGCATCGCAGCAAATTCGCCCGTTGCCGGTGGCTCGCGCCGAGTAGCGTATACCCCGACGCATTCCGCGGCGTTTGCAGAACTTCTGTCAGAACGCAGTAAGTTTCGCCTCCCACAATCGTTCCAGCTTTGGTGTATGGGCCGGCACGCGCATATGGCATGGCCCGGCACCAGGGACCATTTCGACGGAACGACGTCAAACGGAGGAGACAATAAATGGCAAACGCGCAAAACGTGGGGACGGTATCGTCCGCCAGCAATGCGCCGATGACGAAGGAAGAGAAAAAGGTCATTATGGCCTCTTCCCTCGGCACGGTTTTCGAGTGGTACGACTTTTACCTGTACGGTTCGCTGGCGGCCATCATCGCCAAGCAGTTCTTCGCGGGCCTGGACCCGACCTCGGCATTCATCTTCGCGCTGCTGGCATTCGCTGCGGGCTTCATCGTGCGACCGTTCGGCGCGCTGGTGTTCGGCCGCCTGGGTGACATGATCGGCCGCAAGTACACGTTCCTCGTCACGATCCTGATCATGGGCGTGTCGACGTTCGTCGTCGGCCTGCTGCCCGGCTATGCCACCATCGGCTGGGCGGCCCCGATCATCCTGATCCTGCTGCGCATGCTGCAGGGCCTGGCACTCGGCGGCGAGTACGGCGGCGCGGCTACCTACGTGGCCGAGCACGCTCCGCACGGCAAGCGCGGCGCCTACACCGCGTGGATCCAGACCACTGCGACGATGGGCCTGTTCCTGTCGCTGATCGTGATCCTGCTGTGCCGCGAACTGACGGGTCCGGCATTCGAAGTCTGGGGCTGGCGCATTCCGTTCCTGCTCTCGATCCTGCTGCTGGCCGTGTCGGTGTACATCCGCCTGTCCATGAGCGAATCGCCGGCCTTCCAGAAGATGAAGGCTGAGGGCAAGACCTCGAAGGCACCGCTGACCGAAGCCTTCGGCCAATGGCGTAACCTGAAGATCGTGATCCTGGCGCTGGTGGGCCTGACCGCCGGCCAGGCCGTGGTCTGGTACACGGGCCAGTTCTACGCGCTGTTCTTCCTGACCCAGGTGCTCAAGGTAGATGCCAAGACGGCCAACCTGCTGATTGCCGGCGCCCTGGTGATCGGCACGCCGTTCTTCATCTTCTTCGGCTCCCTGTCGGACAAGATCGGCCGCAAGTGGATCATCATGCTCGGTTGCGCACTGGCCGTGTGCACGTACTTCCCGCTGTTCAAGGCGCTGACGCACTACGCCAACCCGGCACTGGAACGCGCCCAGCAGTCGGCACAGATCGTGGTGACGGCAGACCCGAAGACCTGCTCGTTCCAGGGTAGCCCGATTGCCCGCGAGATCGACTTCCGCAGCTCGTGCGACATCGTCAAGCGTACGCTTGCCCAGGCATCGGCCAGCTACGAGGTGGTGGAAGCACCGGCCGGCACGGTGGCCTCGGTCAAGATCGGCGACAAGGAAATCAAGTCCTTCGACGCCAACGTGGCCGGTGGCGCGTTCGACGACGCCAGCAAGAAGCAGATCGCGGAGTTCAAGAAGGCGGTTGGCAGCGAGATGACCTCGCACGGCTACCCGACCAAGGCGGACCCCGCGCAGATGAACACGATCATGGTGCTGGTGATCCTGGTCATCCTGGTGATCTACGTGACCATGGTCTACGGACCTATCGCGGCCATGCTGGTGGAAATGTTCCCCACCCGTATCCGCTACTCGTCGATGTCCCTGCCGTACCACATCGGTAACGGCTGGTTCGGCGGCCTGCTCCCCACCATCTCCTTCGCGCTGGTGGCGCAGAACGGCAACATCTACTACGGCCTCTGGTACCCGATCGTCATCGCGGCCATCACCTTCGTGGTCGGCGCGCTGTTCGTCCGCGAGACCAAGGACGTGGATATCTACGCCAACGACTGACGGCTGGTAGTAGACGCAGAAGATTTATCGGAGGGACCGGTAACCCTCGCTCAGGATGGCTGGCCAACCAGGCCAGCCGCTCCTTCCAGGCAGACCTTCGGGTCTGCCATTTTTTTGGGCAGCTTTCCGGCCACCTGCCGAAGCTTGCAGAAAGTTGTCATGAAGGTGTTGACAGGTGCCAATCCAACGGTATAATTGCGGTCTTCGTTGGCGAATTAGCTCAGCCGGTTAGAGCGACGGAATCATAATCCGCAGGTCCGGGGTTCGAATCCCTGATTCGCCACCATCTATTAGAAAAGCCGCAGTCCTTCACGGGATTGCGGCTTTTTGCTTTGGGGGTGCGGGCTTTGGGATGCCGGCGAACGACCCGCCAACTGTCGCGCCACCCCTTTGCCTCACGTCGTTGAGCGCTAGGCCACCAGACCCATCAGCGCTCCCAGCTTCAAACTCTTCCCCGCCAGTTCACGCTGCTCCGCCAGCACGCCTTGCAAAATCTCCCGCGTGGTATCCGGATTCGCCAGCACTACGCGGAACACGGCGATGGCGCGACCGCCCCATTGAGACGAGGTCAGTTGTGTGCGGGACACGAAGGAGTGCCCGGCCTCGCGCTGCATTTCCTGGATGTCGATGGTCAGCGCATCCAGCGCCTGCTGGATCTGCTCGCGCTTATCCGCCGGTGTCGTGGCCGAGGCCAGCGCGGCGCGCGCGGCTTCCGGCACGTAGCGGTAGGTCAGCAGGCAAAGCTGGGGCCGACTGTCGAGTTCGAAGTCGGGTTGCTGTTCGATCAGCGAGGCAAAGAATTTCGCGTTGTCGATGCCCGTTTCGATCAGCTTTGCCAGACCCTTGCGGCCCAGCAGGTGCAGGTTGGCATAGAGCATCACCGCTGCGGCGCCCCGGGACCCCTCCAGCGTATGGCGGCCCAAGTCGACCGATCCCTTCCGGACGATGTAGTTGGCGTGCTGGATGATGTCTTGCGTCCATGCGGGATCGCGGAACAGCACCATGCCGACACCCATCGGCACATAGAACTGCTTGTGGGCGTCGATGACGACGGAGTCCGCGCGCTCGATGCCGGCGAAGCGGCCCCGCTCGCGCGTGGAAAGCAGCGTGGCGCCACCCCATGCAGCATCCACATGAAAGTGGCAGCCGAACTCCTGCGCGACATCGGCCATGGCGTCGAGCGGATCGACGGCACCGGTTTCGGTCGAGCCGGCGATGCCGACGATCGCCATCGCACGGATATTGCGCTGACCAAGATCCCGCAGCGTCTCGCGAAGCAGGTCGATGCGCATGCGGCCATCGGCATCGACGCCAACGGGGATGAGGTTGTCGCGCCCGATGCCGAGAACGTCGGCCGCTTTCCGCAGCGAGTAGTGACCGCGCTCCGAAACCACGATCGCCAGCCCATCATAGCCATAGTGGCGCAGTGCCGCGGCCAGCCCTGCGCTGTGCACACCTGCAAACCCGTCGCGGGCGCGCAGCGTGTTGTTGCGGCTGGCCCAGAGCGCGGCGAGGTTCGCGGTGGTGCCGCCCGCGCAGAAAGCGCCCAGCGAGTGCTCGGCATCGTGCAGCCACCGCGCGTAGAAGTCGTCGCCCCTCCCGAAGACAAGGTTGTGCAGCATGCCAACAACCTGTCGCTCCAGCCCGGTCAGCGCGCCCGAGGTTTCGAGTTTCACCACGTTCTGGTTCAGCGCCGCCACGATCTTTGCCAGCGATGGCATAAATGACGGCAGGGAGGACGTCATATGGCCGATAAACGTCGGCGACGCCACGGGCATCACGTGCCGGAACACGTCGTGGAGCAGATGGTCTGCGTGAACCTGCGGCGCGGTGGGTTCCTCGGGCAACGCCACCGAAGCAAACTGCGCCTCGCGCGTAGTGCAGGCATCCACCGGATCGAAATCTTCGCCAGCGAAGAAATCCGCAGGATGCTCGGCAATCCGGCGTTCCAGATCTTCGAACGCGCCACGGTCCGCATCGAACCAGTGCAGCGGGCAATCGTCATCCGCGCCAATCACCTTGTCCGCGCGTGCCTCGTGCTCTGCCGTTCCACGAACGTCGTGGGAAGTCTCCGCCTTCATTTGCATCACCCAGTCATTCCATGCCGCTACGAGGGCGGCACTGATTTGACTGGGGATTATGCCGGATTGGTCAACCGGCGGGCCATCCTGCGGCAGCAATGGCCCGTCATGGTCCCGATGTCGTCCCGGACGGCCCCGCTCAGAACGCCAACTGATGCCGTCGCGAGAACTCCGCCAGATCGATCAGCGAATTGAACCCGAGCTTGGTCATGATGCTTGTCTTGTGCGAGCTGACCGTCTTGTTGCTGATGCCGAGCGCGTCCGAGATGGCCTTGTTGGAATGTCCGACCGCGAGGAATCGCAGTACCGTCAGCTCGCGGCGGCTCAGCAGCGCGCGCGGGTCGGCGGGGTTGATGGCGGCGCGGCGGATCGTCGGCAGCGACGACAGCGGGAACGACGCGTAGCCACTCATCACGGCGCGCACGGTGTCACCAAGGTTCTCCAGTCCGCCACCCTTGTCGACATAACCATGCGCGCCGCTCAGCAATGCGCGTTCCGCAGCCTGCTGTAGTGCGGAGAGCACCAGCACGCGCGTGAGCGGATAGTTGGCCACAACTTCCTCCAGCACGGCGTCGCCGGGCAGGTCCGCCATCTGGAGATCCAGCATGACGAAATCCGCCGCACGGGCGCGAAGCGTGTCCAGCGCCTCGATGCCACCGCTGGCAAAGCGAACCTCGTCGAAGCCTTCACCTTGCAGTACCGCCTGAGCGTTGCGGCGGATGGCGGGATGGGTGTCGATAACTAGAGCATTGGGCATTGCAGTTCTCCGTGAACGAACAAGCCACAGCATAGTTTTTCCGAGGGCGCGCCGGATAAGGAAACGTCTCGAATTCGTGTGGGAAAGGTCCGAGTATTTCTGCGGAAATTTCCGTCTTTGCGGAATTGTGTCGTCGAGTTCCGCATCGCCGAATTTGGGCGGGGCGCGGAGCAACCACATCGCCATCACCATGACAATCGTGAAATCCTTAAAAATTCCGATAGGATTTGATCTAAGTTACGGTGTAAGCACCCTGTACGTGCCATGCTGGTTCCAGCGGCGCCCCCAGCGCCAGTCTTTTCCCAACCAAGGAGATTGCGCCATGTCCCAGATCGTACTTGCCACCGACGGCTCCCCGTTCAGCGATGCCGCCGCGAGATTCATTGTCGACGGCAAGCTGCTGCAGCCTGGCTTTACCGTCCACGTTGTTCACGTGACGCCGGATGTCACGGGGGGAGTCCGTGCATTCGTCAACAAGGAGACGATCGATGCATGGCACAACGAGGAGAGTGGCAAGGCCATGGCCTCGGTCTGCGCGATTTTCGAAAGTGCCGGTGTACCGTTCGAGCGCCATGCGCTGCATGGCTTCGCACCCGAGAAGATCATGGGCCTCGCCAAATCCGTTGGCGCCGACGCCATTGTGATGGGCACGCATGGACGCGGATCGTTCTTCGACGCCGTACTGGGGTCGGTGGCGGGTCGCGTGCTGGCGCTGGCGCCATGCCCGGTGATCATGGTGAAGGCGGAGAAGTCCGCCCGCTGAAGAAGTGGCTTACGCCGTCGCCCAGAGCGGCGGCTCGTCCATCAGCGCGATCTGTTCGCGCAATTCCAGGATGCGATCCTGCCAGTAGCGCGCGGTGCCGAACCACGGAAACGCCGCCGGGAACGCGGGATCGCGCCAGCGGCTGGCCAGCCACGCACTGTAGTGCAGCAGCCGCAGCGTGCGCAGGGCCTCGACGAGCCATAGTTCGCGCGTATCGAATTCCGCGAAGTCCTCGTAGCCAGCCACGATATCGGCCAACTGGTCCTGCATGGCGGCACGGTCGCCCTCCAGAAGCATCCAGAGATCCTGCACTGCGGGGCCCATCCGGCTGTCGTCGAAATCCACGAAATGCGGACCCGGCGTACCGCGGCCGCGCGCATCCTCTTCATCGATCCAGAGCACGTTGCCGCGATGGCAGTCGCCATGCAGACGCAGCAGGCGTACATCGCCGGCCCGGTCGTAGCAACGGCGCACGGCATCCAGCGCGAGGTCGACGGCTGCGCGCCAGGGCGCGAGCAGTTCGGCAGGAATACACTCGTGGGAGAGCAGGTAGTCGCGCGGCGCGATGCCGAACGATTCGATGTCGAGCGTGGGACGCGCCTGATACGGCGTGGCCGCGCCCATGGCATGGATGCGGCCAATGAAGCGGCCCAGCCATTCGCGCGTCTCGCGACGCTCAAGCGCTGGCTCGCGGCCGCCGCAGCGTGGAAACACCGCGAAGCGGAAACCCTCGTGCGTCAGCAGCGTGGTGGGCAATCCGGCGCCCTGGCTGGCGCGCAGCGCCGGCACGGCGGGAATCTCCGTATCGGCCAGTTGCTGCACGAACGCGTGTTCTTCGACAATCGCCGCGTCGCTCCATCGGCCGGGCCGATAGAACTTGGCGATGATCGGCGAGGCATCCTCGATACCGACCTGCCAGACGCGGTTCTCGTAACTGTTCAGCGCAAGCAGGCGGCCATCCGGAAAGTACCCCGCCGATTCCAGCGCATCGAGGATGCACTCCGGCGTGAGTCCCGCATACGGGACATCGTCATCGGACTGGGGCGCTTCCGGTGTCTGCATGGCGGCAGATCAGGGGGCCGGCTTGCGATTGCCGCCGAGCAGCGCAGCTTGCGGTGCCGGACGACGGTTACGGACCGGTGCCGCGCCCGCCGCATCCTGCGCAGGGCGCGGCGGCTGCGGACGGGCTTGTTGCGGACGCGGTGCGGCGGGCTTGCCGTTTGCGGCACCGCGGGCGGCGCCGTTGCCATTGCCATTGCCATTGCGGGCGCCGGTCTGATTGCCACCCTGATTGCCGCCTTGATTCCCACCACGCGGCGCATTGCCGTTGCGACCTTCGCCACGAGCGGGCTGGGCCGCCTGACCAGCGGCGCCGCCCTGCGCGGGACGCGCCTGACGCGGGGCGTCCTGGCGCTGACCCTGCGGACGCGGGCGACGTTCGCCGCCACCGTTGCCGCCGCCATTGGCCGAGGCGCCACGCGGTGCGCCGCGCCCTTGTCCACCACCGCCGCCACCACGTTGCTGGCGACCCTTCTGGATCGGCTCGGCAGCGATGCTCGGGTCCACTTCGAAGCCCGGCAGTACCACTTGCTCGATCTGGCGCTTGATCAGCCGCTCGATATCGCGCAGCAGCCCGTGCTCATCCACACAGACCAGCGAAATCGCCTCGCCTTCTGCACCCGCGCGGCCCGTACGGCCGATACGGTGCACGTAGTCTTCCGGCACGTTCGGCAGATCGAAGTTGACCACGTGAGGCAGTTGATCGATATCGATGCCGCGTGCCGCGATGTCGGTCGCCACCAGCAGGCGCAGTGTGCCGGCCTTGAACTCGGTCAGCGCACGCGTGCGCGCGGACTGGCTTTTGTTGCCGTGGATGGCCAGCGCGGACAGTCCGTCCTTCGTCAGTTGTTCCGCCAGGCGGTTGGCGCCGTGCTTGGTACGCGTGAAGACCAGTACCTGGTGCCAGTCGTGCCGGCTCACCAGATGCGCCAGCAGCTCGCGCTTGCGATCGCGATCCACCGGGAAGACGCGCTGCGCCACGGTCTCCGCCGTGGTGTTGCGGCGTGCCACCTCGATCGAGGCAGGGTTGTTCAGCAGGCGGTCGGCCAGTGCGCGGATATCGTCGGAGAACGTGGCCGAGAACAGCAGGTTCTGCCGCTTCGGCGGCAGCACGTTCAGCACCTTGCGGATGTCGTGGATGAAGCCCATGTCGAGCATGCGGTCGGCTTCGTCCAGCACCAGCAGTTCCACATGGCTCAGGTCGATGGTCTTTTGCGAGACGTGGTCCAGCAGGCGACCCGGCGTGGCCACGACGATATCGACGCCGCGCTTGAGCGCTTCGATCTGCGGATTGATGCCGACGCCGCCGAACATCACCATGGAGCGCAGCTTCACGTACTTGCCGTAGTTGCGCACGCTTTCTTCCACCTGCGCGGCCAGTTCACGCGTGGGGGTCAGCACCAGGGCACGCACCACGGGCCGGCCAGTGCGCGGTGCCGGGTTTTTGGCTGCGGATTCGGACAGCAGTTGCAGCATCGGCAGCGTGAAGCCCGCGGTCTTGCCGGTGCCGGTCTGGGCGCCGGCGAGGAGATCGCCTCCTTTGAGAATCGCGGGAATGGCTTGCGCCTGAATAGGGGTCGGCGTGGTGTAGCCCTGTTCGGCCACGGCACGCACCAGCTTGTCGGACAAGCCGAGTTCGGAAAAAGACATGAAAGGACGCTTCGGCCACCCGTCGCGCATGAGAAGTGCGCCAATCGTGGGGTGGCTCGGGTAGAAAACCGTACCTGAGGGTCAGGGCCGGCGGGATGGGTCGATTGCCCCCGGTTCCCGGGCTAGGAAAGGCCCGTAGTGTACCAGTGTGTGGAAACGGCTGCGCCGAAGTCTGGACGCCAGAAGGGCTGCGTTATCATTGCGGCCACCCGGCCCCCGCGGGCCGAAGCCCCCTCTTTCTGCCATGCGGTTCCGATTTCTCGAAGACCAGGAAGTCACGCTGTTCGCGGCCATCCCGGTAGGTCTGCTGGCCGGCGTGGTCACCACGCTGTTCAAGGACGCCCTCGAAGCCAGCGGACTCGTCATGTTCGGCCACGACGCCGATATCGTGTTGATCTTCGCCGGGCTGGCGCTGGCCTGGCGCGTGGTGATTCCCACGCTGGGCGGTGCCGTGGCGGGCGCCCTGCTCGTCCTGGCACAACGCGCCGCCCGCACCGAACCCCTGCCGAGCGAGTACATGGAAGCCGTGGCGCGCGGCACCGGGCGGCTGCCCATCAAGATCACGCTGCTGCGCGCGTTGTCATCGTTCTGCTCGATTGTCTCCGGCAGTTCGGTCGGCAAGGAGGGGGCGATGATTCAGTTGGCCGCGCTGACCGGCTCGGTCTTTCCGTCGGCACGCGCCGATCAAGCCACCGGCGACAGCAATATGCGCCGCATGCTGACCGCCTGCGGCGCCGCTGCCGGGCTGGCCACTGCGTACCACACGCCACTTTCCGCCGCAGTCTTCGTGGCCGAGGTGGTGTTCGGGGCACTGGCGGTGCAGCGACTGATGCCGCTGTTCCTCGCTTCGGTAGCCGGCACCATGGTCAGCCAGTGGCGCGGCGGGCTGGAGCCGCTCTATACCGGACTGCATTTCGCACCCGACATCCTGCAACCGCACCTGCTGCTGGCCGCAGCCGGCATCGGTCTCGTCGCCGGGGTGTCCGGCGCGGTCTTCATGCGCGCCAACACACTCGCCCGCAATACTTTCCGGCATGTGCCGGGCGGCCCCATCGCAAGGCTGGCGCTCGGCGGCCTGCTGGTCGGGCTGCTCGCCATGGTAGTGCCCGAAGTTGTCGGCAACGGCTACTACACGATCCGCACCATCCTGCACAACGAGCCGCTCTCGGTGGCCGTCTGGGCGGTGCTGCTGGCCAAGCTGCTGGCCACGGTCATCAGCATGGGCTCCGGCGCCGTGGGCGGTGTGTTCACTCCGTCGATGTTCGTGGGCGCTGCGCTGGGCCAGATGCTCGCGATGCTGATTCCGGGCGGCACGGCCACGCCGGTGCTGCCGCTGGTCGGCATGACGGCCTTCCTGGCGGCAACAAGCCAGGCGCCGCTGATGTCGATCCTGATGGTATTCGAGATGACGCTGGCGCCCACACTGCTGCTGCCGCTGATGATCGGCGCAGTGGCGGCTTACTACACGGCGTCGCGCTGCCAGAGCCTGTCGCTCTACAGCGTGGTGGTGGAACGCGCCCAGGCAACGGCCGCCGTGGAGCGCGCTCGCGGGCTGCGGCTCGACGGGCTCTGCGACCCCACCGATACCGTGATCGACCCCGGCGCCACGCTGGCGCAGGCCGCCGACAAGTTCGCCGAAACCGGCACCCGCTATCTCTATCTGGTGGATGCCCTCGGCGCGCTGCGCGGCGCGATCTCGATCCACGCCGTGCAGCGCGCGCAACGCGACGGCGTGGCGGAAGACAGTGCCTCGCTACTGGCACTGGGCGAACCCGATTTTCCGAGCCTGACTCCTGACTCCCGCCTGCGCGATGCCTTGGCGATCTTCTCCGACCACGGCATCAATCGGATTCCGCTGATACGTGATGCGGTCAGCCGCGAACTGCTGGGCACGGTGTCGAAGCAGCGCGTGCTGCAGGAAGCGTCCTGCCTGTTCTGACCACCCCGATTGCCACCCCATCCGATGTACGGAATCCGCCACACCCGCGTGGCAGCCGCGCCTCGCTCAGGCGCACGCAAGCGGGTAGAATCGCGGGTTACCCAGCCTGCGCGATGGCCTGAAGCGTGAGGGCGTCCGACGCCGGCGGTATTCCTATAACGATTGCCGTAGTTTTTTGTCGGGAGTTTTCATGAACAAGCTGTTTGCACGACTGTCGGGTCCTGCGTGCGCCATGGCGCTGCTGCTGTCTCTGAGCCCCGCTGGCGCGCAGGAAACCGTGTCGACGACCACCGCGCCGGTGACCACCAACTCGGTGTCCGATCTGGCCGCCGCCGGCCTCAACACCATGCCCGGCACGCCAATACGCGTGATTCCTCCGGAGGCCGGCATGGCGCGCATGGAACTGTCGCCGCCGTCGGCCACGGAGCCGCGCCGGGCCAAGCTCGACGGCAAGGTCGTGAATGTCGCTCCTGGGGTACGGATCTTCAGCACGGAAACACTGCTGGTGAATCCCGCGGCGCTCGCTGGCAAGAAGCTCAGCGTGCGCTACAAGCTCGACCTCTACGGCCAGTTGCTCACGGCCTGGGTCATGACCGATGCGGAAGTGAAGGCCTGGAAGGCCGCTCACTGACCGTTTTTTTGAATTTGCTTCAACCTGTTGCGCCCCGATGCCCCCAGGTATAACACTGAGACCGGCACCCATGAAGAAGGTATTTGTCAAAACGTACGGCTGCCAGATGAACGAGTACGACTCGGACAAGATGGTGGACGTACTGAACGCCACGCAGGGCATGGAACCCACGAACAACGTCGAAGACGCCGACGTGATCCTGTTCAATACCTGCTCCATCCGTGAAAAGGCCCAGGAGAAAGTCTTCTCCGAACTGGGCCGCATGAAGGCGCTGAAAGCCGCCAAGCCCGGCCTGGTGATCGGCGTTGGTGGCTGCGTGGCCAGCCAGGAAGGCGCGGCCATTGTTTCGCGCGCACCGTATGTCGATGTGGTCTTCGGCCCGCAGACACTGCACCGGCTGCCCGACCTGATCAACCGTCGTCAGCAGACCGGCCTGTCGCAGGTCGATATCTCCTTCCCCGAGATCGAGAAGTTCGATTTCCTGCCGCCCGCGCGCGTCGAAGGCCCGAGCGCGTTCGTCTCGATCATGGAAGGCTGTTCGAAATATTGCAGCTACTGCGTGGTGCCTTACACGCGCGGCGAGGAAGTGTCGCGCCCGTTCGAGGACGTGCTGGCCGAAGTGGCTGGCCTGGCCGACCAGGGCGTGCGCGAAGTGACGCTGCTGGGCCAGAACGTCAACGCCTATCGCGGCGTGATGGGTGGCACGACTGAAATCGCAGATTTCGCGCTGCTGATCGAATATGTGGCCGAGATCCCCGGCATCGAGCGCATCCGCTTCACCACCAGCCATCCGAAGGAATTCACGTCGCGCCTCGTGGAACTCTACGAGCGTTGCGACAAGCTGGTGAACCATCTGCACCTACCCGTGCAGCATGCTTCGGACCGCGTGCTGATGGCGATGAAGCGCGGCTACAGCGTGCTGGAGTACAAGAGCATCATCCGCCGTCTGCGCACGATCCGGCCGCAGATGTCGATGTCGTCGGACTTCATCGTCGGCTTTCCCGGCGAGACCGATGCCGACTTCGAGAAGCTGATGGCAATGGTCGAGGAGATCGGCTACGACACCTCGTTCTCGTTCATCTTCAGCGCGCGTCCCGGCACGCCGGCCGCCAACTTGCAGGACGACACGCCACACGAGGTGAAGCTGCGCCGCCTGCAACGCCTGCAGGCCACCATCGAGGAAAACGTGGTGCGCATCAGCCATGGCATGCTTGGCAGCGTCCAGCGCATTCTGGTGGAAGGTCCGTCGCGCAAGGACCCCACCGAACTGCACGGCCGCACGGAAAACAATCGCGTGGTCAACTTCGCGCTGCCCGGTGTGCCGCAGGCCCAGCGCGACCGCATGATCGGCCAGATGGTCGACGTGAACATCACGCAGGCATTCCCGCACTCGCTTCGCGGCGAAGTGGTCGTGCGCCAGTAAGTAAGCCCACCGCGCCCATTCAGGATTCCATGAAAGTTCCGACCGCTGAATTCGTCGCCCCCAGGGACGACAACACGCGCCTGCAGAACCTGTGCGGACCGCTCGACGAGAACCTGCGCCAGATCGAGCAGGCCCTCGACGTGACCATCCAGCGCCGCGGCCACCGCATGACCGTGCGCGGCGAACGCGCGCAGGATGCGGCGCTGGCACTGGAGCGCTTCTACAACAATACAAAGGTGGAGCTGTCGGTGGACGACATCCAGCTCGGCCTCGTGGAAGCCCGCCAGATCGCGGCGCACGGTGCCTACCTGCCGGGCAACGGCGAAGGGTCCTCGGCCAGTGCCGATGACGAATCGCCGGTGCTGCAGACGCGACGCACCGGTCTGCAGGGCCGCACGGCGATGCAGCGCGAATACCTTCGCAGCATCCTGTCGCACGACCTGTCGCTCGGCATCGGGCCGGCGGGCACGGGCAAGACCTACCTGGCCGTGGCCTGCGCCGTCGATGCGCTGGAACGCGACGCGGTCAAGCGCATCGTACTGACGCGCCCCGCCGTGGAAGCGGGTGAACGTCTGGGCTTCCTGCCCGGCGACCTGGCACAGAAGGTGGACCCGTACCTGCGCCCGCTCTACGACGCGCTGTACGACCTGCTGGGTTTCGATCGCACGCAAAAGATGTTCGAGCGCCAGATGATCGAGATTGCGCCGCTTGCCTATATGCGCGGCCGCACGCTGAACCATGCGTTCATCATCCTCGACGAAGCCCAGAACACCACGCCGGAACAGATGAAGATGTTCCTGACGCGGATCGGCTTTGGTTCCAAAGCCGTGATCACCGGCGACACCACGCAGATCGACCTCCCGCGCGGCCAGAAGAGCGGCCTCGTGGAAGCGCAGCACGTGTTGCGCGATGTGCGCGGAGTGTCGTGCACCCGCTTTACCAGCATCGACGTGGTGCGCCATCCCCTGGTGGCGCGCATCGTCGAGGCTTATGACGAATATCACGCCCAGCACAAGGACGCCTGATCTTGACCAAGAAGTCCCCCAACACCCAGACCTCGAACAAGAAATCCGCCAGCCTGGTGCTGTTCGACGCCGAGGGCCGCGCGCGCAAGGCATCCGCCCATGCGCTGCGCGTCCAGCTGGCCGATGGCCGCAGCCTGACGCTGGATCTGTCGCAAGCCGAGGACGGCGTGGTGGCACTGCTCGCCGAACACACCGACCCGCATCAACAGGCTGGCCTGCTGGTTCGCCCGGACAACAGCGACGCGCTGTCGGTGGCCGTCACCGCCACGCCGATCGTGACCACCACGGGCACGCCGGCCACGCCGCCGGAAGTCGATCTCGACGTACAGCACGGACAGGCCACGGCCAAGCGCGCGGGAATGCCGAGCCGCCGCCAGATCGAAAAGTGGGTGAAATCCGCCCTGTATGAAGACGCCACGCTGACCGTGCGCTTCGTCGACGAGGAAGAAGGCCGCACGCTGAACCGCACCTATCGCGGCAAGGATTACGCCACCAACGTCCTGACCTTCGCCTATGCGGAGACCGCCGACGATCCGGTGAGCGGCGATATCGTGCTGTGCTGCCCCGTGGTGGAAGCCGAGGCCCGCGAACAGAACAAGCCGCTGGAAGCCCACTACGCACACCTGATCGTCCACGGCGTGCTGCACGCCCAGGGCTACGAGCACGACGACGACACCGACGCCGAAGAGATGGAAGCGATTGAAACGGAGACGCTGCAGGCGCTGGGGTACAGCGATCCTTATCAGCCGGTGCGGGAGATCTAAGGCGCTGACCTGCTCAGTGTTTGCTCCCCTCTCCCGCCGGGCGGGAGAGGGGCAGGGGGAGAGGCCCCGCGGTTCAAATTGCTGCAGGTCGGCAAGCAGAGCCTCCTACCCTCTCCCCCAACCCCTCTCCCACTTTGTGGGAGAGGGGAGCGTTCTCCCCGGAAGAGCCTCATACGTCACCGTCATCCCCCCGTCACGGGGCTGCAAGCCTTTTAGTGTATGCTTCAAGCGATCTCCACCACGCGCTAGCCGCGACATGAACGACCCCTATCCCAGTTCGAAATCTGCCAACTTCAAGCAGACGGATCGCCCTAGATCCCTTCTCGAACGCCTCTCCGATTTCATTTCCCCCGAGCCAGACACCCGCGCCGAATTGCTCGAAGTGTTGCAGGATGCCCACGAGCGCAACCTGATCGACGCCGATTCGCTTTCGATGATCGAAGGGGTGTTCCAGGTCTCCGAATTGACCGCACGCGACATCATGGTGCCCCGCTCCCAGATGGATGCGGTCAACGTCGCCGATGCCCCAGAAGCGTTCATTCCCTACATGCAGCAGACGGCGCACTCGCGCTTTCCGGTGTACGAAGGGAATCGCGACAACGTCATCGGCATCCTGCTGGCCAAGGATCTGCTGCGCTACTACACGGATGACACGTTCGACCTGCGCGAGGCGCTGCGCCCCGCCGTGTTCATTCCCGAGTCGAAGCGGCTGAACATCCTGCTGCGCGAGTTCCGCATCAACCGCAATCACATCGCGATCGTGGTCGACGAGTACGGCGGCGTGGCGGGCCTAGTCACCATCGAGGACGTGCTGGAACAGATCGTGGGCGATATCGAGGATGAGTTCGACCTCGACGAGGACCTGGACAAGATCCTGCCAACCGCCGACGGCGCTTGGCGCGTGCATGGCCTCACCGAGATCGAACAGTTCAATGAAGCGTTTGGCACGGCTTTCCCGGACGACGACGTCGATACCGTGGGCGGACTGCTGACGAACCACGTCGGCCATGTGCCGCATCGCGGCGAAGTCATCACATTGCCACCGATCCGCTTCGAGGTCCTGCGGGCCGATGCCCGTCAGGTCCACCTGCTCCAGGTACGGCGCGAGACGCCTGCCGAAGTCGACGGCATGGCTGAGGCATGAAGCGGTTCGGCACGCCCGATGCCGTGGGTACCCGTCGCACCGAGCCAGCCAGCGGCGGCGCCAGCGCGTCGCCCTCCCACTCCCCGCACACCCGGGAAGCCTTGCAAGCCACCTCCCGTAGCAGTCAGTGGTTTCGTCTCCTGATCGCCGCCGTCCTGGGCGTGGCGAATACGCAAGCCTTCGCCCCGCATGACTGGTGGTGGCTGCAACTGCTGGCGCTATCCGGCCTGTTTGCCCTGATCGCAGGCGCACCGCGTCCGCGCGCAGCGGCGGCTACGGCCTACGCGTTCGGCTTGGGCTGGTTCCTGTCCGGTATCTGGTGGCTCTATATCAGCATGCACGTCTACGGCGAGATGCCGGCCTGGATGGCCGCATTTGCCGTGGTGCTGTTCGCTGGTTATTTGTCGATCTGGCCGGCGCTGGCGGCCGGGGTCTGGCACTGGCTCACGCAACGCAATCGTCACGGCATGCTAGCTGCGCTGGCATTTGGCGCCGCCTGGGCGCTGTCCGAATGGTTGCGCGGCGTGGTGTTCACAGGATTCCCGTGGCTCGGCAGCGGCTATCCGCATACGAATGGTCCGCTAGCAGGCTTCGCCCCGCTGTTTGGCGTCTACGGCATCACATTCCTTGCCGCGAGCCTCGCGGCCCTGCTCGCTACAGGTGTTCGGGCCTGGCTGAGGCGCAGCGAAGCTGGTGGGGTGAAGACCGTCGGTTGGTCGGCTGGTGTGATCGCAGCAACGCTGGTGAGTGGCATCGGCCTGGCGGGCATCGCCTACACCACGCCGATCGGCAAGCCACTCTCGGTACGGCTGCTGCAGGGCAACGTGGCGCAGGACATCAAGTTCGAACCCGCCGGCATCCAGCGCTCGCTGGAACTCTATCGCGACCTGATCACGGCAGCGCCGGCAGACCTTGTGGTGACGCCCGAGACCGCGTTCCCGATCATCCTCCAGGAACTGCCGATGGACATCGCCCAGGCGGTGCGCGGCTATATGGAAAAGACGGGCACCACGGTCGTGTTCGGTGCGGCCGGCGCAGATTCGCCCGTAGATTTTACAAACAGCGTATTTGCCATCGGGCCGGAACAGGAACAGCTCTATCGCTACAACAAGCACCATCTGGTGCCCTTCGGCGAGTTCATCCCGTTTGGCTTCCACTGGTTCGTGGACATGATGAAGATGCCGCTCGGAGATTTCCGACGCGGCACGCTCGACCAACCGGCCGTACCAGTGCGGGGCATCCACGTGGCGCCGAACATCTGCTACGAGGATCTGTTCGGCGAGGAAATCGCCGAGACGCTCAGGAACCAGCCCACGCCCGCCAACCTGCTGGCCAACGTGACTAACCTGGCCTGGTTCGGCGACACCATCGCGCTGGACCAGCATCTGCAGATCTCGCGCATGCGTGCGCTGGAAATGCGCCGCCCGATGCTGCGCGCCACCAATACGGGAATGACGGCCGTAGTCCGGCCGGACGGCAGCGTCCAGGCGGCCCTGCCGACTTTCGAGGTCGGTACGCTGGCGGCGGAAGTCCAGGGCATGCAGGGGCTGACGCCCTATATCCGCTGGGGCAACGTACCAGTGCTGGCCGGTTGCGTACTCGTGCTGGGCCTGGCCTTCCGCGCACGGCGTGCGCGGCGGCCGGCCTGAGGCATCCTCCGCGGACCCTCGGCTGTTTTGCTGCTTAGCTGGCCAGCGACGTTGCCATCGAGACCGCTGCGGCGGCCACCATCACGACGATGGCGACAACATAAGGCTTGCGAGAAAGAAGCGACATGACCAATCCCCAAAAATAGTTCTTCGTTCATCCCGAACCGTTTTCTTGCACCGGACATTGCCGGCCAGAATCACCCCACATGGCGGTTCGGCTTGCAGCCGTTTGATTTGCATGCGTCGGCTGCGTAATTCCACTGTATACAAAAACGGTATCGGCACCTATGGGACGATTCTGAATCCCGGATCGGGATTTACCCGAGCCGTTGCGCAATGCCGACAATGCTCTCCATGCACGATCCGTGCCCTGCCTCACGGTTTTCCTCTCTGTTCGGGACGGGACCGGGTCAAAAACCCGATAGAATTCGGGGTTTGGCAAACCCGTCCCGAGCCGTATTCGGAACTTGCCCGCCAGCTTCTTTTTTGTCTCCCTATGCTGACCTTCCAACAAATGATTCTGACCCTGCAGGCCTATTGGGACCGGCAGGGTTGCGCATTGCTGCAACCGATCGATCTGGAGGTCGGCGCCGGCACGTCGCACGTGCACACCTTCCTGCGCGCCATTGGCCCGGAACCGTGGCGCGCGGCCTATGTGCAGCCGTCGCGCCGTCCCAAGGACGGCCGCTACGGTGAGAATCCGAACCGGCTACAGCACTATTACCAGTATCAGGTAGTGCTCAAGCCTGCACCCGAGAACATCCTCGACCTGTACCTCGGCTCGCTGGAAGCCTTGGGGCTGGACCTCAAGCAGAACGACATCCGCTTTGTCGAAGACGACTGGGAGAATCCGACGCTCGGCGCCTGGGGCCTGGGCTGGGAAGTCTGGCTCAACGGCATGGAAGTGACCCAGTTCACGTACTTCCAGCAAGTGGGTGGCATCGACTGCAAGCCAATCACCGGCGAGATCACCTACGGTATCGAGCGTCTGGCCATGTACCTGCAGAAGGTCGAGAACGTCTACGACCTGGTCTGGACCGAGTGGGAAGAAAACGGCGAGACGCGCCGCCTGACCTACGGCGACGTGTACCACCAGAACGAGGTGGAGCAGTCCACCTACAACTTCGAGCACAGCAATACCGAAATCCTGTTCCGCCACTTCGCCGAGCACGAGGGCGAAGCCAAACGCCTGATGGGCGATACGGGCGAGAAGAACGAGGACGGCACGCCGAAGACCACCGACACGCGCCTGGCCCTGCCGGCCTACGAACAGGTACTCAAGGCCGCGCACACGTTCAACCTGCTGGATGCACGCGGCGCGATCTCTGTGACGGAGCGCGCAGCCTATATCGGCCGCATCCGCAACCTGTCGCGCTCGGTGGCGCAGGCTTACTACGATTCGCGCGAGGCCCTGGGCTTCCCGATGTGCGGCAACGGGGTTCGCGCATGAAGGCCCGCATGCGCGGCATGATCGCTGTCGCCGCGTTTGCCCTGCCCGTCTCCCTGCCGGCCGTCGTGCCGCTGGGTGGCAGCGCACTGGCGTCCGCTCGCACCACGGCGGCGCCGTCGCCTCAGGCGCTGTACCTGCCGGCCGACCTCGCCGCCATCTGCGAGGCCGACACGCAGACGCTGCAGCAGGCCATCGCGCGGCACTGGCGCCCGGCGCTGTCGTCGATCGACCAGTGGACGCAGCTCGTGCGCTCGTTCTCGTGCGACCTGTCGGGCTCGAAAGACCTGGGCTGGCACCGCGTGCCGCTGCGCGCCTATGAAAGCGCGATCCGTTATCCGCTGCAGTGGGTGTCGTGGGAAGAGAGCAATGGCCGCTCGCGCCGCACTGTGCGCACCTACTACTCGGCGGCGCAGTTGCCGCAGAAGATTGATTTCTGGGTGGGCGGGCGCATCGACGAGATCCGCTACGACCGTCGCGCGAACCGCATCGACGCACGCTTTCCGGCTGCCGGCACCCGCGGCGCCTCCGGCGTGGCCGCGCAGTGCGCCTACACCACGCTGCAATTCCGCCAGCAGAACGGCCTGTGGCTGCTGTCTGGCGTAGAACCGAACAACGCGCCGCGCTGCTGAGCGCGCGTCGCCCATACTTGCTGGAAACGCATTCATGTCGCAACCCATGACCGATTCGCTGCTGATCGAACTGTTCACCGAGGAACTGCCGCCCAAGGCCCTGTCGCGCCTGGGCGAGACCTTCGCACAGGGACTGGCCGATGGCCTCCGCGCACGCGACCTGCTCGACGAAGGCGCCGCCGTGACGACTTTCGCCACGCCGCGCCGCCTGGCCGCACTGGTGACCGGCGTGCGACGCACCGCACCGGACCGCGAACAGCGCGAGAAGGTATTGCCGCTGACCGTGGCGCTCGACGCAAACGGTGCGCCGACCGCCCCGCTCGCCAAGAAGCTGGCTGCACTCGCCAAGTCCATCGGCGTGGCCGAGATCGACTGGCAGACGCTGGAGCGCGCCTCCGATGGCAAGGCCGATGCGTTCTTCCATCGCTACACCGCAAAGGGTGTGTCGCTGGCCGAGGGCCTGCAAGCTGCGCTCGACGATGCGTTGGGCAAGCTGCCAATCCCCAAGCTGATGAGCTACCAGCGGCCGGACGGCACCACGGTGCATTTCGTGCGTCCGGCACACAGCCTGATCGCACTGCACGGTGCGGAGATCGTGCCCGTGTCCGTGCTCGGCCTGCAGGCCAGCAACATCACCCAGGGCCATCGCTTCCTGTCGCAAGGCACGATCGAGATTCCGCACGCCGCCGAGTACGCGGGCCTGCTGGAATCGCGTGGCCGCGTAGTGGCAAGCTATGCGGACCGGCGCGAACGCATCCGCATGGCGCTGCTCAAGGAAGCCGACGCTGATCAGGTGGTCATGCCCGATGCGCTGCTCGACGAGGTGAATTCGCTGGTCGAATGGCCGGTGGTCTACGCCTGCCACTTCGAGGAAGCTTTCCTGGCCGTGCCGCAGGAGTGCCTGATCCTGACGATGCAAACCAACCAGAAGTACTTTGCGCTGACCGATGCTGCCGGCCACTTGCGCAATCGCTTCCTGATCGTCTCGAACCTGGCGACCGACACCCCGCAATCGATCATCACCGGCAACGAGCGCGTGGTCCGTCCCCGGCTGGCCGATGCCAAGTTCTTCTTCGATCAGGATCGCAAGAAGACGCTGGCATCGCGCGTGCCGCTGCTCGGCAACGTGGTCTATCACAACAAGATCGGCACTCAGCTGGACCGCGTGCAGCGGCTGCAGCAGATCGCCGGTCACATCGCCGATGCGATGAACGCCGCTGGCGCCCCGACCGACAAGGCTTCCGCCATGCGCGGTGCCGAGCTGGCCAAGGCCGACCTGCTGACCGACATGGTCGGCGAGTTCCCCGAACTGCAGGGCACCATGGGCACGTACTACGCGCGCCATGACGACGAAGCCGACGACGTGGCGCTGGCCTGCTCCGAACATTACCGTCCGCGCTTTGCCGGCGACGCACTGCCCCAAGGCAACGTCAGCACGGCCGTGGCGCTGGCCGACAAGCTCGAAACGCTGGTGGGCATCTGGGGCATCGGCCTGCAGCCGACGGGCGAGAAGGACCCGTTCGCGCTGCGCCGCCACGCGCTGGGCATCCTGCGCATGCTGATCGAGAAACCGCTGGCGGTGTCGATCGACGCGCTGCTGTCGCTGACCGCCCAGTCGTTTGCCGGCATCCCGGCCGTGAAGCCGTCGGGCGACGCCATTGCGGACTTCCTCTACGACCGCGTGCGTGGCTACCTGAAGGACAAGGGCTACACCACGAACGAGGTGGAAGCCGTGGTCAGCCTGCGGCCGCAGACGCTGCACGACGTGCTGGCCCGCATGGAAGCCGTGCGCACCTTTGCCGCACTGCCTGAAGCCGAAGCGCTGGCCGCCGCCAACAAGCGCATCACGAACATCCTGAAGAAGACCGACGAGGCCATCGGCAGCGTCGATACGGCCCTGTTCCAGGAAGCCGCCGAAGGTGCGCTGCATGACGCCATCGAGCGCGTGCGTCCGGGCGTGGAAGCCGCCTTCGCGGGCGGCGATTTCACCGCTGCGTTGCGCGACCTGGCCCAACTGCGCGATGCCGTGGACCGCTTCTTCAACGACGTCATGGTGATGGCCGAGGATCCGAAGCTGCGTGCCAACCGCCTGGCGCTGCTGGCCACGCTGCATGGCCTGGCCAACCGCGTGGCGGACATTTCGAAGCTCGCGGCGTAAGCGGACGAGGAGCGCGACATGCCACAGTCCCATCCGAAGTTCGTGATCCTCGACCGCGACGGCGTGGTCAATCTCGACAGCGACCAGTTCATCAAGACGCCCGATGAATGGGTGCCGATCGAGGGCAGCCTCGAGGCGATTGCCGCGCTGAACCAGGCGGGCTATCGCGTGGTGATTGCGAGCAACCAGTCGGGCATCGGCCGCGGCCTGTTCGAGATGAGCGCGCTCAATGCCATGCACGAAAAGATGTACAAGGCACTGGCCAGCCTCGGTGGCCGTGTCGAGGCCATTTTCTTCTGCCCGCACACCGCCGCCGACAACTGCGATTGCCGCAAGCCCAAATCCGGGCTGTACGAGCAGATCGGCGAGCGGTTCGGTATCGAACTGCGCAATGTGCCGACCGTCGGCGATTCGCTGCGCGACCTCGAAGCCGGCGTCTCGGTAGGCTGCGTGCCGCACCTGGTGCGCACCGGCAAGGGCCTGCGCACGCTGGACAAGGGCGGCCTGCCCGCCGCCACCCGCGTGCATGACGACCTGGCCGCGTTCGCGCGCTGGCTCGTCACGGAAGGCTCCCACAAGGTTGCCGCGCCTGCGCCGCAGCCTGCCCCCTGAATTTCCGGTTCCCATCGATGCTCTTCATCCGTTCCCTGATTTTCGCGCTGTACCTGCTGATCATCACGCCGCCGTATGCGTGCGCCTGCTTCATCGTCTTCCCGTTCGTCAACGCCGAGAAACGCTTCCGCTTCGTGCGTGGCTGGCCGGTGCTTGTCATCAGTGCCGCGCGCCTGATCTGTGGCATCAATTACCGCATCGAAGGCAAGGAAAAGATGCTGGCGATGCTCGACAAGCCCGTGGTGCTGCTCTCCAAGCACCAGTCCGCCTGGGAAACCATCGCCTACATGGCGCTGATGCCCAAGCCGCTGTGCTTCGTGTTCAAGCGCGAATTGCTGTTCGTGCCCTTCTTTGGCTGGGCGCTGGGCATGCTCAAGATGGTGCACATCAACCGCAAGGACGGCACGCGTGCATTTGCATCGGCAGCACGTCAGGGTCGCGAGCGCCTCAACGAAGGGGCCTGGATCATCATGTTCCCGGAAGGCACTCGCACGCCTTCGGGCATGCAGAAGCCCCGCTACAAGAGCGGCGGTGCACGCCTGGCCGTGGAAACCGGCGCATGGGTGTTTCCGATGGCGGTCAATTCGGGCCGCTGCTGGCCGCGCAACACGTTCCTGAAGTATCCGGGCACCATCACCATCTCCGTGGGCGATGCCATTCCTTCGGCCAACAAGACGGCCGACGTACTGAACCAGGAAGCCGAGGTGTGGATCGAAGCGGAGATGCGCCGTATCGACGCCGATAGTTATCGCCGGACCGCCGGCCAGGCCACCGCATGAAGCTGCTGCGGCCCTCTCCCGAGAATCCCCAGCTGGAACTGCCGCTGGCCGACGCGCCTGGGGCGGTCGCCACGCAGGAGCCGTCGCTGCCGGAGGCGCATGGCCTTGCGCAGCCCACCCTGCAGCCCGACCACGCCACGTGGCCGCCCGCGCAGCCGAACGCGCGGATGCTGCGGGTGGGCGAGCGCATCGTTCACTACGCACTCAAGCGGTCTGCCCGCCGCACGATCGGCTTTACCGTGGACGATCGCGGGTTGTCGATCACCGCGCCGCGCTGGGTCACCCTGGGCGATGTGGAATCGGCCATCCTGGAGAAGCAGCGCTGGATCTTCGCCAAACTGGGCGAATGGCGCCACCGCGAGACCCGCCGCGTGCTGCCCACTGTGCAATGGCGCGACGGTGCGTCGCTGCCCTTCCTGGGCACGCCGATCACGCTGCGGCTGGATTCGCCTGCCTCCGTGCTGATGTTCGACGCGGAGACCCGCGTGCTGCATCTGGCGCTGCCGGCCCATGCCGACGATCAGCAGATCAAGGACCGCGTGCAGGGCTGGCTCCAGGCGCAGGCGCGCCGCCTGCTGGCAGAGCGGCTCGACATTTACGCAGACAAGCTCGGCGTGCGCCACACCGGTTTCGCGCTGACCTCGGCCGCCACACGCTGGGGCAGTTGTACGGCGGACGGCAAGATCCGCCTCAACTGGCGGCTCATGCATTTCCCGCTGTCGATGATCGACTATGTGGCCGCGCACGAACTGGCACACCTCAAGGAAATGAACCACGGCCCCCGCTTCTGGGAAACCGTTGAATCCATCTTCCCCGAGTTCCGCGACGCCCGCGCCGAGCTGCGCGCCCATCCGCCGGAACTGCTGCCAACGTTCTGAGGCGTCCGGGCGCAATCTGTCGGGGGGGACTAAAATGGCGGTCTCCGCTTTGACAACGACCTCACAGAGAAGGCCCCCATGCGACTCCTCCACACCATGCTGCGCGTTGGCGACTACCAGCGCTCGATCGATTTCTACACGCGCATCCTCGGCATGCAACTGCTGCGCGAGAGCGACAACCCCGAGTACAAGTACCGCCTGGCCTTTGTCGGCTACGGCCCGGAGAGCGAAACCGCGGTGCTGGAACTGACCTACAACTACGGCGTGGACAAGTACGACCTGGGTTCCGCCTACGGCCATATCGCGCTGGAAACGCCGAACGCAGCCGATGCCTGCGAGCGCATCCGCGCCGCTGGCGGCAAGGTCACGCGCGAAGCTGGCCCCGTCAAGGGCGGCACCACTGTCATCGCCTTCGTGGAAGACCCGGACGGCTACAAGATCGAACTGATCGAACGCAATTCCACGCGCGACGCTGCCCGTCCGTAAGCGCCCGGATCCATGGGCACGCAAACAATAACAAGGCGCCCGCTGGACAGCATGGCCATCGGATTGATGGTCCTGCTGTGCGCCGCATGGGGACTCCAGCAAGTTGTGATCAAGGTCACGGCGCCCTTGATGGGCGCCGTACTCCAGGCCGGCGTCCGCTCCGCCATCGCTGCGCTGCTCGTCTTCGCGTTTGCGGCATGGCGCCGTACCCCGCTTTGGGAACATGACGGCACCCTGCGGGCCGGCATCGTCGCCGGTCTGCTGTTCGGTGCGGAGTTCTTCTGCATCTTTGTCGGACTAGGCCACACCACCGCCTCGCGTATGGCCGTGTTCCTCTACACCGCACCGATCTTCACCGCGCTGGGGCTGCACCTCTTTGTTCCGGGCGAGCATTTGCAGCGCGGCCAGTGGCTGGGCGTGGTCATGGCGTTCTGCGGCATGGTGCTGGCCTTCGCCGATGGCATCGTCTCGTCGTCAGCGCAATCGTCCACACTGCTCGGCGATGCGCTGGGCGTAGTGGCTGGGGCGCTATGGGCGGCTACAACGATCGTGGTACGCGGCAGCAAACTGTCGCACGCACCGGCCAGCAAGACGCTGCTCTATCAGTTGACGGTCTCGGCCGTGCTGCTGCTCGTGATGGCCCTGGCGGCGGGGCAAGTGCATCGCGTGGAGGTCAACGGCTTTGTGGTGGCGAGCCTGTTCTACCAGTCGGTGCTCGTGGCGTTCGCCAGCTACCTGATCTGGTTCTGGCTGCTGCGCCAGTACCTGGCCTCGCGCCTCTCGGTCTTCTCGTTCCTGACCCCGCTGTTCGGCGTGGCATTTGGTGTGCTGCTGATGCACGATCAGGTGGGCGTGAGATTCGCCGTGGCGGCGGTGCTGGTATTGGGGGGGATTGTGCTGGTGAATCGGAAGGGATAGTTGTTGGCTCCCCTCTCCCATGAAGTGGGAGAGGGGTTGAGGGTGAGCGCTGGAGGTTCTGCTTGCCGACGTGTGGCAATTTGAACGGCCTGCCCTCTCCCCCGCCCCTCTCCCGCCTTGCGGGAGAGGGGAGAACACCGAAGGGAACATCCAAGTTTTACTTCGGAAACGAAAACATCCCCAGTGCGCTGCGAACTTCGTCCAGCGTCTGCTGGGTCAGTTCGCGGGCTTCTTCGGTGCCCTTCTTGAGGATGTCGAAGACGTAGCCCGGGTCCTGCGCCAGCTGCTCGCGGCGCTCGCGCATCGGACGCAGCATTTCCTGCAGGATGCCTTCCACTCGGCGCTTGAGCACCATGTCGCCCAGGCCGCCGCGTCGGTAGTGGTCCTTGAGCGCCTGCACTTCCTCGACGTTCGGATCGAACGCGTCGAGGTAGGTGAACACGACATTGCCCTCGACCTGCCCCGGGTCGGACACCTTGAGGTGGTTCGGGTCGGTGTACATCTTCTGCACGGCCTCGCGGATCTGGTCCGGCGAGGCGCCGAGCGGAATCGAGTTACCCATCGACTTGCTCATCTTGGCCTTGCCATCCACGCCCGGCAGACGGCCATGCTTCGGGATCAGCGCGGTGGCTTCGGGCAGCACGTCGCGGCCAACCTGATGGTTGATGCGGCGCACGATCTCGTTGGTCTGCTCGATCAACGGGGCCTGGTCTTCACCCACCGGCACCAGCACGGCCTTGAAACCCGTGATGTCCGCAGCCTGCGACGCCGGGTAGCACAGGAAACCCGCCGGGATGTCACGGCCAAAGCCGCGCGCCTGGATCTCTTCCTTGATCGTCGGATTGCGTTCGAGACGCGAGACCGTGACGAAGTTGAGATACATCAGGGTCAGTTCGGCCAGTGCCGGCAGGTGCGACTGCACCGTGATCGTGGTCTTGGCCGGGTCGATGCCCACGGCCAGATAATCGAGCGCGACTTCCAGCACGTTGCGGCGCACCTTCTCCGGATCGTGCGCGTTGTCGGTCATCGCCTGCGTGTCGGCCAGCAGCACGTACTGCTTGTGCGTTTCCTGCAACTGCACGCGGCTCTTCAGGGACCCTACGAAGTGACCCAGGTGAAGCGGGCCGGTGGGGCGGTCGCCGGTCAGGATGACGGGACGCGTATCGGTCTTGGTCTGTTCGGTCATGGAGCGTCGCTCAAACTTCAAATTTAGGAAAACGAAAGACGTGGTCCGGCATCAAGCCGTGCCGCTTGCGCGCGGCGCGGCGCCATTGCCGACGATGCGCGCCAGTTCCACATACTCGGATACGGCAACTTCTTCGGCACGGCGGGTCAGGTCGAAGCCCAGCGCGTCGAAGTCCACCTGGTCACGCAGGAAAGACAGCGTGTTACGCAGCACCTTGCGGCGCTGCGAGAAGGCCGCGGTCACCACATCGCCCAGCACGTTGGCGTCGCAGGCCGGATACGGCGAACGCAGCGTGCCATCCTCGCCGCGTGGCCACGGGATCATGCGCACCACGGCCGAATCGACCTTGGGCGGCGGGTTGAACGATGCCGGCGGCACGTCCAGCACGTGTTCCATGTGGTAGCGCACCTGCAGCATGATCGACAACCGCCCGAACGCCTTGCTGCCGGGCTCTGCAACCATGCGCTCGACCACTTCCTTCTGGAGCATGAAATGCTGATCGCGCACGTGATCGGCGAAATCCATCAGGTGGAACAGCAGCGGACTCGAAATGTTGTACGGCAGGTTGCCGACGATACGCAGCGCACGGCCCGGTTCCTGCAGCTTGCCGAAGTCGAAGGCCAGCGCATCGCCGGCATGCACCGTCAGGCGGTCTTCGTAGCGGCGACGGAGCCGTTCCACGAGATCACGATCCAGCTCGACGACCTGCATCGCGGGCAGACGTTCGAGCAGCGGGTCGGTCAGCGCGCCGAGGCCCGGCCCGATCTCGACGACGATGTCGTCCGGTTGCGGATCGATCGCGTTGACGATGCCGTAGATGATGCCGTCGTCGACCAGAAAATTCTGGCCGAACCGTTTGCGGGCCACATGGCCCTGATGCACGTTTGAACGCATAGGTCAGTGCCGGCCGCTGCCGGCGGACGCGCCGTTGCCGTGGCGTCCGCTGGCGTGGCCAGCCATGTTGATGGCACATCGGATGGCTTCGATCATGCTGCCGTGCTCAGCCCGGCCGCTACCGGCCAGGTCGAGTGCGGTGCCATGGTCCACCGAGGTGCGGATGAATGGCAGGCCCAGCGTGACATTGACGCCGTGGCCGAACGTGCCGTATTTCAGGGGCGCAAGGCCCTGGTCGTGGTACATCGCCAGCACGCAGTCGGCATCGCGCAGATGGCGTGGCTGGAACAGCGTGTCGGCGGGATAGGGGCCGCGTGCATCGATATCGGCATCGGCCGCCAGCTGCAGCGCAGGCACGATGACATCGATTTCCTCGCGCCCCATATGGCCCGATTCGCCCGCATGCGGATTCAGCCCCGTCACCAGGATGCGCGGTCGGGCGATGCCGAAATGGCGGCGCAGGTCGTGGTCGACGATGCGCAGGGTATCGATCAGCATCGGCACCGTCAGCGCATCGGGCACGGCGCGCAGCGGCAGGTGGGTAGTGGCGAGCGCTACGCGCAGCATGGCGTTGTCATGCGCCGGCTGCGGACCCGCCAGCATCATCACCACGCGCGGTACGCCCGCCTGCTCGGCCAGGTATTCGGTATGGCCGGTGAACGGCACACCGGCATCGTTGATCGTACTTTTCTGAACAGGCGCCGTGATCATGGCCGCATAGCGGCCGTCGCGCAGTCCGCCGATGGCGGCATCGAGCAGCGCCAGCACGTAGCGTCCGTTGCGCGCATCGAGGTGACCCGGTTCGCAGGCCACGCCAAGCGCGATGTCCTCCACCACGACATGGCCCTCGGCGAGGCGTCGCTGCCAGGCATGGGCCACGCCCAGAGCTTCTGCACGCGCCATGAGCAGGCGTGCATCTCCAAGCACATGAAAGCGGAGGCTGCCTCCGTTGCCGCTCCCCGCCCCGTGACCGTTCCCGGCCAGCTGCAGCAGGGCACCGATGGTGATATCGGGGCCGATGCCGGCGGGCTCGCCGGTGGTGATCGCCAGGGCAGGCGTTGCGGTCAGAGAGGCAGGGTCGGGCATGGCAGGGGCCGGCGCATCAGCGCTGGCGGTTGATCCGGTATTCGACGTAGGCGGCGCTGCGCAGTTGGCGCACCCAGTCATCATAGGCGGCGCGCAGCTTCTGCTCGCGAACTTCCGCACGGGCGAAGTCGCGCTGCTTCTCCGACGATACTTCGGTCTCGCGACGGTTTTCCACCTGAATCAGGTGAACGCCAAACTGCGACACGACCGGCTCGGAAATCTCGCCCGGACGCAGCCGGTTCATCGCTTGCTCGAACTCCGGCACAAGCTCGCCAGGAGAAATCCAGCCCAGTTCGCCGCCCTGCTGGGCCGAGCCATCCTGTGAATAGCGGCGCGCCGCATCGGCAAAGTCGCCGCCGTGCGTGATCCGGTCGCGGATGGTGGACATCTGGCGCTTGGCCTCTGCCTCGGGCATGTTCGGGCCAGTGCGGATCAGGATGTGGCGCACCTGCGTCTGGGTGATGCGGTCGGCCGCGGCCTGCTGCGGCGCCGCGCCCATGCGCTTGGACGCCAGCTTCAGCACATGGAAGCCGTTGGCCGATTCCACTACCTCCGGCACTACGCTGCCCGGCTGCAGGTCGACCACGGCATTCGCGAATTGCGCCGGCAGGCGTCCAATTTCGCGGAAGCCCATCGAGCCGCCCTGCGCCGCTTCCGGCGCGTCGGAGTTGGCGCGGGCCAGCGCCGCGAAGTCGGCGTTGCTGGCCTGTGCCTGCTTGAGCAGACCCTCGGCCTTGGCCTTGAGCTGCGCCTTCTGCGCCTCGGATGCGTCCTCGGGCACGCGCACCAGGATCTGCTGCACGTCGAACTCCGTCGGGCCGGTCGCCGCGCCCTGGCCGCCGCGCGCAGCGATGAAGTTGTCGATCTCGCCGTCGTACACCTGCACCTTCGAGTCCACCTCACGCTCGCGCAGGCGGATCACCTGCACCTGCTTGCGCAGTTCGTCGCGATACTTGGTCCAGCTCATGCCGCTGGATTCCACACGCATGCGCAAGTCGCCAGCAGACATCTTGTTCTGCTGCGCCACCGATTCGATGGCTCGGTCCACTTCCTGATCCGTCACCTTGATGCCGGCGTCCTGGGCAGCCTGCGTCTGCACACGCTCCATCACCAGGCGTTCGAGCACTTCGCCCAGCAGGTCCGCACGCGGCGGAACCTGGCGATTGGCCGTGCGCAACTGGTTCTCGATCTCGTCGGCACGGTCCAGCAGTTCACGGCGCGTGATCACACTGTTGTTGACGATGGCCACGACCTCGTCCACCAATTGCGAGCGTTTCTGGCCGGACTGCGGCTGCGGCACGCCCATCTGCGGCTGGCTCGGGGCAACGGTGTTCTGCGGCGCGGACGGCTGCATGAAGATGCCCTGTGTACGCGATCCGGAGCTGGAGCCCGGGGCACGCAACTGCGCGGCCGCCGGTGCGGCCAGTGTCACGAGGACAGCCGAAACCAGCAGGCGCTGCCAGGGGTTCAGGCGGGACAACACGGAGAAAGCTTGACGTTTCATCTTGGTCCGTCATTCATAGTGATCGTACGGTGTCGTAGGCACCGGCCGCGCGGTGGCAGGCTCGTAGCCCGGCACGTTGAGGCGCAGCATGTTCAGCGGGTTGGAACCCACTTTCGACAGCCCGCGGAATTCCACCTGCACAAAGAACCGGCCGGTGTATCCATTCGTGGTGTTGCGGAAGCGCTGGTAGACGAAACGTCCCACCCAGCAATCGGCCACATATTCCATGCCCGCCAGCGCATCCACAAGCTGGTTGGCAGACTGATCGTAGGCAACCCGGCCAATACCGTAGGTGCGCTGGGTAATCGGCCACTGGGCCGACATTTCCACCTGGTCGATGGCGGTATTGTCCGTGACCGACGTCGGGCGGCGATAGCGGTAGCCCACGTTCACCACCTTGCGCGATTCCGGACGCCACGCGAACGCCACGTTGGAGTAGTTGACGCGATTATCGTCGGGGTTCCACTGGATGCCCGCATCGAGATAGTAGCCACGGAACAGCTGGATCGTCGTGGCGGCCAGCAGGTCCGAATAGCTCGGCTTGTTGTCCGTCAGCGTGCCGCCAATCTGCACGCGCTGGCCGGTGAAGTCGATCCGTTGCGCAATCGTGCCGCGGAAGCGCTCCACGCCGGTATCGGCTTCGATCAGGCGCGTGGTCAGGCCCGCCGTCAGCTTGTTGTTGTCCGCGATCCGGTCGTTACCGCTGAACGGGTTCTCGGTGAAAATCTGGCCGTAGCTGAAGTCCGACTGCACGGTGTCGAACAGCGGGAACTGGCTCTGGTCGCGGAACGGCGTGTAGACGTAGAACAGGCGCGGTTCAAGCGTCTGGGTATAGTTCACGCCGAACAACCGGCTGATGCCCGGCGCCTCGCGCTCGAACGTCATGCCGGAGTCCAGGCTGACCGTCGGGATGGCACGGCTCATCGTGTTCGCCGCGCCCGTCGTGTTCGTCCCCACGTCCATGTCGTACTGGGCCGCGTTGAAGATCACCTTCGGCGTCACGTACCAGCCCGGCCGGACGATGGGATAGCTGATGGTCGGCTGGAAGTACGCGCGCGAACCTTCGGGCTGCTGAATGCCGGTCGACGTCAGCGGGATGCGGAACCGCGTGTAGTCGGTGTCGATCGAGACATCGAAACCGCCAAAATCATAGCGGGTGTACCTCGCACTCAGTTGCGGTTCGCGTTCGTACGACGGCTCGCTGGGGCGTAGCGTCTGGAACTTCTGCACACGCGCCATGAACGTCCAGTAGTTCCAGCTATAGATCACGCCGCCTTCCTGCGTGTACTGGCGCAGGGTGGATTGCGAGACGGTGCGCGTCAGGTCGTCCGGATACTGGTCGTCCGATACCTTGCTCACGTTGGCGTAGGCGGTCAGACCCGGCAGGATCCGTTGAGTGTGCTGGAACGAATACGCCCAGCGATCACGGCCGGCTTTCTTGTCGTCAGGCAGGAATTCGGCGCGCAACCGGCCACTGTAGCCGTCGCCCAGATACCGGAAATCCCCACCCAGCTGCACGCCTCGCGACGACAGCAGACGCGGATAGATCGTCAGGTCGCGGTTTGGCGCCAGGTTGAAGTAATACGGTACTGTCAGGTCGAGCCCCGACTTGGAGCTGTACCCCATCAGCGGCGGCAGCACCCCGCTGCGGCGTTCGTCGTTCAGCGGAAACGAGAACGCCGGGGCACCCGCCACGGGCACGCCAAAGAAATGCAGTACGCCACCATAGGCCGTACCCACCTCGCGGTCGCTGTCGAGATCGAGCTTGGAGGCGCTGAAGTACCAGTCCGCGTTGTCGGGCGAACAGGTCGTGTAGGTAGCCTTCTTGAGGGTACTGCGGTCCGGATCCAGGAAATCGATGCGCTCGGCACTGCCGGCGCCGCCCGTCTGCTGGAAATAGTAATCCGGCGAGAGCATGTGGCCTTCGTTGGCTTGTATTCGCATCCGCGCCTCGGGGCCCACGGCCAGCGTACCGCTCTGCGACATCCGCACATTGCCCGTGGCATACGCCTCGTCGGTGTCCTGGTCGTAGGTCAGCTTGTCGCCCTTGACCACGGCGCCGTCGCGGCGCAGTTCGGCGTTGCCCTCGAGTTCGACGCCTTTCTCGTTGTAGCCCGTCATCCGGTCACCGGAGATGTAGGCCGGCGCATCGGGATTGGCAGGTTTGGAACTCTGTGCCCCACCCAGCGGGCTGTTACCGGAGGTAGCAGCCTTCGGGGCTGGCTCGGCCAGGCGCGGCACCAGTTCACCTGATTCAGGCTGGGGCGCGGAGTCCGGTGCCCGCGTGAACGTCGGCGCGGAAAGATCGATATCGGGGATCGCAGACGCCGCGCCATACTGGGCGTACGCGTGGACCGATAGGCCGGCCATGGCCAGCACGAGCGGTCGCAGGGCGCTGGCAGGCACGCGGACGCGCCGGGGCATTCCCTCTGGCGCGGGCGGTCGGGTGGCCGGATGATGCGGTGATCGTCGTTGTTCGGTCATGCAAACGGTTGTCGGTCGGCTCGGCAACGGGCGCGGGGCGGGACAGAAACAATGCGGTCCCGTACCCCGCCGGCCCAATGCCTGAGCGGGCTGCGGGGCACAAAGGCCCCTCCCGGGGGCCACCCGGCGCCCGGGTCTGGTCGGGTATTATACGGGGCATCCTATCCTCCCTTTCCGGCATGGCAGCACATATTGACGACCTGGGCCACGACCCACGCATCGAACAACTGAAATCGTGGGTAGCTGGCCTCGGCGACACATGGTCGATCGACCCGGCCTCGTGCGCCCCGGCATCCGCCGACGCGAGCTTCCGCCGCTATTTCCGCGTACGTACCGGAAACCCTGCGCACCCCACCGCCATCGTCATGGATGCGCCGCCGTCCCATGAGGATTGCCGCCCGTTCATCCACGTGGCGAAACTGTTCGGCGACGCCGGCGTGACCGTGCCCACCGTGCTGGCCCAGGACCTGGAACAGGGCTTCCTGCTGCTGGCCGATCTCGGCAACGAGACCTACCTGTCGCGCCTGGACGAGGCATCGGCCCGCCCGCTCTACGGCGACGCGGCCACGGCGCTGGTACGTATCCAGCTGGCGACGCGACCCGGCGAGCTGCCCGTCTACGACCGCGCCCTGCTGCAGCGCGAACTCGACCTGTTCCCCGAGTGGTACGTGGGCAAGCACCTCGGCGTGACACTCGACGCGCGCCAGCAGGCGGACCTGCGCGACGTCTTCGATGCGATCCTGGCCAACAACCTGGCCCAGCCGCAGGTCTACGTGCATCGCGACTACCACTCGCGCAACCTGATGGTGCTGCCAGAAAACGCCAGCGTGGGCGGCAATCCAGGCATCCTCGATTTCCAGGATGCCGTGATCGGCCCCATCACCTATGACGCCGTATCGCTCTGGCGCGACGCCTATATCGAGTGGGACGAAGAGCAGCAGCTCGACTGGTTGATCCGCTACTGGGAGCAGGCACGCCGCGCCGGCCTGCCCGTGGCCGCCGACTTCGGCGACTTCTATCGCGATTACGAGTGGATGGGCCTGCAGCGGCACCTCAAGGTGCTCGGCATATTTGCCCGCCTGTATCACCGCGACGGCAAGGACGGCTACCTGGCCAACCTGCCACTGGTGCTCAAGTACACGCGCAACGTCGCCGGCCGGTATTCCGAGCTGCGCAAGCTCGTGCGTCTCCTCGATGCCCTGGAAGGCACCGACCGCCCTACCGGCCTGACGTTCTAGGCCGTGGCAAATCCATCTGACTCCCCCGGAAACACCGAGATCACGCGCAGCGGCGAGTGGTGGGCCGGCGTACGCGCGCTGGCCCCGATGCTGCTGGGCGTGGTGCCATTCGGCCTGATCTATGGGGTGCTGGCAGTCAACGCTGGCATGCCCGCCTGGCTGGCCTGTGCGATGAGCGCCGTGGTGTTTGGCGGCGCCTCGCAGATGATCCTGACGCAGCTCTGGTCCGCCGGCACGCCGGCGCTGGTGATCGCCTTCACCGTGGCAATGGTCAACCTGCGCCACGCACTGTACTCGGCCACGATCGCACCCTCGCTGGCACCGCTGCCGCGCCGCTGGAAGGCGCTGATTGCCTACCTGCTGACCGACGAGGCGTTTGCCGCGATGACGCGCCGGCTCGGCGATACTGGCCCGCGCGCGAAGTATCGCCACTGGTTCTATTTCGGTGCGGGCTTCTCGCTCTGGGCAAGCTGGCAGATTTCCACGCTGGCCGGCGTGCTCGTGGGCGCCCAGGTGCCGCGCGACTGGCCGCTCGATTTCTTCCTGCCGCTGACGTTTATCGCGATCATCGTGCCGAACCTGAAACACCGTGCGCAGGTGGCTGCCGCACTGGTGGCCACGGCGCTGGCCGTAGCGTGCTACGCGATGCCCCACAAGCTCGGCATCATGGCGGCAGCACTGGGCGGCATCGCCGCCGGCATGCTGCTGCTGGGTCGTGACCGCCACGGACGCGGCCAGCCCGCCAGCGCCAACCGGGAGCCTGCCGCATGAGCACGATGACACTGCTGTGGGTATTCATCGGTGCGGGCATGGCCACGTTCCTGATACGTCTGTCGTTCATTGCCGTGGAAGGCCGTGTGCGACTGCCCGCGTGGTTCCGCACTGCGCTGCAGTTCGTGCCAGCCGCGATGCTGTCGGCGCTGATCGCCCCCGACCTGCTGATGCGCGACGGCGCCCTGTACCTCAGCCCGCTGAATGCGCGCCTGGTGGCAGGCCTTGTGGCCATCGTCATTGCCGCGCGCACGCGCAGCGTGGGCTGGACGATCGCCGGCGGCATGGCCGCACTGATCGCCATGGAGACCCTGATTTGAAAGCGATGATTTTTGCCGCCGGACGCGGCGATCGCATGCGTCCGTTGACGGACACCACACCCAAGCCGCTGCTGCCCGTGGGCGGCAAACCCCTGATCGTCTGGCAGATCGAGGCATTGGCCCGCACCGGCGTGGCCGACATCGTCATCAACCACGCGTGGCTCGGTGCCCAGCTGGAATCCGCGCTGGGCGATGGTGCGCAGTTCGGCGTGCGCATCCACTGGTCCGCCGAAGGCACGGCGCTGGAGACCGCCGGGGGCATCGCACAGGCCCTGCCGTTGCTGGCTGCCGACGAGGGCGATGGCATCTTCCTGGCCGTCTCGGGCGACATCTTCTGCGATTTCGACTACCGCACGCTGCTGTCGCGCGCACGGGACATGACCGGTGCGGAGCGCCCCGGGATGCACCTTGTCATGGTACCCAATCCGCCCTTTCACCCGCGCGGAGATTTCGTGCTGCGGGCGGATGGCAGGCTGGCGCTGCCCGATGTCGATGGGAAGGCCAATGGCGAGGCACTGACCTTCGGCAATATCGGCCTGTACGACACGCGATTGTTCCGCGATATCTTGCCCGGCCAGAAGGTGGCGATGACACCGTACTACCGCGCAGCGATTGCCGACGGCCGCGCCAGCGGCGAGCGTTTCGACGGCCGCTGGGAAAACGTGGGCACCCCCGAGCAACTGGCCTCGCTCGACCGTGCATTGCGCGCCTGAAGCCCTCCGGGGTGCCGGTTTGCCCACATGCCAGGCACGCACGGCAAGCCGACGGGTTTAGAATCGGCACATTCCCTCAACAGACCTGTTCCGGCCTCCCGCCGGCATTCCTCCATGTCCGCACACGAATCCGCTGATTTCGCAGTTTCCGGCGCGTGCCGCGACCGCCGTGCCCGCGTGCTGCAACACCTGCGCCGCAACGGCGGCGGCGTGGCCATCGTGCCGACCGCGCCGGAAGCCATGCGCAACCGCGACAGCGACTATCCGTACCGGCACGACAGCTATTTCTATTACCTGACCGGCTTCACCGAGCCCGAGGCCGTGCTGGTGCTGGTGGCGGGCGCACCGGGCGACACTGGCGAGCAGGGCCGCGACCGCAGCATCCTGTTCTGCCGCCCCAAGCACGAGGAACGCGAGATCTGGGACGGTTTCCGCTACGGTCCCGAGGGTGCGCTCGCCGCGTTTGGATTCGACGAGGCCTATTCGGTCGAAGAGATCGACAAGCTGCTGCCGCCGCTGCTTGCCAATCGCGCGCAGCTCGCCTATCCGCTGGCCGCGAATACCGAGATCGACATCAACGTGCGCCGCTGGCTCGATGCGGTGCGCATGCAGGGCCGCGCCGGTGTCTCGGCACCTTCGGTCGCCGTCGATGTGCGCACGCTGCTCGACGAGATGCGCCTGTTCAAGGATGCCGGCGAAGTGGCCACCATGCGCCGCGCCGCCGAGATCTCCGCCCAGGCCCATGTGCGCGCCATGCAGACGTCGCGCGCCGGCCTACGCGAGTACCACCTCGAAGCCGAGCTGCTGTATGAATTTCGTCGTCACGGCGCGCAGAGCGTGGCGTACAACTCGATCGTCGCCACGGGCGCCAATGCCTGCGTGCTGCACTACCGCGCCGGCCCGGCGGAACTGCGCGACGGCGACCTGTGCCTGATCGATGCGGGCTGCGAGTTCGATGGCTACGCATCGGACATCACGCGCACGTTCCCGGTCTCGGGACGCTTCACGCCGGCCCAGCGCGAACTGTACGACCTCGTGCTGGCCGCGCAGGAAGCGGCCATTGCCGAGACGCGCGCCGGCGTGCCGTACAACGTGCCGCACGACGCGGCCGTGAAGGTGCTGGCGCAGGGCATGCTCGATACGGGCCTGCTCGACCGCAACAAGGAAGGCACGCTCGACGACGTGCTGGCCAGCGGCAGCTATCGCCGCTTCTACATGCACCGCACGGGCCACTGGCTCGGCATGGACGTGCACGATGTGGGCGAGTACCGCGTGCCCGGCCCATTGCCTGCCGGCCAGGAAGGCGAGCGCCCGTGGCGCCCGCTGGAGGCCGGCATGGTGTTGACCATCGAGCCGGGCATCTATGTGCGCCCGGCCGAAGACGTGCCCGAGCGCTACTGGCATATCGGCATCCGTATCGAGGATGACGCCGTGGTGACGGCGGGCGAATGTGAACTGATCACGCGCGGGGTGCCTGTGAAGGCAGACGAAATCGAGGCACTGATGCGCGGCAACGGAGGACCGTCGCGATGAAGGCATTGTTGAGCAAACTGTTCGGTGTGGGGACCACGCGGCATCGCAGCACCGTGCAACACGTGGACCCGAACGAACCGTTCGTCGTGAACCTGCATGACGACCGCGTGGTCGTGCATCGCCCCGATGGTCAGCGCGAGGAACTGGCATGGGACGCACTGGAGCGCGTGGTCATCCGCGTCTCGGACCGCGAACCCTGGGCTGGCAAGCCGTGGCTGATCCTGGCCGGCGACGCCGAAAGCCAGCAGGGCTGCGTGGTGCCGATGGCCGCGGCAAACTTTGACGCGCTGCTGCAGCGACTGCGGCAACTGCCCGGTTTCCACGAGCAGAAATTAGAGAACGCACTGCGCGATGCCGAGGCCGGCAAGAAGCGCACCGACGCCAATCTCTGGAAGCGCGGCGAAGCGGCACAAGCCGAGACCGCGCTGGCACAGGAGGCAGCCAGCCATGACACAGCAGGGCAACCCTGATCTGCAAGGTAGCGCAGCGGCAACAACGGCGCCGCGCGACATCGTCATCGTCGGCAGTGGCCCCGTGGGGCTGGCCCTGGCCGGGCAACTGCTGCGCTGCACGCCGTTCCGCATCACGCTGATCGATGCCGCCACGCCCGCACGCGCGGCGCGCGATCCGCGTGCCATTGCGCTGTCGCACGGCAGCCGCCAGTTGCTCGAACAGATTGGCGCATGGCCGGTGCCGGCGCAGGCCATCGAACACATCCACGTTTCGCAGCGGGGGCGCTTTGGCCACCTGAAACTGCACCGCGACGACTACGACGTGCCCGCGCTCGGCTACGTGGTCAAGTATGGCGACCTGTGCCAGACGCTGGAACGTGCGCTGGCTCGCGCGGCCGACGCGGCACCGGGTCGCCTGGAACGCGTGTTCGAAACCCGCATCGACAATATCGAACCCGATGGCGACGACGCCGTCACCCTGACCGGCACAGCCCACGCCGATCACGATGGCCTGCCGGTGCGTTACGCCGCCCGGCTGGCGATTCAGGCCGAGGGGGGTCTGTTCCATCAGCAGGCCCAGCGGCTGGCGCGGGGCACCGAAACCACGCGGCGGCGCGACTATGGTCAGACGGCCATCATCGGCCATGTGACGTGTACACAGCCGCAGCCCGGATGGGCCTGGGAGCGATTCACCGAGGAAGGTCCGCTGGCCCTTCTGCCGCATGAGGAGCATGGCGCTTCGGGCTACGCGCTGGTGTGGTGTTGCGCGCCGGAAGAGGCACAGCGGCGACTGGCACTGTCAGATGAGGAGTTTGCCGAGGAACTGGGCCGCGCCTTTGGCACACGCATGGGCCGTTTCGCGCTCGCCGGCAAGCGCCACGCCTTCCCGCTCGGCCTGAACGCGGCGCCTGTGACGGTCAGTGGCCGGGTTGTCGCAGTCGGCAATGCGGCGCAGACGTTGCATCCGGTGGCCGGCCAAGGTCTGAATCTGGGATTGCGCGATGCCTTCGCGCTGGCCGATTCCCTGCGCGCCGGCTGCACGCCCGAAGCTTTGCAGGCGTTTGCCAGCCGTCATCGTGTAGATCGGGCCATGACCATCGGTATCACGGACTTTCTGCCGCGCGTATTCGGCGTGGGTGGGCCGCTTGCTGCGCATGCACGCGGTGCATCGCTGGCCGCTTTGGCCTGTCTGGCGCCGATCAAGCACTCGTTGGCGCGCCACATGATGTTTGGCGCGCGCCGCTAGGCACCGTTCGACGGTCGTTAGACGGCCGCCTCCATGATATTTGCTCATTTATTGAGCAATAGCGCCGGATTAGCGGTAAAATCCCGGCCTCGCACATGACCCCGACTTGGCCGGCCCACAGGGCCGGAAGGGGCATGTTTTCGCTCCCCATTCGCCTGTCACTCAGGTCCAACGCCCCAGCCCGACACCGTGCAGATCGGTCCGCATACCCTTCGAAACAACCTTTTTGTCGCCCCGATGGCCGGGGTGACCGACCGGCCATTCCGGCAGCTGTGCAAGCAGCTCGGGGCGGGTTACGCGGTGTCGGAGATGGTGGCGTCCAATGCACAGCTCTGGAAGAGCGAGAAGACCATGCGCCGCGCCAATCACGCCGGCGAGGTGGAACCGATCTCCGTGCAGATTGCCGGCGCGGAGCCATCGATGATGGCCGAGGCGGCCCGCTACAACGTGGATCGCGGCGCGCAGATCATCGATATCAACATGGGCTGCCCGGCGAAGAAGGTCTGCAACGTGGCGGCCGGTTCCGCGCTGCTGCAGAACGAGCCGCTCGTGGTGCGCATCGTCGAAGCCGTGGTGGGCGCCGTGGGCGACCGCGTGCCGGTTACGCTGAAGATCCGCACCGGCTGGGACCGCGAGCACAAGAATGCCCCGCGCGTGGCACGCATGGCCGAGGATGCCGGTATCAGCATGCTGACGATCCACGGCCGCACGCGCGCCGACCTGTACCACGGCGACGCCGAGTACGAGACCATCGCCGCCGTGAAGGCCGCGCTGAAGATCCCGGTGGTGGCCAACGGCGATATCACGACGCCGCAGAAAGCCAAGCATGTGCTGGCCGTGACCGGCGCCGATGCCATCATGATCGGCCGTGCCGCACAGGGCCGCCCGTGGCTGTTCCGCGAGATCGAGCACTACCTGAAGACGGGCGAACTGCTGCCATCGCCCGAGGTGGCCGAGATCCGCGCGATCATGAACCACCACCTGGAAGATCACTACGCGTTCTACGGCGAATTCACGGGCGTGCGCACCGCGCGCAAGCACATCGCCTGGTACACGCGGGGGCTGAAGGGCGCGAATCTGTTCCGGCACAAGATGAACACGCTGGAAACTACCGTCGCGCAACTGGAAGCGGTCAACGCGTTCTTCGACGAACAGGCGGCGATTTCCGATCGACTGATCTATATCGACGAGAATGCCGGTGATAGCGCGGGCGCGACGGACGAAGAAAAAGAACTGAACAACAACAAGAAACGGGAACTGCTTGCCGCATGAGCCGCAATGCCATCGACCAATGTATCCGGGACAGCCTGGATACGTACTTTCGCGACCTGGACGGCGAAGAGCCGTCCAACATGTACAACATGGTGCTGGAGGCCGTCGAGCGGCCCCTGCTGGAAGCCGTGATGCTGCGCGCCGAGCGCAACCAGTCACTGGCGGCCGCATATCTCGGCATCAACCGCAACACCCTCCGCAAGAAGTTGCAGCAACACGGATTACTTTGAAGCGTCTCCCCCAGCCATGATCAAGCAAGCACTCCTCTCCGTTTCCGACAAGACCGGCATCGTCGAATTCGCGCGTGAACTGAACGCGCTCGGCGTCACGCTGCTTTCCACCGGCGGCACCGCCAAGCTGCTGGCCGATGCCGGCCTGCCGGTCACGGAAGTGGCCGACTACACCGGCTTCCCTGAAATGCTCGACGGCCGCGTGAAGACGCTGCACCCGAAGGTCCACGGCGGCATTCTGGCCCGCCGCGACCTGCCCGAGCACATGGCTGCCCTGGCCGAGCACAAGATCCCGACGATCGACCTGCTGGTGGTGAACCTGTACCCGTTCCAGCAGACCGTGGCCAAGGATGACTGCACGCTGCCGGACGCCATCGAGAACATCGACATCGGCGGCCCGACCATGCTGCGCTCGGCGGCCAAGAACCACCGCGACGTGACCGTGATCGTCGATCCCGTCGACTACGCCGTGGTGCTCGACGAAATGCGCGCCAACGCCAACAGCGTGGGCTACGACACCAACTTCCGCCTGGCCACCAAGGTGTTCGCGCACACGGCCCAGTACGACGGCGCGATCACCAACTACCTGACCAGCCTCGGCGCCGACAAGTCGCACCAGGGCCGCAGCAGCTACCCGCAGACCCTGAACCTGGCCTTCGAGAAGGTGCAGGAAATGCGCTATGGCGAGAACCCGCACCAGTCGGCCGCCTTCTACCGCGACCTCAAGGCCGTGGACGGCGCGCTGGCCAACTACGTGCAACTGCAGGGCAAGGAACTGTCGTACAACAACATCGCCGATGCGGACGCCGCATGGGAATGCGTGAAGTCGTTCGAGTCCACCGCCGGTGCCGCGTGCGTGATCATCAAGCATGCCAACCCGTGCGGCGTGGCCATCGGCGCCAACGCGCTGGAAGCCTACGACAAGGCCTTCAAGACCGATTCGACCTCGGCCTTCGGCGGCATCATCGCCTTCAACGTGGAACTGGACGAAGCGGCTGCGCAAGCCGTGGCGAAGCAGTTCGTGGAAGTGCTGATCGCCCCGTCGTTCAGCACCGCCGCGCGCAACGTGTTCGCGGCCAAGCAGAACGTGCGCCTGCTGGAGATTCCGCTCGGCAAGGGTATGAACCAATATGACCTGAAGCGCGTGGGCGGCGGCCTGCTGGTGCAGGGTCCGGATGCGCGCAACGTGCAGCCGTCCGAACTGCGCGTTGTGACACGCCGCCATCCGACGCCGAAGGAAATGGACGATCTGATGTTCGCCTGGCGCGTCGCCAAGTTCGTGAAGTCGAACGCCATCGTGTTCTGCGGCAACGGCATGACGCTGGGCGTCGGCGCCGGCCAGATGAGCCGCGTGGACTCGGCACGTATTGCCAGCATCAAGGCACAGAACGCCGGCCTCACGCTGGCCGGTTCGGCCGTGGCATCGGACGCGTTCTTCCCGTTCCGCGACGGCCTGGACGTGGTGGTGGATGCCGGCGCCAGCGTGGTGATCCAGCCGGGCGGCTCGATGCGCGACGATGAAGTGATCGCCGCTGCAGACGAGCGCGGCATTGCGATGGTGCTGACCGGCACGCGGCATTTCCGGCATTAAGCGGAAAACCTTGGGGAAGCTGCAGAGCTGATTTCGGCTCTGCAGTCATTGAGGGCCCCGCCCTCACCCCCACCCCCTCTCCCGCGCAGCGGGAGAGGAGAGCAAACCTGCAGCACTCCCCTCCGGCGTAATCCTCTACACTACGCCCATCCCAATTCCCTCCCCCCTCCCCCGCTTCATGCGTATCCTCGGTATCGATCCCGGTTTGCGGACCACTGGCTTTGGCGTGCTGGAGAAGCACGGCAACAAGCTGGCCTATGTGGCATCGGGCACGATCCGCAGCAATGGCGACGAAAGCCTGCCGGAACGCCTGAAGACGCTCTATGACGGGATTGCCGAGGTGGCGCGTACCTATGCGCCGGACTGTGCGGCCATCGAGAAGGTGTTCGTCAACGTCAATCCACAATCGACGCTGATGCTGGGACAGGCACGCGGTGCGGCAATTTGCGGACTCGTTGGACAGGGTCTGCCGGTATTCGAGTACACCGCTCTGCAATTGAAGGTGGCCGTGGTCGGCTATGGCCGTGCCAACAAGGAGCAGGTGCAGGAAATGGTGATGCGCCTGCTGGCGCTGTCGGGACGCCCGAGCAGCGATGCGGCCGATGCGCTCGGCGTGGCAATCTGCCATGCCAACGGCAGCAACACACTCGGCACGCTGGCCAACATGGCGCCAGAACTGGCCCGCAAGGGCATGCGCGTCAGGCGCGGACGGCTGGTGGGCTGACGACGGCTCAGGCTGTCCGTCAGGCTTACAATCGGGGCCTTGACCATGCAGGAAGCCCCCGGATGTCGTCTCTCTCGTCGCTCTTCTCGCTTCGTCTTTCACTGGCCGTCGCAACTGCCGCACTGATTGCCGGTTGCGCCACGGCTCCGCAAGCACCACGCACCGTTGCCCCAGCAGCCCCCACTCCTGTCTCTCCACCTACTGCCGCCGAGCCGGCCCCGAAGCCCCTTGTCATCGGCCATCGTGGCGCCAGTGCGCTGCGGCCCGAGCACACGCTGGCCTCGTACCAGAAGGCCATCGACGATGGTGCCGACATCATCGAGCCCGATCTCGTCGCCACGAAGGATGGGGTACTGGTGGCGCGCCACGAGAACGACATCACGGGCACGACCAACGTGGCCGAACTGCCGCAGTTTGCCGACCGCCGCCGCATCAAGGTCATCGACGGCGAACGGATCGACGGCTGGTTCACCGAAGACTTCACCCTTGCCGAGTTGAAGTCGATGCGCGCGCGGGAACGCATCCCGAAGCTGCGCCCCTACAACGCCAAGCTCGACGGCCAGTTCGAAGTCCCCACGTTCGACGAGATCCTCAAACTCGTGGAACAGGCGGCTGCCCGGCGTGGCAGCCCGATTGGCATCTATCCCGAACTGAAACATCCAAGCTACTTCCGCGGCATCGGCCTGCCGCTCGAAGAAAAACTCGCCGCAGCGCTGCAGGGCAATGCCTATGCGAAGACCGCGCCGGTGTACGTGCAATCGTTCGAAGTCGGCCCGCTGCGTACGATGAAGCGATTGCTTGGCGCGTCGATGCCGAACCTCAGGGTCGTGCAGTTGATCGGCAATCCGCGCAATCGTCCCGCTGACTGGCGACTGGCGGGCGACAGCCGCACCTATGCGTCGATGCTGACGCCGCTGGGCCTGCGCGAAGTGGCCACATATGCCAACGGCATCGGCCCCGAGAAAAGCCTGGTCATTCCGCGCGACGCACAAGGCAACCTCGCCGCGCCCACGGCGCTGGTCACGCATGCGCACGCGGCCGGGCTTATCGTGCATCCCTACACGTTCCGCCCCGAGAACAGTTTCCTGCCGAAATCCCTGCGCGCGCCCGGCGGCGATGCCACGCGCAACCCGGCCGGCATGGAGCGCGAAGTACAGGCATTCGTGGCAGCCGGGGTAGATGGCTTCTTCACGGATGACCCCGCGCTGGGCCGCAAGGCCATCGACGGACGATAACCCCCGCAAGGCGCGCTACAGATACCAGATACACTTGCGGCCAATCTTTCCTTTGTACCCATCATGATCGGACGCATCGCCGGCACCCTGCTTGAGAAGAACCCCCCGCATCTGCTGGTCGACTGCCACGGCGTCGGCTACGAGATCGATGTGCCGATGAGCACGTTCTACAACCTGCCCGCCGTCGGACAGCCCGTGACGCTGCTCACGCAGCAGATCATCCGCGAGGACGCGCACCTGCTGTTCGGCTTCGGCACGGCTACCGAGCGCAACACCTTCCGCGAACTGATCAAGATCACCGGCATCGGCGCACGCATGGCGCTGGCCGTGTTGTCAGGTCTGTCAGTGCCGGAACTGGCGCAGGCGATCACGATGCAGGAAACGGGTCGGCTGACCAAGATCCCCGGCATTGGCAAGAAGACCGCCGAACGGCTGCTGCTCGAACTCAAGGGCAAGCTCGGTGCGGAGCTGGGCCACGCACCGGGCGCGACGCCGGTGTCCGACAACGCCTCCGACATCCTCAACGCACTGCTGGCGCTGGGCTACTCCGAGAAAGAGGCGGCACTGGCCGTGAAGCAGGTGCCTGCGGGCACGGGCGTGTCCGAAGGCATCAAGCTCGCGCTCAAGGCACTGTCCAAGGGTTGAGGGCCGGAATCCGCCGCGCTCGCAGCGTAGAATGGCGCCATCCCGCTTCTGACTTGCCATGATCGAAACCGATAAGCTGACCGGTGACCGCCCGCCCGAGCGCGTCATTGCCGCCACCCCCGCCTCGAAACAGGAAGAGGCGTTCGAGCGCGCCCTGCGTCCGAAGCTGCTCGACGAGTACGTGGGCCAGGAGAAAGTGCGCGGCCAGCTCGACATCTTCATGCACGCGGCCCGCAAGCGCCAGGAGGCGCTGGACCACGTGCTGCTATTCGGCCCGCCGGGACTTGGCAAGACCACGCTGGCCCACATCGTCGCCCGCGAAATGGGCGTGAACCTGCGCCAGACCTCCGGCCCGGTGCTGGAGCGTCCGGGTGACCTGGCCGCCCTGCTGACCAACCTCGAAGCCAACGACGTCCTCTTCATCGACGAAATCCATCGCCTGTCCCCGGTGGTGGAGGAAATCCTGTATCCGGCGCTCGAGGACTACCAGATCGACATCATGATCGGCGAAGGCCCTGCGGCCCGCTCCGTGAAGCTCGACCTGCAGCCGTTCACGCTGGTGGGCGCCACCACGCGCGCGGGGATGCTGACCAATCCGCTGCGCGATCGCTTTGGTATCGTGGCCCGGCTGGAGTTCTACACGCCCGAAGAACTGTCGCGCATCGTGACGCGCTCGGCGCATCTGCTCAACGCCGTGATCGAACCGGCCGGCGCACTGGAAATTGCGCGCCGCGCCCGGGGCACGCCCCGTATCGCCAACCGCCTGCTGCGCCGCGTGCGCGACTACGCCGAGGTGAAAAGCGACGGCACCATCACGCGTGAACTGGCGGATGCCGCGCTGGCGATGCTCGACGTGGACACGGTCGGCTTCGACCTGATGGACCGCAAGCTGCTGGAAGCCGTGCTGCACAAGTTCGATGGTGGCCCGGTGGGCGTGGACAACCTGGCCGCCGCCATCGGCGAGGCCCGCGACACCATCGAGGATGTGCTGGAGCCGTACATGATCCAGCAGGGATACCTGCAGCGCACGCCACGCGGACGGGTGGCCACGGCGGCGGCCTATCGCCACTTCGGGCTGTCCTCGCCCCAGTCGTCACGCGACGGCGAGATTTTCGACGCCCCCTGAGGCAGTCTTGCATGCTGCCGGGTGGGCCGGCAGCCTACTGCTGCGCGCGCAGAATCCCCCATTTAAACGTTTTCGGGAACCATTAGAAATTTTTTCGAAGTGGATTGCCCCGCTATGCCCGCTTGTCCACAATGACTGCACCCGTTTTTACAAAAACGCGCCATGCGCGATAAGGACAGTCATGAAACAGCGAGCCAGCCTTAGTCTCTCCATGCTTTCCGCCGCAGCCTGCCTGGCCTTCACCATGGCCGGTGCTGCCCACGCGCAAAAACCGTCGACGACACCCGCGCCAAACGGCATCGCCGAAGAGGCCGTGGTCAGCGGCAAGGTCGTGGAAGTCGATCCGGACGCCAAGGGCATCCTCGTGCAGGGTCCGCGCGGCAACCTGGTGGCGCTGGTGGCGGGCGACGAAGCCAAGAACATCGGCAATGTCAAGAAGGGCGATATCGTCACGCTGACACGTGCTGCCGCCGTGGTCGCCGGGGTGGAGCCAGTGGGCAGCAAGGACACGGCCCTCATGGAACAGGTGGAGCGCACCTCCCGCGCCGCCGAAGGCGGCAAACCCGGCGTGATGCGCGAGATCACCACCACGGTGACCGCCGAGATCACCAACGTGGACGCTGCCAAGCGCACCATCACCTTCCGTGGCCCGCGCGAGACCCTGCGCACCGTCAAGGTCAGGGACCCCAATATCGATCTGGCCGGCATCAAGAAGGGCCAGATGGCCAAGATCGTCGTGAAGGAAGTCGTGGCCATCACCGTCAAGTCACCGAACGCCAGCTGATCCGCATGACGTGGCGGCCGGTTGCCGCCGACGCAGCACTTGTCCCACAGAGGAGAACAGGAAAATGGATCGACGTCAGTTTGTGACCCGCGTCGCCGGGTCGGGCCTGCTTGTGGCCACCGCCGGCTTTGCCGCCGGCTGCACGACCACGGGTCCCAGCACACCCACGGATGTAGCGGCGCGGCGCAAGGAGATCGATGAAGGCGCCGACGGCGCGCTGAACCGCCTCTACGCTTCGACGAGCAGTGCGAGGGATCTCGGCAACCGGGCACAGGGCATTCTGGTATTCCCGCGCGTGCTGGCGGGTGGCCTCGTGATCGGAGGCGAGTATGGCGATGGCGCGTTGCGCAGCAAGGGCGCGACGCAGGGCTACTACCGCACGATCTCGGGCACCATCGGCCTGACGGCTGGCGGCCAGTCGCGCTCGGTCATCATCATGTTCATGACACCGGAGGCGTACAACAAGTTCGTGCAGTCCAAGGGCTGGACCATTGGCGCAGATGCCAGCGTGGCCCTGGCCAAGATCGGTGCCAATGGCACCATCGACACCGTCACCATGCAGCAGCCGGTCATCGCCTTCGTGCAGACCAACGCGGGCCTGATGTTCGATGTGTCGCTGAACGGCTCGAAGATCAGCAAGCTCGATCTCTAGCCCCGTCGCCCTGCGGGGCAGCCTTGTGCAAGCGAAATCGCCCGGCTCCGGCCGGGCGTTCTGTTTGGGCACGACCGTGGCGACGCGTTCGTGGCGCCACTGGCATAATCGCCCGACACAACCGCCAGACACGCGCCCCGCTCCCGCCCATGCCCCCATCCCCCGCCGCTCCACAGCCCGGCCCGCACACTGCCCCACATATCGGCCGGACCTATCGCTACTACGACCTCGTCATGGTGGCCTTCGTGACGGTGCTGCTGTGTTCGAACCTGATCGGGGCGGCCAAGGCCGCGCAGGTCACGCTGCCGGTGATCGGCCCCGTGACGTTCGGCGCTGGCGTGCTGTTCTTTCCCGTCTCGTACATCTTTGGCGACGTGCTGACCGAGGTGTATGGCTATGGCCGCGACCGGCGCGTGGTGTGGGCCGGCTTTGCCGCCCTGGCGTTTGCCACGTTCATGGCGTTCGTGGTGCTGCGCATGCCGGTGGCGCCATTCATGATCGACTACCAGAAGAGCCTGGAGGATGTGTTCGGCAATACCTGGCGCATCGCCCTCGGCTCGCTGATCGCCTTCTGCTGCGGCAGCTTCACCAACAGCTATGTGCTGGCCAAGATGAAGTTGTGGTCGGGCGGGCGCTGGCTGTGGACGCGCACCATCGGATCGACACTGGCCGGTGAACTGGTCGACTCCTCGCTGTTCTACGTGATTGCCTTCTACGGCATCTGGCCGCTGGAGAAAGTCATCCAGGTGGCCGTGGCGCAGTACGTGCTGAAGACGGGCTGGGAGGTGGTCATGACGCCCGTGACCTACAAGGTGGTGGCGTTCCTGAAGCGTGCCGAGAACGAGGACTGGTACGACCGGAACACCAACTTCACCCCGTTCCGCCTGAAGGTCTGAGCCCGCGTTGCCCTGGGTTTCAGGGCACGCGCCGGTCTACCTCGTCGAGCGTCAGCGCTTCCAGATGGCTGACATCGGCCCATTGCAGCACCGTCAGTGTGGCGCTGTCGCAGCGCATGCGGTTGATGCTGGCATTGAGCAGCTCATGCTCGCGCGGCGCTTCGATCGTCATGCCCGTGGCTTCGCGATAGAGGCAGTCGAGCACGCCGCCGTGCGCCACCATCGCAATCCGCTCGCCGGGGTGCCGACGGGCCAGGGCCAGCGCGATTTCCACCGCCCGATCCTGGAACTCCCGTAGCGATTCACCACCCGGCGGCGCATAGTCGGGCACGCGCGCCTGCCAGTTCGCGAAATCCTCGGGCCGCTTCTCGGCGACCTCGGCGTAGGTCATCGTCTGCAAGTCGCCGTAGTGACGTTCCCGCAGCCGCGGCTCCGTGCGCACGGTCAGTCCGAGTGCCTGCGCCAGCGGCGCCGCGGTTTCCATCGCCCGGCCCAGGTCGCTCGAATACACGGCATCGATCGGCTCGCCCGACAACGCGCCGGCCAGCGCCAGCGCCTGAGCGCGGCCCGTGTCGTTGAGCGGAATATCGACCTGGCCCTGCAAACGGCGTTCGCGGTTCCAGGCCGTCTCGCCATGGCGGATGACGATCAGGTGGGTGTAGGCCAGCGTTTGCGGGCCAGAGCTTTGCGACATGCCGATTCCTTGGGGGGGCGACGGACGGCGGTCCTGAGAATTATTTGATGAGACGCGGGTTGAGCGTGTACGTGCCGGTATAGCTGGCCTCGGCCAGCACGTGACCCTGGATAGCCTCGCGCACATCGGCGCCAGTGAACTTGCCTTCCACGGGCACGCTGTCGATATCGAGCGCATACACCGTGAACACGTAGCGATGGACGATCGCGTCGTTCCACGGCGGGCACGGGCCGTCGTAGCCGAAGTAGTCGCCCTTCATGTCGTCGTGGTTGGCAAACCAGCCCGTGTAGTCGTTCGTACCGTGGCGCAGGCCGCCAGCAGTGGCCGTACCGACCAGTGCCTCGGGTCCGGGCTTGCCGCGCGCGATCACGCCGTCGCTATGCGTACCAGCCGAGATCGTGGTCAGGCCCGGGGGGATATCGACCAGCACCCAGTGGAAGAAATCCAGGCGCGGCAACGATTCCGGCACCTCGCGGTCTTCCTGGTTCACATCGTCGCCACGGCTCGGCACGTCGGGATCGTGGGCGAGCAACACGAAAGAGCGCGTGCCTGCGGGTACGTCATCCCAATGCAAATCGGGGTTGCGGTTGGTCGACAGCGTCACGTGATTGGCCGCGTCGGGCACGCAGAACGCGAACTCGCCCGGAATGGGCGCGTTGTCGGCAAAAGCCTTGCTCCAGAGTTTCATGTGGATCTCCTTCGACTTGGATTCGTTTGGCGATCAGGTTGCAGCGGGTCAGGCACTTGCGTCCTGGCGCGTCCGCAATCTCACGCCGTAGCGGCAGGGGGTGCGCGCAGCCAGAACGTCACCGGGCCGTCATTAGTCAGGCTGACCTGCATCATCGCGCCGAATTCCCCGGTCTGGACATCGGGATGTGCGGCACGGGCGCGGGCCACGAAATGATCGTACAGGCGACGACCGTCTTCGGGCGAGGCCGCCGGCGTAAAACTCGGCCGCGTCCCACTGTTCGTGTCAGCGGCCAGCGTGAACTGGGACACCACGAGCAGTCCGCCCGCCTTGCCCTGCCCGTCAATGTTCTGCACCGGCAGGTTCATCTTGCCGGCTGCGTCGGAAAACACGCGATAGCCCAGCATCTTGGCCAACAGGCGCTCGGCCTGCGCCTCGGTGTCGCCACGCTCGGCGCACACCAGGGCCAGCAGGCCCGCACCGATCTCGCCGGTCGTCCGGCCTTCCACGGTCACGCGCGCCTGCGTCACACGCTGGATCAGGGCGATCATCGCGCCCCTCAGGCCAGCGTCACACGTGCAAAGCGGCGCTTGCCGACCTGCACCACATACGTCCCCGCCGCCACCTTGACGGATTTGTCCGCAACGGTGGCGCCGTCGATCTTCACGCCGCCCTGCTCGATATTGCGGTTTGCCTCGGAGGTAGACGGCACAAGGTTGGCCTGCTTGAGCAACTGGGCGATGGCCATCGGCGCACCTTCCAGGCTCACGGCCGGAATGTCGTCCGGAATACCGCCACGGGCGCGATGGTTGAATGCTTCCAGCGCGCTCTCGGCATCAGCCTGGCTGTGGAAACGCGCCACGATCTCTTGCGCCAGCAGCACCTTGCAATCGCGCGGATTGCGGCCCGCGGCGATTTCCTGCTTCATCAGGTCGATCTCGGCCAGCGGGCGGAACGACAGCAACGTGAAGTATTGCCACATCAAGTCGTCCGAGATGCTCATGAGCTTGCCGAACATCTCGTTCGGCGCTTCGGTCACGCCGATGTAGTTGTTCTTGGACTTCGACATCTTCTCGACGCCGTCCAGTCCTACCAGCAGCGGCATGGTCAGGATGCACTGCGATTCCTGCCCGTACTCCTTCTGCAATTCGCGACCTACCAGCAGGTTGAACTTCTGGTCCGTGCCGCCCATCTCCAGGTCCGCCTTCAGTGCCACCGAGTCGTAGCCCTGCATCAGCGGATACAGGAACTCGTGGACCGAAATCGGCACACCGGAACGGAAACGCTTGGTGAAATCGTCGCGCTCCATCATGCGCGCCACGGTGTACTTGGCAGCGAGCTGGATCATGCCGCGTGCGCCCAGCGGATCACACCACTCGCTGTTGTAGCGGATTTCCGTTTTCGCGGGATCGAGTACCAGGCTGGCCTGCTTGTAGTAGGTGGTGGCGTTGGCCTCGATCTGCTCGCGGGTCAGCGGCGGCCGCGTGGAATTGCGCCCCGAGGGATCGCCAATCGTCGACGTGAAATCACCGATGAGAAAGATCACCTGGTGCCCCAGGTCCTGCAACTGGCGCAGTTTGTTCAGCACCACGGTATGGCCCAGGTGGATGTCAGGCGCGGTGGGGTCGAGTCCCAGCTTGATGCGCAGCGGCACACCAGTGGCCTCGCTCCGGGCCAGCTTCTGGAGCCATTCGGCCTCGACCAGAAGCTCGTCGCAGCCGCGCTTGGTGATCTCCAGTGCGCGCATCACGGACGGCGTAAGTGGATAGTTGGCCACGGCGGCCGGCTTCACTTCAGTCATGGGTAAGTCTTTGAAATCTTTAGGAAAAAGGCTACGGATGACAGATTTTCATCTGATATACTTCGCAGCTTCTCGTCCGACAACAGTCGTCGGCGGTCACCCGGAAGGGTGGCAAACAGACAATACCCGCACCGCACCTCGGGGGAGGATGGCAGACGAAACAAATCGTCGCGGTAGGGCCTGCCAATTCGGAAAGCTTGAATTCTACGTGATGTGGTCTAATCTCCGCGATGTTTTCGCGCGGCAACTGGTAGTCCTGGTTGACCCGACGAATCCCCAGCATACGCGCCGCCGCAAGCAGTTGACCGTCGCCGTCGGCACGGTTTTTACGCTTGGCATGGCGGCGGCGATGGGCGTTGCCCCCCGCAACGCATTCGATGATCCGCTCGCCCCGCGAGTCGAACATACCCTGCGCATGCCCGACGTGCATGAGCAACTCGAACAGCTGACCGAGGCGAGCGACGCGGGCGTCTACGTACAGCAGGAACGCATGCAGCGCGGCGATACCATCGGCTCCCTGCTGCGCCGGCTCGGCGTGGACGATCCCGATGCGCAAGCGTTTATCGTCAAGAACCCTACCGCCCGCAGCCTGTTCGACCTGAACCCCGGCCAGGCGGTGCAGGCCGAGATCGACAGCAGCAATCTGCTGGTTTCGCTGCAAGCCAACCTCGGCGGCGACGCAGGCAGTTCGCGCGAACTCGTGATCGAGCGCGTGGCGCCTAAAAAGGAAGGCGGCGATTTCACGTACAAGGCGCGCATCGAGGCAGTCGACAACGACCTGCACTACGAAATGGCGTCCGGCGCAATCGACGCCACCGGTTTCTTCAAGTCGATGGACAGCGCGAGCGTGCCTGACGAAGTGGTCAACCAGATGATCTCGATCTTCTCGGGTGTCATCGACTTCCACCACGACATCGCCCGTGGCGACCGTTTCCGCATCGTCTACGAAGCCGGCTTCCGCGATGGCGCATTCGTTCGCAATGGCCGTGTCGTGGCCATCGAACTGATCAACCGCAACACGCTGTACCAGGCACTCTGGTACGCACCGAAGGACGGTACGCCGGGCGCCTACTACACGTTCGATGGGCGCAGCATGAAGCGTCCGTTCCTGCGTTCGCCAGTAGAGTTCTCGCGCGTATCGTCAGGGTTCGGCGGGCGCGACCACCCGCTTCACCATCAGTGGAAGCAGCACAAGGGCGTGGATTTCGCCGCGCCGCAGGGCACCAAGGTGATCGCCACGGCCGATGCCACGGTGGAGTTCGCCGGGCAGCAGAACGGCTACGGCAACATCGTCGTGCTCAAGCATGCCAACGGCTACTCGACCTTTTATGCGCACCTGTCGCGCTTTGCCGGACTACGCGAAGGCCAGCATGTGTCGCAAGGCCAACTGATCGGCTATGTCGGTTCGACGGGCTGGGCCACTGGGCCGCACCTGCACTATGAGTTCCGCTACAACGACGTTCCGCAGAATCCGCTGACGACGACGTTGATGGAAGCGCCGACCCTGACCGGCAAGTCGCGCGCGGACTTCCTGACCTACACCAGTGCCACGCTGAGCCGCATCAACATGCTCCGCACCTACAATGTACTGACCGCCAGCAACTGAGCTTCGACCGAAACCGATATCCATGCCCCCGGTGCCTACTGATTGTTTCATTGGCCTGATGTCAGGCACCAGCATGGACGGCGCGGACGGCGTCCTCGTCGATTTCACGGCGGCGCAGCCGGTGGTGCTGGCTGCGGCTCACCTGCCATTCCCGGACAGCCTGCGTGAAGCCTTCGCAGCGCTGCAACAACCTGGCGAAGACGAGATTCATCGTGAAGCCATGGCCGCCAATGGTCTGGCGCGCGTCTACGCTGCGTGCGTGGAAGCCTTGTTGCGTGAGTCCGATATCAACGCCAGCCAGGTGGTTGCGATCGGCGCACACGGCCAGACCGTCCGGCATCGTCCCGGACTCTATGACGGAACGGGCTACACCCGACAGACCCAACATCCTGCCCTGCTGGCGGAACTGACCGACATCGATGTCGTCGCGGATTTCCGCAGTCGCGATATCGCCGCAGGAGGACAAGGTGCACCGCTCGTTCCCGCCGTCCACGCGGCGCTATTTGGCGCGCGCGACGAGACCCGCGTGGTCTGCAATATCGGGGGCATCTCGAATATCAGCATCCTGCCCGCCGCGAATACCGGCCGGCCTGTGACCGGCTTCGACTGCGGACCGGGCAATGCACTGCTCGATGACTGGGTGCAACGTCATCGCGGCGAGCCATTCGACGATCGCGGCGCCTGGGGTGCCACAGGCAGCGTCGACGAGGCGCTGCTGACGCGACTGCTGACCGAACCCTATTTCCACGCCCCGCCACCCAAGAGTACCGGCCGCGACCTGTTCCACCCGGGCTGGCTGCAGGCGGTGCTGGAAAGCCTGCCAAGCCCGCTGCCGGCGGCCGATGTGCAAGCCACGCTGGCCACGCTGACGGCTACGGCTATTGCGCGTGACGTGCAGACTTGCGCGCCAGATGCCCAACGGCTGATTGTTTGTGGTGGCGGTGCGTACAACGAGGCGTTGCTCGGCAATCTTGGACAGCTACTGCCGGGCGTGACGGTGGAGACTTCGGACGCGTATGGCGTGCCGGTTTCCCAGGTGGAAGCGCTGGCGTTTGCATGGTTCGCCCGCCAGTGCGTGCACCGTGCGCCCGGCAATGTACCGACCGTGACGGGGGCAGCCGGACCGCGCGTGTTGGGCGCGATCTATCCGCGCTGAGCGCGTCAGGGGTTCTGCGGAAGAAAAAAGCGCACCGTAGGGTGCGCTTTTTTTTATGGCGAGACGTCTGGCGTCAGACCGAGAACGACGAGCCGCAACCACAGGTGGTCGAGGCATTCGGGTTCTTGATCACGAACTGGGCGCCGTTGATGTCTTCCTTGTAGTCGATCTCGGCGCCAATCAGGTACTGGTAGCTCATCGAGTCGATCAACAGGGTGACACCGTTCTTGTTCATCTGGGTGTCGTCTTCATTCACGTCTTCGTCGAACGTGAAGCCATACTGGAAGCCGGAGCAACCGCCGCCCTGCACGAACACGCGCAGCTTCAATTCGGCGTTGCCCTCTTCCTCGATCAATTGCTTGACCTTGTCGGCCGCGCTGTCAGTAAAGACGAACGGTGCCGGCACATCTTCGGTAACGGGTGCCTCTGCGACTGCGTTCATGGGGAATTCTCCTGGTTAGGTACGCCCGTATTCTAAGCGCTACTCTGAAATCGTGCCGAAACCCCTTGATTTCAAGGGCCTCTGCGTCGGGATTGCCGGGCCGCGTCAGGCCACTTTCTCAACCTTTTCCAGCTTTTCACCGGCTTCGGAAGCCTCTTCCGTCACGTTTTCCACGGTTGGGACATCTGCCACGATCTCCACGACAGTGGCTTCGACATCCACATCGGTCTCTGCGGGCGGGACGTGATTGGGCAATGCACGCACTTCTGTCTGCACCAGCGGGATCAGACGCCCTTCGACGAGCGCCCCCTGCTGCATCTCAAGCGCCGCATAGCGCACCTCGCCATGGACCCGGGCCTGCGCTTGCAGTTCGAGCAGTTCCGTCGCATGGACCGGCCCGTTCACTGTGCCGTTCAGGACCAGATGCTCGACGCGGATTTCGCCCTCGACCACACCTTTCTCGGTGATCACGAGCATGCTGGACTTGCCTTCCACAGCGATGATGTTGCCGCGCACGCGGCCATCCAGACGCAAACCGCCGGAGAACGCCACATCGCCCTCGATGGTGGTGTCCGGCCCGATCAATGTATCGATGGACAGGCCCTTCTTCTTGGAAAACAGCATGTATCTACTCCCTTTTCATGCAGCGTCTGGATGCAAGCCCGTGATTGTATCGCCGCATGAACGGCATGCGGATGAAATGCTTTAAGCACGGATATGCGCAACGCTGAATGTGACAAGTCCTTGATCTGAAATGTCATGGCAAAAAAAAACCGCACGATGAACCGTGCGGTCTTTTTCGGGCCTTGCCAGATCCGGCGGGCCGGACCAGGCAGAAGCACATTAACGCTTCGAGAATTGCTTCCGACGACGCGCCTTGTGCAGACCAACCTTCTTACGCTCGACTTCACGTGCGTCACGCGTAACGTAGCCAGCCTTCGACAGGGCCGACTTCAGCGTGGCGTCGTAATCGATCAGCGCGCGGGTGATGCCGTGGCGAACAGCACCGGCCTGGCCGGTTTCACCACCACCGGTCACGTTGACCTTGATGTCGAACGTTTCGGCGTGAGCCGTCAGTTCCAGCGGCTGGCGCACGATCATCAGCGAGGTTTCGCGAGCGAAATACTCGTTGATGGGCTTGCCGTTGACGACAATAGCGCCCTTGCCCGACTTGATGAAGACACGTGCCACGGCGCTCTTGCGGCGGCCAGTACCGTAATTCCAATTACCGATCATGGATGGCCCCCTTAGATTTCCAGCACCTTGGGCTGCTGTGCGCTATGCGGATGCTCGGCTTCGGCGTAAACCTTCAGCTTCTTGATCATCGCGTAGCCCAGCGGACCCTTCGGCAGCATGCCCTTGACAGCCTTTTCCAGGGCACGGCCCGGGAAACGCTGCTGCATCTTGCCGAACGTCGTTTCGTAGATACCGCCCGGGTAACCCGAATGGCGATAGTACTTCTTGTCCTGTTCCTTGGTACCCGTCACGCGCAGTTTGGCTGCATTGACGATGATGATGAAATCACCGGTGTCGACGTGAGGAGTAAATTCTGGCTTGTGCTTGCCGCGCAGTCGGCGTGCCACTTCGCTGGCAACACGGCCGAGGACTTTGTCCGTCGCGTCAATCACGTACCAGTCGCGCTTTACCTCTGCAGGCTTGGCGGAAAAGGTCTTCATGATTTTTCCTGATTAGAAAATCTGCCCGGTATGACGGTCGCCGTTTTAGCGTCCTGTCGTCGGTCGGCCCTTGGGACCTGACCTTCCTGCTTGTTCTCTGCAGGCTCTCCCTGATTTTTTCCGGGGGCAATGACCGGAAAGCCGACGATTATAAGCGGCTACGGCGCCATCGCACAAGCAAAGTTGCCGGATTTCGTCAAGTCTTTGCCGGCTGGCAGCATGACAAGCGCCGAGTTGTTCACTGGCGCACCGTGGCGGCCCTTGCAAAGGGCGAAAAAAAACCCAAGTCTATCGGACTTGGGTTTGAATCCACCAAAGGAGGAGGGTGGAGGAGACACCGGGCGATCGACGGGGCCGGTCATTGCGGTGGTGCGGCGAGCGATCCGGGCCGGAACCTCTTTCGCTTTCGCACTCTGCGCGCTCTTCGTGCGCCGTCGTTCGATGGATTGGATTATACATATGGCCCCTTGCAAGGCAAGAAAATTTACACTACGAAATTCAATTCCATAATATGGAATGTACAATACACCTCTTTAAAAGAACGTTATTTCTTTTAAATCAATAGCTTATCCATACAAAGCGAGTCTTTGATCGACACCACACTAGAGGAAACCCTCGGATTTTTAGGGGAAATCCCGTAGGGGAAGGCGCCCGCGGAGTTGGCCTATACTCGCGAAATGCAAGTCATGAGATGCCCTGCGTGCGAGCGAAATCAGGACATCAACGAATCGAGGAACGAAAAAAATGGAATGCAAAGTGACATGGTCGGGCCCGGAGGGCATGAGCTTCATCGCCCAGACCGGCAGCGGCCATCTGGTGGCCATGGACGGCGCACCGGACGGTGGCGGCAACAACCTGGCGCCGCGTCCAATGGAGATGGTGCTGCTGGGCACTGGCGGCTGCACCGCCTATGACGTGGTGCTGATCCTGAAGCGTGGCCGCCAGGATATTCGCGGCTGCTCGGTCAAGCTGGAAGCCGAGCGCGCCGATACCGATCCGAAGGTGTTCACGAAGATCAACTTCCACTTCACGGTAACCGGCAAGGGCCTGGACCCCGCCAAGGTGGAGCGTGCCATCGAGCTGTCGCACGAGAAGTACTGCTCGGCATCGATCATGCTGGCGAAGACTGCCGAGATCACGCATACCACCGAGATCGTCGAAGGCTGACGTTTCCACGCTCACGCCAAAGCAAAACGCCCGGCGGTGCAGAAGCACGCCGGGCGTTCTCAAATCCGAAGCAAAGCAGGCCGATAAGCCGGATTCTGTGCATGCCGACCGCCCTTGCGGGCACTCTGCATGTGACAACCATTCCTCTAGACCGGCCGTTACCGGACGGTTCCAGCTCCCTACCCGCAGACTCAGCGGGCCGCCTCAACGTCTGCCTATTTGGGATTGCTCCAGGTGGAGGTTACCGCGTTTCACCCTTCCCGCCGACCGAAGCCAGCGGCAAGACTCGTCTCTGTGGCCCTATTCCGCACGTTACCGTGGATGGCTGTTAGCCAACACCCTGCCCTGTGGAGTCCGGACTTTCCTCCCCTTGCCCCTTGCGGGAACAAGCAGCGATTGTCTGGCCTGCTTTGCGGGCCGCAGTCTATCACCGAATGGACGGCTGGGGCGGCCGGCGTCCCGGACGAAACACCGTGACATCCTCATAGAACGCTGGATCAGCGTTGCCGTCGCACCAGCCCGGGATACCCATGACGGGCAACGGCGAAAAGCTGCGGCCACCGGCGAAGCGGCCTGCTTCTGCCGCTTCGGCGAGATCCGCTGCAAGCATGGCGTCGAGTTCGTGCATCGGCATCGACGGCGGCGCAATGACACGCCAGGCGTGGGCCGTGACGGCCTTGTAGGGATGGACGAGCTTTTCGAGCAATGCGTGCCCGAACGGCATCACGCCACAGACGCCCCGCCACGAAACGCGCCGGGTGATGAACAATTCGCGCCAGTCAAACCCTTTCAGGGCATCGAACAGCGTGTCGTCTTCGGTGAGGAAAAGGATCGCGTTCTCGTCGAACAGCGTGGCGGCATCGCGCAGACCGCCTCGCATCTGTTGCACGCCGTCGCGCGCAATGGCCTCGGCCTGCAGCCGGTTCAGCAAACGTTTGGTTTCGGGGAAGTGCAGCCAGATCAACGCGTTGAAGGCGTCGTGGAGGTTGTCGCGCGTCGGCACCTGCCCGCTGGCGTGGATGTGGGATTCGTACGCCGTGCCATCGGGCAACGATGACTGCGGCACGAAGCGTAGCGGCTGCCCGCGCGCATTGCGCAGGGCACCGGCGACTGCATTGAGTCCTTCGCGCAGATCCTCGTGCGAAAGGACCGATGCGGACGCGGCGAATGGTTGGTACCAGGGCCGCGTCCAGTCAATCGCCGGAAGCAATCAGCTTGCCTTCCAGCGCAGCGTTTCGCCTGCGCGCAGCGGCACCAGCGTGGTGTCGCCGTACGGCAGTTCCGTCGGCAGCTCCCAATCCTCGCGCGTCAGCGTCAACGTGCCCGTGTTGCGCGGCAGGTTGTAGAACGCCGGGCCGTTGAAGCTGGCGAACGCCTCCAGCTTGTCCAGCGCGCCGACTGCATCGAATGCTTCGGCGTAAAGCTCCATCGCATGCAGCGCCGTGTAGCAACCCGCGCAACCGCACGCGTGCTCCTTGAGGCCCTTGGCATGCGGCGCGCTGTCCGTGCCGAGGAAGAAACGGTCGCTGCCCGACGTAGCGGCCTTTACCAGCGCCTCACGATGGGTCTCGCGCTTGAGTACCGGCAGGCAGTAGTAATGCGGACGGATACCGCCGATGAAGATCGCGTTGCGGTTGTAGAGCAGATGGTGCGCGGTGATCGTCGCAGCGATCGGGCCTTCGGCTTCGGCCACGTACTGGGCGGCCTCGGACGTGGTGATGTGCTCGAACACCACCTTCAGTTCCGGGAAATCGCGGCGCAGCGGTTTCATCACGCGCTCGATGAATACGGCTTCGCGGTCGAACAGGTCAATGTCGCCATTGGTGACTTCGCCGTGCACCAGCAGCGGCATGCCTGCACGCTGCATGGCTTCCAGCGTAGGGGCGCATCGCTTGATATCGGTCACGCCAGCATCGCTGTTGGTCGTGGCGCCGGCCGGGTACAGCTTCACCGCGTGGACAAAACCGCTGGCCTTGGCTGCGACGATTTCCTCGGGCGGCAGGTTGTCGGTCAGGTACAGCGTCATCAGCGGCTCGAACGTCATCCCGGCCGGCAGTGCGGCCAGGATGCGGTCGCGGTAGGCAGCGGCTTGCGCCACCGTGGTGACCGGCGGCTTGAGGTTCGGCATGACGATGGCGCGCGCGAACTGGCGTGCGGTATCGGGCAGGACAGCGGTCAGCGCCGCGCCATCGCGCAGGTGCAGGTGCCAGTCGTCCGGGCGGGTAATCGTGATCTTTTGGGTCATGGGGACAAGCAACAACTAGAGAATCAGGATGGCGCGGAAATCGTTCACGTTGGTCCGCGTGGGGCCGGTCACGACGAGGTCATCCACCGCATGGAAGAACCCCCACGCGTCGTGGGCATCCAGGCTGTGCCGGGCCGAGACGCCGGCTGCATCAGCGCGCGCCAGCGAATCGGGGCCCAGCAACGCACCGGCGTTGTCCTCGGAACCATCGATGCCGTCGGTGTCGGCGGCAATCGCGTGGATGTTTTCCGCACCGGCCAGCTCGATGGCCAGCGACAGCAGGAATTCCGAGCACCGCCCGCCACGCGCGTTTGTCGCACCACTCGGCAATGTGACCGTGCATTCACCGCCCGAGATCAGCGCCACCGGCGCGGAGAACGGCGCATTGTACTTGCGAATCTCGCGGACGAGCGCGGCATAGACGCGTGCCACCTCCTGCGCCTCGCCGGTGACCGTATCGCCGAGCACCACGGGTTCGATGCCTTGACGGCGGAACAGCGCGGCGGCAGCTTCCAGGCTGCCATGTGCAGTGGCGATCATGCGGTTGTCGACGCGCTTGAACAGCGGATCGCCCGGCTTCGGCGTTTCATCGATCTCGCCGCGCGCGCCGCGTTCCAGATGGGATTGCACGCTCGCCGGCACCGTGGCGCCGAAGCGTTTCAGGATGCCGAGGGCATCGGCATAGGTGCTGGGATCGGGAACCGTAGGACCGGAGGCGATGGCACTCGGATCGTCGCCCGCCACATCGGACACGATCAGCGTGGTCACGGGTGCCCGGCTCGCCTGCGCGAGCCTTCCGCCCTGGATGCGCGAAATATGCTTGCGCACGACGTTCATGTCCGTGATCGGTGCGCCACAACGCAGCAACTCGCGCGTGGTGGCTTTCAGGTCGGCCATGGGGATGCCATCGGCCGGCAGCGACAGCAGGCTGGAGCCGCCGCCCGAGACCAGCACGATCAGCCGATCCTCGGGTCCGAGCGATTGCACACGCGCCAGGATATCGGCAGCGGCCTGCTCGCCCGCTTCGTCGGGCACCGGATGGCCGGCCTCGATCACGCGGATATGGTCGGTGGGCATGCCGTGCGAATAGCGCGTGACGACGATGCCTTCGAGCGTGGCCTTGCCCTGGTAGGCGCGCTCGACCGCTGCCGCCATCGACGCGGCAGCCTTGCCTGCGCCCACCACGAGCGTGCGCCCCCCGGCATGCGGCGGCGGCAGGTGATCGGCAACGATTTGCAATGGATCGGCGGCAGCAACAGCGGCGTGGAAACTCTCGAGCAGCAAGGTGCGCGGACAGCCCTGGAAATTCATGATGCCTCCGCGATGGCGCCCTGGGGCATGGGTTCCGTTCCGATTCCGTCTCCGGGAATGGCAGCGATCTTGTCTCGATTCATGGCTGGGAAGGGATGAGGGCGTCGGCGCCGTGCTTGGCAGCGTCCGGTACGCGAAGGATAATGGCCCCATTCTATTGCAAAGCGGCAGCCCCCTGCCGCACGGTGCCCTCGCCATGTGCCAGCTGCTAGGCATGAACTGCGCCACGCCAACCGACGTGACGTTCTCCTTCACCGGCTTTGCCGCGCGCGGCGGTGTGACGGACCACCACTCCGATGGTTTCGGCGTGGCCTTCTTCGAGGACAAGGCGTGCCGCCTGTTCATCGATAACCAATCGGCGGGTTCGTCGCCGGTGGCAGACCTGATCAAGCGCTACCCCATCAAGTCGAAGAACGTGATCTCGCATATCCGCAAGGCCACGCAAGGCACGGTCCGGCTGGAGAACTGCCATCCGTTCATGCGTGAGCTCTGGGGCCGGCACTGGATCTTCGCGCATAACGGCGACCTGCACGGATTCGCCCCTTTCCTGTCCGGCGTCTACCAGCCTGTGGGCGACACCGACAGCGAACTGGCGTTCTGCACGCTGATGCAGGGGCTGCGCAAACGCTTTCCGGGATCGCAGCCGCCGCTGAATGAGCTGGGACATGCGCTGGCCGACATCACGCGAGACATCACGCTGCATGGGGTATTCAACTTCCTGCTGTGCAACGGTCAGGCGCTGTTTGCGCACTGCTCCACGCGGCTGTACTACATCGTGCGGCAGTGGCCGTTCTCCAAGGCACATCTGATCGATGCCGACCTGTCGATCGATTTCGCACAGGTCACCACGCCGGACGATCGCGTGGCCGTTATCGCCACCGCACCGTTGACGGACAACGAGACGTGGACGCAGTTTGCGCCTGGCGAGCTGATCATGTTCGAGAATGGAAAGCCCGTCATGACGTGGACGGTGCCGATACCGCCTGAGGTGCAGGCGAAGAATGCCGCGAATACGGCTTGTACTTGAGGGGGATTTGACTGCCAGCACCGTCAGACACGCCCAAGCGGTGACAGGGGGCGAGGTCTTGGGTCCCTCTCCCGCAAGGCGGGAGAGGGGAGCAAACACGCGAGGTTCGCGCGCTCGCTTAGTGCTGCAGGATCTTCGACAGGAACTGACGGGCGCGCTCGGAGCGGGCTTCGATGTTGCCGAAGAACTCCTCCTTGGCGCAGTCTTCCACGATCTTGCCGGCGTCCATGAAGATCACGCGGTTGGCCACCTTGCGGGCGAAGCCCATTTCGTGGGTCACGCACATCATGGTCATGCCTTCGTTGGCCAGTTGCACCATTACGTCGAGCACTTCGTTGACCATTTCCGGGTCAAGCGCCGAAGTCGGTTCGTCGAACAGCATGCAGATCGGATCCATCGACAGCGCGCGCGCAATGGCCACGCGCTGCTGCTGACCACCTGACAGTTGACCCGGATACTTGTCGGCCTGGCTCTTCAGACCCACGCGCTCCAGGTACTTCATGCCCTTGGCGTTGGCTTCGTCCTTCGAGCGGCCCAGCACCTTCATCTGCGCGATGGTCAGGTTCTCGGTGATCGACAGGTGCGGGAACAGTTCGAAGTTCTGGAACACCATGCCCACGCGCGAGCGCAGCTTGGGCAAGTTCGTCTTCGGGTTGCCCACCGACGTGCCATCCACGAGGATGTCGCCCTTCTGGAACGGCTCCAGCGCGTTCACGGTCTTGATCAGCGTCGACTTGCCCGAGCCCGACGGACCGCACACCACCACCACTTCGCCCTTGGCCACCTTGGTGGTGCAATCGGTCAGCACCTGGAAGGCGCCGTACCACTTGGAAACGTTATTAATTTCGATCATACGGCCACCTTTTTCTGATAACGCTTGACCAGCAGCGAAGCGGAAAAACAAATGATGAAGTACACGAGACCAGCAAACAACAGCATCTCCACGATGCGGCCGTCACGCTCGCCAATACCGTAAGCCTGGCCGAAGAAGTCTGCCAGCGCGCTCACGTAGACCAGCGACGTATCCTGGAACAGGATGATGCCTTGCGTCAGCAGCAGCGGCACCATGTTGCGGAACGCCTGCGGCAGGATCACCAGCCGCATGGTCTGACCATAGGTCATGCCCAGTGCCTGGGCCGCGAACATCTGGCCGCGCGACACGCTCTGGATACCGGCGCGGATGATTTCCGAGTAGTACGCGGCCTCGAACAGCGAGAACGCGATCAGCGCGGAGGTCATGCGCAGGTCGGATGCCGCCGAGAGGTTGAACACCTTCTGCAGCAACTGCGGAATGATCAGGAAGAACCACAGCAGCACCATCACCAGCGGGATGGACCGAAACAGCGTCACGTACCCCTGTGCAAACCAGTTCAGTGCCTTGATCGACGACAAACGCATCATCGCCAGGATCGTGCCCCAGACGATGCCGACGATCACCGCCGTCACCGTGATCTTGAGCGAAACGGCCATACCCTCGCCCAGCACATGCAGCGTGGAGTAATTGATGGAGCTGAAATCGAATTCGTATGCCATGTTGCAGCTCCTTACTTCGTGCCGATGAAGCCCGGCACGCGGGTACGGCGTTCCACCCAGCGCATCAGGAACATCACCGTGAAGTTGATCAGCGCGTACAGCAGCGTGACCGCGATGAACGATTCATACGGACGCGCGGTGTAGTCCACCAGCTGGCGGCCCTGTGCGGCCAGTTCCAGCAGGCCGATCGTCGATGCCACGGCCGAGTTCTTGAAGATGTTCAGGAACTCGGAGGTGATCGGCGGCACGATGACGCGGAAGGCCATCGGCAGCAGCACGTGGCGGTACGTCTGCGCCAGCGTGAAACCCATGGCCAGGCCGGCGTTCTTCTGGCCGCGCGGCAGCGAATTGATCCCCGAGCGCACCTGTTCGCAAACCCGGGCGGCCGTGAAGGTGCCCAGGCAGATCATGGCTGCCAGGAACTGCTGGGTGAACGGGTTCATCTGCTTGATGGCTTCGCCGCCCGGCAGCAGCTCGGGTCCGACGAAGTACCAGATGAACAGCTGCACCAGCAGCGGAATATTTCGGAAGATTTCGACGTAAGTGGCGGCAAACCCCGACAGCCACTTGTTCGGGACCGTGCGCAGCACGCCCAGCACCGAGCCGAGAACAAGGGCGATCACCCACGACGACAGGCCCAGCGCGATCGTGACCTTGAGACCGGAAATCATCCAGTCCAGGTACGTCTCGTTGGAAGCGGCCTGCTCGAGGAAGACTCCCCAGTGAAAAGCGTAATCCATAGTGCGTCCTCAAAAAGAAACGGAAGGACTGCTCCTTCCGTTTCGCACTGCGCCAATCGCAACGATCAGTCGAGTGCCTTGTCGTTCGGGGTCTTGAAGAGCGCCTTCATATCTTCGGACAGCGGGAAGTCCAGGTTCAGGCCCTTGGGCGGGACCGGTTGCTGGAACCACTTCGCGTACATCGTGTTGATCGAACCATCCTTCATCAGGCCGGCGATCACGGTGTCGGAGATCTTCTTGAACGGTGCGTCATCCTTGCGGATCATGCAGCCGTACGATTCACGCGACTGCGGCTTGCCCACGACGATCCAGTCTGCCGGGTTCTTGGCCTTGGCGCGTTCGCCGAACAGCAGCGCGTCGTCCATCATGAACGCCACGGCACGGCCCGATTCCAGCGTCAGGAACGACTGGCCATGGTCCTTGGTGCTGATGATGTTCATGCCCAGCTTCTGGTCATCGTTCATCTTGCGCAGCAGGCGCTCGGACGTGGTGCCAGCGGTGGTCACCACGTTCTTGCCCTTCAGGTCGGCCCAGTCCTTGATGCCGCCGTCCTTCTTCACCATGATGCGCGTGCCGATGATGAAGATGCTGTTCGTGAACGATGCCTGCTTCTGGCGTTCCAGGTTGTTCGTGGTCGAGCCGCACTCGATATCGATCGTGCCGTTCTGCAGCAGCGTGATGCGGTTCTGCGACGTGATCGGAATTTCCTTGACCTGCAGGTTCGGCAGCTTCAACTGATCCTTGATGGCTTCCACGATCTTCATATTGATATCGTAGGAATACCCAACCTGACGGACACCGCCGAGGTTGTAGTTGAAGGGAATCGAGGAGTCCCGCACGCCCAGCGTGATGACACCCGTTTCCTTGATCTTCTGCAGCGTACCCGTCAGCGGCTCAGCTGCTTGCGCGCTTGCGCACAACACCCCTGCCGCAATCATCAGGCCTGCCAACTTGGCAACATTCATAACATCTCCTTGACCATGAAGAGAAAGGCGGGACTGTAACAGACTGCCCCACCGGCGAAACAGTATTGCTTAGCTCGTCACTCAAGACAACGGGTTTTTCCCCTAACTGGTGCCAATTCAGCGATGGTTTAGCTGCGTTGCGCCAAAATGAGACACAAGTGCGCACCGATTGTTGCCGCCGCTTCAAACCGTTGATGACAAAAAAACGCGGCAACCGGAGTCATCCGATCGCCGCGTTGCGGGCTTCACCGAAGCGGGGAATTTTGCTGCATTGCAGCAGCGTCAAATCCCGGCTTCATGAATCGTCCTCCATCAAGGATAGAGGCCGCGCATCTCGCGCGCCTGCAGGATCCGCGTGCAGGCGACGATGAACGCGGCCGTCCGCAGCGTGACCTTGTTGTCCTGGGCAACCTGCCAGATCGCCCGGAAAGCCTCTTGCATGATTCGTACCAGCCGGTCATTGATCTCCTCTTCGGTCCAGAAGAAGCTGGAGAAATCCTGCACCCATTCAAAATAGGACACGGTCACGCCGCCTGCATTGGCAATCACGTCCGGGCAAACCAGAATATTGCGCTCGCGCAGGATGTCGTCGGCCTGCGGGGTGGTCGGGCCGTTGGCGCCCTCGATCACCAGCTTGGCCGTGATGCGCGGTGCGTTCTCGGCGGTGATCTGGCCTTCCAGCGCGGCCGGGATCAGGATGTCGCACTCCACATCCCAGAACTGGTCACCCTTGAGGACTTCGGCCTGGAAGCCGTCGATCGTGCCGCTGTGCGATGCGTATTCCATCATTGCCGGCACGTCCAGACCCGCCGGGTTGAACAGCGTGGTGCGGTGATCCTGCACCGCCACCACCTTGGCGCCGGCTTCATGGAACAGCTTGGCGGCCACAGCGCCCACATTGCCGAAGCCCTGCACGGCCACGCGCGCACCCTTGACGTCCATGCCCAGGTTGCGGGCGGCTTCCGAACCCACCACGAACACGCCACGGCCGGTGGCTTCATGGCGGCCCAGCGAGCCACCCAGCGAGATCGGCTTGCCGGTCACCACGCCGGTGGCCGTGCTGCCCGAATTCATCGAATAGGTGTCCATCATCCAGGCCATGACCTGGGCGTTGGTATTCACGTCAGGCGCCGGAATGTCCTTGTTCGGACCGATGATGATGTTGATTTCACTGGTGTAGCGACGGGTCAGGCGTTCCAGCTCGCCGTGCGACAGCGTGCGCGGATCCACGCGGATGCCACCCTTGGCACCGCCGTAGGGCACGTTCACCGCCGCGTTCTTCACCGACATCCATGCCGACAGCGCCATCACCTCGGACAGCGTCACGTCCTGGTGGAAACGCACGCCGCCCTTGCCCGGGCCGCGCGACAGGTTGTGCTGCACCCGGTAACCCTCGTAGTGGGCGATGGTGCCGTTGTCCAGTTCGATGGGTACGTCGACGATCAGCGCGCGCTTGGGGCGCTTCAGCGTTTCCACCCAGCGCGCCAGCGAGCCCAGGTAGGGCGTGACACGATCGACTTGCTGCAGGTAGATGCCCCACGGGCCGAGGTCGTCGGCTTTCAGGTAGGAAGGCAGGGCGTGGGCATGCGAGACATTCGAGACGTTTTGCGTCGGTGCTGCGGAAGACATCGTTGAGTTCCGAGTGAAGGTGACACGGAGGATATCGGCGCTGCCCTGCCCCAATCCAATGCCGTTTCATCATCCCGCCTCGGCAGGTTATGCAAGCCTCGCATAACCTTGGCGCCCCTTCCTGGCACCTTGCGGTTTCACGCGTCCGACGCCGGCGACGTCAGTGCGGCCCAGATGCGGTCCACGAACTGGCGTTTGCGGCGCGACTGGCCGCCGCGCCGTTCGGTCCCGTTATCGGAAGGTCGCTCGCGATAGAGCCGGATTTCCATATCGATCGATTGCGGCAGCCCGCGCGCCGCCTCGGCCCGCACCAGACGGCCGGCGGCCACGTCTTCACGCACCGTGCTTTCCGGCAAGAATGCCATGCCGTGTCCGGCCAGCGCCATCGCCTTGAGCGCCTCGGCCATATCGGTTTCGTAGCATTTGTCGAGCTTGAGCGTATCGGCGGACTCCGCCAGCAGCATGTCCACCATCCGGCCCAGAAACGCATTGGGCGTGTAACTCAGGAATGGCACTGGCTTCTTGTCCGTACCCGGCAGCCGGAACAGCGGGCGACCCGTGGCATCGGGCACGCTGTAAGGCGACAGCCGTTCGGTGCCGAGCACGAGCATGTCGTAGTGCGCCGGATCGAGCTGGATGGCCTGGCGCGGATGGTGATAGACCATGACGAGGTCGCAGCCGCCTTCCACCAGCATCAGCACCGCATCGTGGACATTGAGCGCGCGCAGGCGGCATGGCAGTGTGCCGACCTTGCGCTCCACGCCCTTGAGCCATTCGGGGAAGAACGTCAGCGACAACGTGTGCGGGACGGCGAATTCCAGCACCTGCGCATTGGCCGACCGCTGCCCGCGCATCAGCGCACGGGTCTCGCTGACCTGCGCCAGCATCGCCAGTGCCTGCTCGTAGAACACCTTGCCCGCCGAGGTCAGGCTCGTGGGGTAACTGGACCGGTCGATCAGCTCGGTGCCCACCCACGCCTCCAATGACTGGATGCGGCGCGAGAACGCCGGCTGCGTGACATGCCGCAGTTCCGCCGAGCGCGAGAAGCTGTGCGTCTCGGCCAGGCTGACGAAGTCTTCAAGCCATTTGATTTCCATGGCGCGGATTATCGCCTGCGTCCACGTCCCGCGCAGCACGGACGCCGCCATCGACAATATTTTTCTGCCTCCGCCCCCTCCGTTGGAACAGGATTACAATCTGCGCGGGTTTTGGATCGAAATCTTCAGGTTTGCAGGAAATCCCATGGACCGCTATGACCGCCAGATCCTGGAGATCCTCCAGGAAGATGCCGCTGTGCCTGTTGCCGAGATCGGCGAACGCGTGGGGCTGACGTCGACGCCATGCTGGCGCCGCATCCAGAAGCTCGAAGAATCCGGCGTCGTGCGAAAGCGCGTGGCGCTGCTCGATGCGGCCAAGCTCAATGTTGGCGTGACGGTTTTTGTCTCGATCCGCACCAACCAGCACAACGTGAAATGGCTCAAGGCGTTTCACGGACTCGTGGCATCGATTCCGGAAGTGACCGAGTTCTACCGCATGGCGGGCGATACCGACTACCTGTTGCGCGTGGTGGTGCCGGATATCGCCGCTTATGACACCGTGTACAAGAAACTGATCCAGGGCGTAGAACTGGCCGATGTCAGTTCGAGCTTCGCGATGGAACAGATCAAGTACACGACGGCGTTGCCGCTGGATTACGCCTGATCAACCACGGCTATCCACGATGGGCCCAGCTCGTCATGCGCTTTTCGAGCACGGCGAACAGTTCGTACATCAGCATCGCCATCACCGCGATCACGACGAGGCCGGCAAACGCCAGTGGCATTTTCATCGCGGAGCCGGCCGATACCAGCAGGTAGCCGATGCCTTCGTTCGCCGCGCTCATTTCCGAAACGGTCGTGCCGACGAAGGCCAGCGTGATCGCCACCTTGAGCGAGGCGAAGAAGAACGGCATCGCGCGGGGCAGACCCACCTTGATCAGCACATCGCGACGCTTGGCACCCAGCACGCGCAGCACGTCTTCAAGTTCCGGTTCGAGCGTGGCGAGCCCCGTGGCGATATTCACCATGATCGGGAAGAACGAGATCAGGAACGCCGTGATGATCGCGGGACCGGCACCGAGGCCGAGCCACACCACGAGGATCGGCACGAATGCGGCTTTCGGCAATGCATTGAACGCCGTCATCAGCGGATACGTGGCCGCGTAAGCGAGCCGCGACGATCCGAGCAGCATGCCCAGCAGTACGCCTACGACGATGGCGAGGCCGAAGCCCACCATGGTCGTCCAGAACGTGCGCCATGCATGCGTGGCGATCACGCCGCCGTACTCGCCCAGCGAAGCCACGATGGCCGACGGACTCGGCAGGATGAAGTCCGAGACGTTGAAGATGAGGCATGCGCCCTGCCACAGCAGCAGGAACGTACCCAGCAGAATCCACGGGGCGACGCGCTGCACGCGCTTCGCCTGGAGAGAGGACATCGTCGTCATGATCAGTGTTGTCCCCGGTTATGCCCGATCTTCTCGCGCAGTTCATGCACGCGTTCGGCAAAGGGTTCGGTGTAGGTGATGTCGAGCGGACGCGGACGCGGCAGGTCGATCTCGCGGCGCAGCAGAATACGGCCCGGACGCGGGCTCATCACGTAGACGGTATCGGCCAGGAACACGGCCTCGCGCAGATCGTGTGTGACCAGAATCACGTTGAAGCGTTGCGCTTGCCAGAGATCGCGCAGCACGCACCATAGTTCTTCTCGCGTGAACGCGTCGAGTGCACCGAACGGTTCATCGAGCAGCAGCATGCGCGGCTCGTGAATCAGCGCACGGCAGATCGATGCGCGCTGCTGCATCCCACCCGACAGTTGCCACGGGTACTTGTCCTCGTAGCCGGACAGGCCTACGGTCTTCAGCAGCATGCGCGCACGTTCCACGTACTCGTCGCGCTTCTTGCGCATAGTCGATCGATACGGCTCGACGATCTCCAGCGGCAACATCACGTTGTCGAGCGTGGTGCGCCACGGCAGCAGCGTGGGCGCCTGGAACGCCATGCCCACCTGCTTGAGCGGACCGGTGACCTTGGTGCCATTGATGCTGACCACGCCGCGCGTAGGCTGGCGCAAGCCAGTGGCCAGCTTCATGAACGTGGACTTGCCGCAGCCCGAGGGTCCCACGATGGCGATGAATTCACCTTCCGCAGCCTGCAGCGAAATATCCTCGACTGCGAACTCGCCGCGACGCGCAAGTTCATCGTCATAGGCCAGCCATACGCGATTGAAATCGACGAATGGCTGGCCGCCACCCGCATCGGCCGGTGACCCGCCCGAGGCGGGCATCAGTGCTTCTCTTGCCATCATCGCAGCACGTCCAGTTCGGCGGCAGACGGCAGATAGGCGTCGGTCCACAGCGTATCGGGATTGATACGGCCCTTGGTGCCGAAGGCATCGGCCACCTGCGACGCCATTAGCGACAGGCGCGGCTTGTTCACGCGGCCAAAGCCCTCGGCCTTGGCATCCGGCGACTTCACCACGCTGTCGAGCGCCAACTTCAGGCGCTTGACCTCCAGCTTCTCGTCGATGATGCCGTCACGCGCCTTCACGGCCTTGATGCCTTCTTCCGGATGTGCGATCACGTCCTTGGCCGATTTCGCAAAGGCGCGCAGGAATGCCTTGACCGCTTCGGGGTTGCTCTTCAGGAACTGTTCCGATGCGATGATCGCGTTGCCGTAGAGCTTCACGCCGAACTGCGGATACGGCAGCACCACGATGTCCTCATCCTTCACGCCACGCGCGTTCAGGTTCAGGATCGACGTGAACGAGAAACCGGTGATGGCATCGAGATCGCCACGCGTCAGCATCGTTTCGCGCAGCGTGGGGTCCATCGCCTGCCAGTTGAACGATGCCGCCTGCAGGCCGTTGGCCTTGGCGAAGATCGGGAAGGCACGACGGCCCGCGTCGAACACCGGCGCGCCCAGCTTCTTGCCCGTCAGGTCCTTCGGCGCCTTGATGCCCGACTTCTTCAGCGCCAGCACGGCGGCGGGCGTGTTGTTGTAGACCATCATCACGGCCACTGGCTTGTTCTTGGCATCGGGGTTGTTACCGTAGAACTCCATCACCGAAGCCAGGTCGGCAAAGCCCATGTCATACGTGCCCGATGCCACGCGGTTGACCACATTGCCCGAGCCGTTGCCCGCGTCGATCGACACATCGAGCTTCTCGTTCTTGAAGTAGCCCTTCTGCTCGCCGAGCAGGAACAGTGCGGCCGGACCTTCGAAACGCCAGTCGAGCTGAAAGCGGACTTTCGTCGCGGCTTGCGCCTGCGCGGTGCCCACGCAGAGTGTCGACAGCACCATCGCGGTGCCTGCCGTGGTGCACAGTTTCAGAAATTGGCGACGCAGAGCGAATTGCAGCATGGACCTTCTCCAGTTTTTATCTATCTGGAGGGTGCTTTTTGCAAGGGTCGTGCCAGCCTTTGCAGGGGGCATGCCGCACCGGCGCGATGCATGGGCGCGGTGCATTGACGACCCATGATTGTGCGCACGCATCTGTACGCGCAGGTTGCCGTCATCGATTGTCGACAATCGATGACGGCGCGCTTCAGAGAAGCGTCAGGCGTCCTGCGTCTCGTCGCCTGCGTCGATGGCGAGCGCATCGGCATCGGGCACACCCTGCGCGGCATTACGCGCCTGGATCTGCCACATGCCTGCATAGCGGCCATTGGCGCGCATCAGTTCGGCGTGCGTGCCGCGCTCGACGATGCGGCCATGATCCATCACCAGGATCTGATCGGCATGCACCACCGTCGACAACCGGTGCGCGATCAGCAGCGTGGTGCGGTTCTGCGCCAGGCGCATCAGTTCGGACTGGATGGCCTGTTCGGTGCGCGAATCCAGCGCCGAGGTGGCTTCGTCGAACACCAGGATCGGCGGATTCTTGAGCAGCGTGCGCGCGATGGCCACGCGTTGCTTCTCGCCACCGGACAGCTTGAGCCCACGCTCGCCCACAGGTGTGTCGTACCCCTGCGGCAACTCGCTGATGAAATGATCGATCTGCGCGGCGCGCGCGGCCTCGATTACCTCGTCGCGCGTGGCTTCGGGCCGGCCATAGGCAATGTTGTAATAGATGCTGTCGTTGAACAGCACGGTGTCCTGCGGCACGATGCCGATCGATGCGCGCAGGCTCGCTTGCGTGACCTTGCGGGTATCCTGCCCATCGATCTCGATCCCGCCCCGACTCACGTCATAGAAGCGGAACAGCAGCCGCGCCAGCGTGGACTTGCCCGAGCCACTGTGGCCGACCACCGCCGTGGTGGTGCCCGCAGCGATCGTGAAATCCACATCATCGAGAATCGTGCGGTTCGACTCGTAGCCAAACCCCACATGGCGGAAGCGCACTTCCGCACCGTCCACGCGCAGCGGTGCGGCACCGGGGGCATCGGCCACTTCCTGGTTCGTACCAAGCAGCACGAACATGCGATCCATGTCGGTGGTGGCCTGCTTGATTTCGCGATAGATCACACCAAGGAAATTCAGCGGGATATAAAGCTGGATCATCAACGTGTTGACCAGCACGAGGTCGCCCAGCGTCAGCTTGCCCGCCGCCACGCCCACCGTGGCACGCCACAGGATCAGGATCAGCCCGACGGCGATGATCGTCTGCTGACCGAAATTCAGCAGCGACAGCGAGTTCTGCGAGCGGATGGCGGCCGTGCGATACGTGCGCAGGTTTTCGTCGTAGCGGCGCGCCTCGTATTCCTCGTTACCGAAGTATTTGACGGTTTCAAAGTTCAGCAGCGAATCGATGGCCTTCTGGTTGGCGCGCGAGTCCAGCTCGTTCATCTTGCGGCGGAAGTGCGTGCGCCACTCGGTCACGATGATCGTGAACGCGATATACGCCACCAGCGCGCACAGCGTAATCGCCGCGAACCAGATGTCGTAGTGCAGCAGCAGAAAGCCGATGACCAGCGACATCTCCACCAGCGTGGGCAGGATGCTGTACAGCGAGTACGAGATCAGCGACTGGATGCCGCGCGTGCCGCGCTCGATATCGCGGCTCATGCCGCCCGTCTGCCGGTCCAGGTGGAATCGCAGCGACAGCGCATGCAGATGGCGGAACACCTGCAACGCGATTTCGCGCACCGCGCTCTGCGTGACCTTGGCAAAGAGGATCTCGCGCAACTCGGTGAACAACGTGCCGGAGAGACGCAGCATCCCGTACGCGACGATCAGCCCGGCGGGCACCACGAGTAGCGCCGTGGCGTTGCCCGGCGCGATGTTCATCGTATCGACGAGCTTCTTCATCAACACGGGCACGCCGAGGTTGGCAACCTTGGCGGCAACCAGGCAGGTCAGCGCCAGGATCACTCGCCACTTGTAGTGCCAGACGTAAGGCAGCAGGTTGCGAACGGTCTGCCAGTCGCTGCGGGGCGCGCCAGCGCCCTTGAACAGGGAGTTTGCCGGCTCGGCGGGGGCGGGCTCGGCGGTCGTGGAATAGCGGCGCATACGTTAGAATTCAGGCCAATGCCGCGATTGTCGCAGAGATCGTCAGGTCCGGCAGTTCATCGTCACTGCCTCATGAATTCGCCGTACTTCCCGCTTTCCGCCATCGCCGACATGTCCACATCCGCCCCCATCTCCGAATTGCCCGCCGGCAAGAACCCCGCCCTGCGCGTCGTCCCCATGCCCGCCGATGCCAATGTGCACGGCGACGTGTTCGGCGGCTGGATCATGGCGCAGGTCGATATCGCCGGCTCGATTCCCGCCGTCGAACGTGCCCAGGGCCGCGTGGCCACGGTGGCCGTCAACTCGTTCCTGTTCAAGCACCCCGTGTTCGTGGGCGATCTGGTCAGCTTCTACGCCGACGTGGTCAAGACCGGCCGCACGTCGATCACGGTGGAAGTGGCCGTCTACGCGCAACGCATGCGCCACAGCCATGAGATCGTCAAGGTGACGGAAGCCACGCTGACGTATGTGGCAACGGATGAGAGCCGGATGCCGCGGGTGTTGCCTACGGCTTGAGGTGGGATTGATTTGTTCCCCTCTCCCGCAAGGCGGGAGAGGGGCGAACGCCGAGCGGTAGTTTCAAACCGCCTCAATCAAACTTCGAAAAATCCGGCTTCCTCTTCTCGAAGAATGCCGTGAACGCTTCCTTGGCTTCCGGTGCCAGCAGCATGCGGCGGAACACCTCGCCTTCCTCGTTCATTTTCTTCTCGACAGCCGGTACATCGTCGCCCTTCATCAGCCGCTTGGTCTCACGCAGCGACGATGCAGGCAGCGCGGCGAGCTTGCCCGCTTGCTGGCGCACATAATCCGACAACTCCGCAACCGGCAGCACCTTCGTGACGAGTCCGATGGCATGCGCTTCCTGCGCGCTGAATGCCTCGCCCAGCAGCAGCTTTTCGGCGGCGCGCTGGTAACCCATCAGGCGCGGCAGCAGCAGGCTCGATGCCGCCTCGGGGCACAGGCCCAGTTGCGCGAACGGCAGCGACAGCTTGGCCGTCTCCGATGCATAGACCAGATCGCAATGCAGCAGCAGCGTGGTGCCGATGCCCACTGCCGCGCCGCTGACCGATGCCACCACCGGCTTGGTGGCGTGGCTGATGGCGTGCAGGAACTGGAACACCGGTGCGGGTGCGCCGCCTTCGCCGTGGGTCGGCGGGCGTTTCATGAAGTCTTCGAGGTCGTTGCCGGCCGTGAAGATCTCCGGCTTGCCTTCGATCACGATCACGCGCACGGCGTTGTCGGTCTCGGCGGCGCGCAGCGCGTCGGCCATGGTCTGGTACATCGCGGCCGTGATCGCGTTCTTCTTGTCGATGCGGTCGAAACCAATGGTCAGGACGCCCTGTTCGATGCGGGTGGCAATGCTCATGTCTTCCTCGTCTCGTCGGTATCAGGTTTGGCCGCTCACACAAACGGTGGCGGCATGTCGGAAAGATAACTGAGTCCGAACGCGCCGGCGCCCACATTGAGCGCAACGGTCAGACTCATCGGCGCGAGCATCAGCTCCACGCCATGTCGTGCGGCAGCATTGGCCAGCGATTGCCACGCGGGCCACGACTCCACCTCGTCGATATCGCCCGCATACGCGGCACCTACCGCCGGCGTCAGCAAGGCACCGGCGCGGATGCAGGCTTCCACATGGCCCAGCAGGCGGCGAATGCCATCCTCGGAGCCGCGCACCTTGGCAATGGCATCGGTCTCGCCGCGATGCATATGGATCACGGGCCGGATATTGAACGCGCTGCCGAGCATGTAGCGGCCCCACGTGATGCTGTTCTCGCCCTTCAGCTTGGCGCGCGTGTACATGTACAGCAGTTCGTTCGGGATCAGGAACATGTGCGCGGCATCGCGCAATCGATTCTCCACCGCATCCACCACGGCGGCGGCACTCGCGCCCTCGGCCAGCATGCGCGCGGCCTCGCGCACGATCAACGCCTGTCCCGGCCCGATGGCGCCGGTATCGATCACGGTCAGGTCGAACAGCCCGCTGCGGCCCGCGTCCTTGCGCAGCTTGAAACTGCGCGCCACAGTACCCACCACGGCGCCATTGGCGTTTGCGTAAAACTTGCTGCGGCTGCTCGCAATCGTCAGCAGGATCGCGCGATCGCAACCGGCCACCACATTGCGCAGCAAATGGTCTTCAAGCTCGCGTTCGAGCAGCGGAATGGATTCGGCATAGTGGTCCTGCTTGCCGACCAGATACTGCCGATACAGATCGGGCAGTGCAACTTCATCGCGTGTATCGGCGATGAACTGATCCCCCGCGCGGATGCGAAAGGGAATGGTGCGGACGCCAAGCGCGTCCATCATCGCGCGCGGCATGTCGCATGCCGCGTCGGCCAGAATGGCTGTCTCCTGCATATTGTTATGTTCCTCCGGGTCAGTGCGTCAACGTGTTGGCATCTTCGTGTCCATACATTTCTTCATCTGATCGAAGGTAGGGGCGAATCTCATCACTGCCTTGAGATTCGCCCCACTGGCGCGTTTAAACGCGCTCGAAGATTCCGGCTGCGCCCATGCCCGTACCGACGCACATGGTCACCATGCCGTACTTGAGGTTGTGGCGACGCAGCGCGTGCACTACGGTGGCCGAACGGATTGCACCGGTGGCACCCAGCGGATGGCCCAACGCAATCGCACCGCCCATACGGTTCACGCGCGACGGATCGAGTTCCAGGTCACGCATCACTGCCAGCGACTGCGCAGCGAATGCCTCGTTCAGTTCGATCCACTCGATCTGGTCCTGCGTCAGACCACCGGCCTTCAGTGCCGCAGGAATCGCAGCCTTCGGACCAATCCCCATGATCTCCGGCGGCACACCACGCACCGCGAACGATACGAAACGGGCCAGCGGCACGAGGTTGAACTGCTTGAGGATCTTCTCGGAAACCAGGATCAGCGCGCCAGCACCATCCGATGTCTGCGAGCTGTTGCCAGCCGTGACGCTGCCCTTGTTGGCGAACACCGCACGCAGCTTGCCCAGTCCTTCCACCGACGTGTCGGGACGCGGACCTTCGTCGAGCGATACCGTGCGTGTCTTCACACCCACCTGGCCCGAAGCCAGATCCGGGAATTTCTCGACGACTTCGATCGGCGTGATCTCGTCGTTGAACTCGCCAGCCTGTTGCGCGGCGATGGCTTTCTGGTGCGACGCCAGCGAGAACGCGTCCTGATCTTCGCGGCTCACCTTCCACTGCGTGGCAACCTTCTCGGCGGTCAGGCCCATGCCGTAGGCAATGCCCACGTTCTCGTCGCGCTCGAAGATCGACGGCGACATCGACGGCGAGTTGCCCATCATCGGCACCATGCTCATCGATTCCACGCCTGCGGCGATCATCACATCGGACTCGCCCACGCGGATGCGGTCAGCCGCCATTGCCACAGCCGACAGGCCCGAGGCGCAGAAACGGTTCACGGTGATGCCGCCCACCGTATTCGGCAGGCCAGCCAGCAGCGCGCCGATACGCGCCACGTTCAGGCCCTGCTGCGCTTCAGGAATCGCGCAGCCAACAATGGCGTCTTCGATCAGCGCCGGGTCCAGGTTCGGCACCTGTGCCACGGCAGCCTTCAGGATGGTGGCGAGCAGGTCGTCGGGACGGGTGTTGCGGAAGGCGCCCTTGGGGGCCTTGCCAATCGGCGAACGGGTAGCCGCAACGATATACGCGTCTTGCAGTTGTTTCATGATGTCGGTTCCTCGTTGGCGGATTAGTTGCGCACTGGCTTGCCGGTCTGCAGCATGCCCATGACGCGCTCCTGCGTCTTGCCCGTGCCCAGCAGGTCGATGAAGGCCTTGCGTTCCAGCGCCAGCAGCCACTCTTCGCTCACCAGCGAGCCCGCCTCCACATCACCGCCGCACACCACTTCCGCGATGCGCGAGGCGATCGTGAAATCGTGCGCCGAGATGAAGTTGCCATCGCGCATGTTCACCAGCGATGCCTTGATCGTGGCAATGCCCGAACGGCCCGCCACCGGAATCAACTGGCCCGGCAGCGGCGCGCGGTAACCGGCGTTAGCCATTGCGCGCACTTCGCTCTGTGCCACGTACAGCAGTTCGTGCACGTTGTAGACGATGGTGTCCGTGGGCTGCACGTAGCCGATCTTCTGCGCGTCCAGCGCCGAGGTCGAGACCTTGGCCATCGCCGCCGCCTGGAAGCGGTTGGTCAGGAAGTTCAGGTAGTTCGTGCTGCCAGCTGCCTGCGCAGCCTTGGCCGCGGCAATCGCGGCTTCCTTGAGGCCACCACCGGCCGGCACCAGACCCACGCCCACTTCCACCAGGCCGACATAGCTTTCCAGCGCCACCACGCGCTTGGCCGAATGCAGCATCAGTTCGCAGCCGCCGCCGAGCGCGATGCCCGACACCGCCGGAATCACCGGCACTGCCGCGTACTTCACGCGCATCAGCGTGTCCTGGAATTTCTTCACGAACGGTTCGATGCCCTTGGCACCGCCCATCATGAATTGCGGCATGGCCGATTCCAGATTGGCACCGGCCGAGAACGGACCACCGGGTGCGCCGAGCTGCAGCGACGTGGGCTGCCACACGACCAGACCCTTGTATTCGGCTTCGGCCAGTTCCACGGCGCGCACGAGCGAGTCGAGCACATCCGGGCCAATCGTGTTCATCTTGCTCTTGAACGAGATGATCAGCACATCGTCGGCACCATCGCTGGTCCAGATACGCGCACCGTCGTTCTCTTCGATCGTCTTGCCCGACTTGCGCGGATCAGCGGCGTCCGTGCCCTTGAGCGCGGCACGGAACACCTGGCGCTCGTACACGGGCAGCGCGGCGCGCTTGACGAAGCTGCTCGTCGCCGGCGACCACGAACCTTGCGCACCGTGCACACCGCCGTTGTCGGCGACGGCACCATCGAATACCCATGCGGGCAGCGGCACGTTAGCGAGTGCCTTGCCGGCTTCGATATCTTCCTTGACCCACTGCGCCACCTGCTTCCAGCCGGCAGCCTGCCAGTCTTCGAACGGACCCGAGTTCCAGCCGAAGCCCCAGCGAATCGCCAGGTCCACATCGGCGGCCGAACCGGCGATCTGTTCGAGGTAGACGGCGATGTACTGGAACACATCGCGGAACACGCTCCACAGGAACTGCGCCTGCGGATTGGTGGATTCGCGAAGCAGCTTGATGCGCTCGGCCGGTTCCTTCTTGAGCATGCGCACGACGATCTCGTCGGCCTTCTTGCCCGATTCCACATACTGGCCGGTCTTGGCGTCGAGCACCTTGATGGCCTTGCCTTCCTTCTTGTAGAAACCCGCGCCAGTCTTCTGGCCCAGCGCGCCCGCATCGACCAGCCCCTTCAGCACGGCCGGCGTCTTGTACACGGAGGCAAACGGATCGCCGCCCAGGCCATCCTGCATCGTCTTGATGACGTGCGCCATCGTGTCCAGGCCCACCACGTCGGCGGTGCGGAACGTGGCGGACTTGGCACGGCCCAGCTTGGTGCCGGTCAGGTCATCGACGATATCGAACGGAATGCCGAACTTTTCGGCTTCGGCAAACACGGCCAGGATCGAGAAGATCCCCACGCGGTTGGCGATGAAGTTGGGCGTGTCCTTGGCACGCACCACACCCTTGCCGAGCGTGGTGGTCAGGAACGATTCCAGGCGGTCCAGGATCGCGGGCTGCGTCGTCGCAGTCGGGATCAGTTCCACCAGATGCATGTAGCGCGGCGGGTTGAAGAAGTGCACACCGCAGAAGCGCGACTTCAGTTCCGCATCGAAGCCATCGGACAGCGACGTGATCGACAAACCCGACGTATTGGTCGCGAAGATCGCGTGCGGTGCCAGATGCGGCGCTACCTTCTTGTAGAGGTCGTGCTTCCAGTCCATGCGCTCGGCGATCGCTTCGATCACCACATCGCATTCCTTGAGCAGTTCGACGTCGTCTTCGTAGTTGGCCGCGCGGATCAGGCCCGCTTCGTCCTTGATGCCGAGCGGTGCCGGCGACAGCTTCTTGAGATTCTCGATGGCGCGAAGGGCAATGCCACTCTTCGGGCCTTCCTTCGCGGGCAGGTCGAACAGCACCACGGGCACGCGGGCGTTGACGAGGTGGGCCGCAATCTGTGCACCCATGACGCCGGCGCCGAGTACGGCAACCTTTTTGACGATGAAATTGGACATGCGCGCTCCTTGGGTATCGTGAGCGTTTTGAGGAGAGAGATTTACCTTCTGCTTCGGATCGGCTCCCCTCTCCCGCATGGCGGGAGAGGGGTTGGGGGTGAGGGCCGGCCTCTCAAGACGCGACGATCGCAATTCGATCCGCCATGCCCTCACCCCCGGCCCCTCTCCCGTTTCACGGGAGAGGGGAGCAAACCGTCAGTCAAACCAGATCAATCAGAACAAATCCGCGTCCAGCGCCATCAGCGTGGCCGAACCGGCGCGGGCCTTGCGGATTTCGCCGGCGGTTTCGGGCAGCAGCTTGGCAAAGTAGAAGCGTGCCGTGGCCAGCTTGGTCACGTAGAACTTGTCGCCGCTGTCTTGCTTCTCCAGCGCGATCTTGGCCATGCGGGCCCAGAAGTAGGCAAAGACCAGGTGACCCACCACGCGCAGGTACGGCACGGCTGCGGCGCCCACTTCGTCAGGGTTGCCCATGGCCTTCATGCCGATTTCCATGGTCAGCTTCTGCACCTTGTCGCCGATGTCGGCCAGCGGGTTCACAAACTCCTGCATGGCTTCATTCGTGCCTTCCTCTTCCACGAACTGCTGCACGATCTTGCCGAAGATCTTCATCTTGGCGCCCATGTCGCCCAGGATCTTGCGGCCCAGCAGATCCAGTGCCTGGATCGTGTTGGTGCCCTCGTAGATCATGTTGATGCGGGCATCGCGCACGTATTGCTCCATGCCCCATTCGGAGATGTAGCCGTGGCCGCCGAAAATCTGCATGCCTTCGTTGGTCGACGTGAATGCGTTGTCGGTCAGGAATGCCTTGATGACCGGGGTCAGCAGCGCCACGAGGTCGCCGGCTTCCTTGCGCACGGCGGCATCGGGGTGCGACAGTTCGCGGTCGATCTGCAGCGCGGTCCAGTAGCTGAACGCGCGGCCACCTTCGGCATACGCCTTCTGCGTCAGCAGCATGCGACGCACGTCCGGGTGGACGATGATCGGGTCAGCGGCCTTGTCCGGCGCCTTCGGGCCGGTCAGCGCGCGCATCTGCAGGCGGTCCTTCGCGTAGGCCAGCGAGTTCTGGTAGGCCACTTCGGTCAGGCCCAGACCCTGCGCACCCACGCCCAGACGAGCGGCGTTCATCATCACGAACATCGCGTTCAGGCCCTTGTTGGCCTCGCCCACCAGCCAGCCACGTGCGCCGTCCAGGTTCATCACGCAGGTGGCGTTGCCGTGGATGCCCATCTTGTGTTCGATCGAGCCGCACTTGATACCGTTGCGCTCGCCCGGATTGCCGCTGGCATCGGGGATGAACTTCGGCACGACGAACAGCGAGATGCCCTTGGTGCCTTGCGGCGCGTCCGGCAGACGGGCCAGCACCAGGTGGATGATGTTCTCGGCCAGGTCGTGTTCGCCTGCCGAGATGAAGATCTTGGTGCCCGAGATGGCGTACGAGCCATCGGCCTGCGGCTCGGCCTTCGAGCGCAACATGCCGAGGTCCGTGCCGCAATGCGGTTCGGTCAGGCACATCGTGCCCGTCCACACACCGGATACCAGCTTGGTCAGGTAGGTCTGCTTGAGTTCCGGCGTGCCGTGCGCATGCAGCGCTTCATACGCGCCGTGCGAGAGACCCGGGTACATCGTCCACGCCTGGCCTGCCGAGTTCAGCATCTCGTACAGCGCGTTGTTGATGATGATGGGCAGGCCCTGGCCGCCGTATTCCGGATCGCAGGCCAGTGCGGGCCAGCCGGCTTCCACGTACTGCTGGTAGGCTTCCTTGAAGCCCTTGGGCGCGCGCACCACGCCATCGCCCACGTACGTGCAACCTTCGCGGTCGCCCGGCTGGTTCAGCGGGAACACCACGTCGGCGCAGAACTTGCCGGCTTCCTCGATGACCTGGTTGATGGTGTCCGCGTCGATGTCCGCGTGTTGCGGCATCGCCTTGAGTTCGGCTTCGGCGCCGAGCATTTCGTGGAGCACGAACTGCATGTCGCGCAACGGTGCGGTGTACTGGCCCATCAAAGACTCCTTGGAGGTTTTCAATGCCGCCACACGCGCATGCCGCACGCCCCTTGAAGAGGCGGTTGCGACCGTTGCCCGGGGGCGGCTCAGGTTCGGTAGGACTGAATCAGTTTATTGAGCGCGACCATGGCAAGCTCGGCACTGTCCGGCAGGCGCAGGAAACGAGCGTCGTGATGCAAGCCTAGTTCAAGGCTGTACATCTCGAACAGCATCAGTCGCGGATCGCAATCCGCGCGCAGGTGCCCCTCTTCCCTTGCCTGGTCGATCGCACGCATCAGCGCGGCCCGCCAGATCGTGACGCTCTTGACGAGCTCGTCACGTACCGGGCTTTCCGCGCGATCGTCGTACTCGACCGCCCCGCTGATGTAGATGCAACCCGTGGTCACTTCCTGGATGCGCTTTTCCATCCAGCGACGCACCATCGACCACAGGCGAGGCAAACCACGCGGCTCCAGCAGCGAGGGATAGAACACCTCCTGCTCGAACCGGCGGTGATACTCGCGCACCACTTCCACCTGCAGGTCTTCGCGCGAACCAAAATGCGCGAACACGCCGCTCTTGCTCATCTGCATGCGTTCCGCGAGCAGGCCGATGGTCAGCCCTTCCAGCCCGTCGCGGGACGACAGTTCCAGTGCGGCATCGAGAATCGCCACGCGCGTCATCTCGCCCTTGCGCAAGGGCGCGGGCGCGGCGGCGGATTCAAGACGAACTGACTGGTGTCGCATGGTTATCTCTCCGTTCTCGACAACACCCACCTGGGTGCTGCCTTTTTCAGCCCAACTCTGCCTGAGGCAGGCATCACGACAGCGTCGAGCCATCGTAATTGCACGAAGTCTAAGCCAAAAAAGAACGGTCGTTCAGATTATTCTGGCGGGGCCGACTGGCATCAAGCTTTTAATTAGATCGGGGTTTCTAAACGCCCGGCATCGCGCGCTTAATTTGCGGCGCAATGCAGCAATTGCTGAAAACCCCGTGGATTCAGGGCCGGCACGCCGACGTTTTCTTCGCGGTGTGCGGCAGGGCAGCATGTTACCGCGATGCCTTCAATAACGCCCCGTGACCCCGGCAATCACGACGCCCAGACGCAACACGTAGTAGGCCGCCCAATTGGCAAATCGCCGCACACGCGGCAGCCTGGCGTGTACCTCGGGCACCACACGCGCACTGCGTTGCGCCATGGCCCGCTCCAGCCGCTCGCGCAGTTCGTTCGCAAACCCCGCGTCATAAACGGCCACGTTGGCCTCGCGCGCCAGCAGCAGGCTGAAGGGGTCCATGTTGCTGGATCCGACCGTCGCCCAGATATCGTCCACCACGGCCACCTTGGCGTGCAGGAAACTCTCTTCGTACTCGTAGATTTCCACACCGGCTTCCAGCAGCGTGGCGTAGAGCGCGTGTGTGGCGTAGTGCTGCAGCTTGTACTCGACCATGCCCTGCAACAGCAGCCGCACGCGCACACCGCGCTTGCGGCAGGCCAGGAGCGCACGGCGCATCTTGTGGCCGGGCAGGAAATACGCGTTGGCCAGAATCACGTCATGGCGTGCGGCACCCAGCGCATAGAGGTATTCGCGCTCGATGGTGCGTCGGTTGCGCAGGTTGTCGCGCATCAGCAGCGATGCCGCCACCCCATCCGGCTGGATATCGCCGCGCGCGTGCCGAGCCGCGCGGGCCAGTGTCTCGACCTCGGAAAACGCGCTAGCGGTCTCGCGCAGCCCCCTGCGCTGTGCGATGCGGAACCAGAGCCGCGCCGCCGCCAGTGCGATCTGCGACACCAGCGGGCCGCGCACGCGCACTGCAAAGTCGAAGCGTGGCCCCAGGTCCGGGAGATGGATCGGGCCGTGGTTGTGATCGTCGATGATGTTGATGCCGCCGACGAAGGCCATCTTGCCGTCGATGATGGCCAGCTTGCGATGCAGCCGGCGCAGATGCCGCCGCGCCAGTTTGAAACCGCGCAGCGGTCCGTACACTTCCAGCTTCACGCCGCCGTCGCGCAAGCGCTGAACGAGCGCGACGGGCATGTCTCCGGCGCCGAAGCCATCGACGATCAACCGCGTATCCACGCCTCGCTGCGCCGCCGCAACCAGCGCGTCGGTCACCCGGGCACCGATGTCGTCATCGGCATAGATATAGGTTTCGATCACGACGTGGACCTGCGCGGCTTCGATGGCCTCGATCAGTGCGGGGAAGAAGTCTGTCCCGTTGCAGAGCAGGTCCACCCGGTTGCCCGGTACGGGGCTGCCGCGCCGCCGCATCCAGTGCATGAGCCGGGCCTTGGCCCGGGCGCCAGCGGCGCCGATCTCGTGAACGGATGTGGGAATGCCTGCCGGCGATGGGGCATGCGGCCCTGGCGCGTCCGGAATTTCGGACGGGGGCGTCTTCGGCGAATCGGATTCGGCGCGATCGTAGATCCGTGACATGGCTCGATTATCGACCAACGGGCGGCTCCTGCACATGGCCCGGGCCAACTCTGCTATTGTCAGTGCATTCTGACGCCCAAAAGAGAACGCATTGTGAAGGTATTCGGTATCACGGGTTCATCGGGCAGCGGCAAGACCACGCTGCTGGACCAGCTGATTCCCCGTTTCGTGGCCGATGGCCTGCGCGTGGCGGGCATCAAGCATACGCACCATGGTTTCGATCCCGACACGCCGGGCAAGGATTCGTGGCGCATGCGCCAGGGCGGTTGCGAGAACGTGGTACTGGTAGGCGCGCGGCACCTGACGTTGATGCGGCACTACCCCGAAGACAAACCCTCGCCAGAGATTGGCGAGGCGCTGGCCGTGCTCCCGCCAGACACCGATCTCGTCGTGGTCGAAGGCTACAAGTGGAGCGATTTCCCCAAGCTCGAAATCTATCGGCCCGCCAACGGCAAGGCGCCCCTGTGGACCGAAGTGCCCGGCGTGGTGGCCGTTGCCACCGATGTGCAAGCCGAGGTCGAAACACAGACCACGCTACCCGTGATCGACCTGAGCGACGTGGACGCGATCTATCACTGGATTCGCGACTACCTGGCGTCGCACTAAGCTCGCACCAGGCTCGCACTGACGGGGCGCTACGCCTCGGGTATCGCCATGCGATGGGCCAGTTCCGCCATCAACGGCACATGGTCCGAGCGCTCCGCCCATTCGCGGCCGGTCAGCGCCTGCGTTCGCTCGATCGCAAACCCGCGCACGTAGATGCGGTCGAGTTGCCACCACGGCATATGGCTCGGGAACGTGTGGATGCGTCCGTTCTTGGCGTGCGCGGACTCCACGGCATTGAGCGTATTGCAGATCTTGGCGTCGAGCCGGTGATTCCAGTCGTTGAAGTCGCCCGCGATCACCAGCGGCGCGGTGTCCGGCACCACGGCACGCACGCGCTCGACCAATGCACTGGCCTGCCTTACGCGGCTACGCGCGAACAGTCCGAAATGGACGCAGATCAGGTGCGCCTCCACCCCGTTGATATCCGCCACCGCATGCAGTAGCCCGCGCTGCTCGAAGCGATGGTCCGAGATATCGAGGTTCTCCGACATCAGGATCGGATGGCGCGACAGGATCGCATTGCCATGATGGCCGTGCTCATACACTGCGTTGCGTCCATAGACCGAGTGCGGGTAGGCATCCGTGGCAAGGTAGTTGAGCTGGGTGTGGTCGGGATCGAATAGTTCGGCTGCAATCAACCGGTCATTGCGGTCCTGCACTTCCTGCAGGAAGACGATGTCGGCGTCCATGGCCTGCAGCCCAGTGCGCACGCTCTGGATGCGCGGCTTGCCGGAGAAGCCCTTCACGCCCTTGTGGATGTTGTAGGTGACGACGCGCAGCTTCATCGCGCCACCCCGCCTTCCAGCGTGCGGTCAAGCCTGCCGGCCTGCGTGCGCCACGCCAGTTGCCGCACCGCCTCTGCATTGCTGCTCGAAAAACAGCGCTCGGCAGCGGTTTGCCAGGGCAGCCACTCATACCGGGTATGTTCGCGCGGCGCCAGTGTTACTGGCACCGGTGCCGGCACGCACAAGCCAAACCAGTGCTCGGTATTGCGCACAATGCCGGGGGCGTAGCGATGGCGCCACTGCGGATAGATTTCGTAGTCGATCGTGTGGTGCCAGTCGGTCAGTTCGAAGCTCGCGGCCACGATGCCGGTTTCCTCGGCCACCTCGCGAGCGGCCGTGACAGCCAGCGGCTCGTCGTCGGCATCAAGGCTGCCCGTGACCGATTGCCAGAAACCAGGCCGGTCGGCACGCTCGATCAACAGGACTTGCAGGTCTGGCGTATGAATGACGACCAGTACCGATTCGGGAATCTTGTAGCGCATGGGGCGGCGGAAGAGACAGACCCCAAGCATAGCGCAGCGGCGCTGGGTTGGTGTGTAGGCGCCTGTCCGATTACTGTCTAGTTACCGCGATGTGGAATAGCGACGCCTCAGGCCGCAGTCTGTTCGCCCGGCTGGCGCGGCGACAAATAGTGGGTATCGGACGCCGCAGGCGGTTGACGCGGCACTTCGCTCTCGGTGCCCGCCCCCTCATGCAGCCAGGTATCAAAGACCTGGGGTGAATCGCCATGGCCCCATGCCGCCCGCAGTTGCTGCATCAGCGGTGCCAGCGTCCGGGTATAGCGCTGGGACGCCACGTGCGCATGCTGGGCCAGCGCATCCGTGCTTTCGCGCACCTGCGCGGCGAGTTCCGCACGTTCCTGGGCGATTTCCTTTTCGCGCACGCCAAGCTGGTTGTACTTCTGGATCAGGAAGCGCTGGTAGTCGCCCGCCTCCACACCCTGTGCGGCCTGGGCGTTGACCTGCTCGAACCGCATCACGATGCTGGCCGTTTCCTGTTCGACATGCGCGGCCTCGGCAATCCGCTCCTGCAATGCGTCCTGCAGACGCAGGGCTTCGCGGCGATGGGTCTGCAGACGCGTGGCTTCGTCGTCGAACGTGCGCTGTGCGCCCAGGTAAGCCTGCACCACGGGCTGCGGCGCCACTACCAGCAGCGGATCGGCACCGCCGGCGCGGCGTCCCGAAAGCAGTGCATCCTCAGGCAGGCGCAGGTTGCCGACATCTTCCAGCCACCGGCCGCGCGCCATCACCGTGGCAACGGTGTCCAGCGCCAGCTTGCGCAGTGCCTCGGCACGCTGTGCCTCCACCGGTTCGCCGTCCCGATCTGCGTCGGCGGCCACGGCATGCGCCCCCTGCACGGCATGGGCGATGTCAGGCACACATGCGGCCACGGTGGTGGCCACCGATTCCGACATGGCCTGTGCGGACCTGCGCACCGCGCGGCGCAGTTCGAAGCGCGCCACCAGCATTACCAGCAGGCCGGCCACGAGCCAGGTCAGAATGGTCTCGGCATGGGCCAGAAGAAAGGCCCGGATCAGTTCGGTATCGAGTTGCATTGGTCTTATCCTCCCACGTCGCGGCTGGCCTTTCGGGTGGGCCGGCTTCGCGCGTATCCGGGGAGAAGACATTCACCGTCGCAGCTTCGTTCCTGCTGGTAACAAATGGAAACGCATCCTTGCGCGGAAAACAAAAAAGCCGCGCAGTAGCGCGGCTTTCCTTCAGCGGATGAAACACCGGGCCGATACCCGATTCGCCTTAGGCCGTGGTCTTCGGCTCCTGCGCGCGCAGGCGGATATGCAGCTCGCGCAGTTGCTTCTCGTCGACCGAGCTCGGGGCTTGCGTCAGCAGATCCTGGGCGCGCTGCGTCTTCGGGAAGGCGATCACGTCGCGGATCGAATCGGCGCCAGCCATCATCGTCACGATACGGTCCAGGCCGAAGGCCAGGCCACCGTGCGGCGGCGCGCCATACTGCAGCGCGTCGAGCAGGTAGCCAAACTTGGCGCGGGCTTCCTCGGCACCGATCTTCAGTGCGCGGAACACCTTGCTCTGCACGTCTTCACGGTAGATACGGACCGAACCGCCGCCCATTTCCCATCCGTTCAGCACCATGTCGTAAGCCTTGGCGATGCACTTGCCCGGATCGGTTTCCAGGTATTGCATGTGCTCGTCCTTCGGGCTCGTGAACGGGTGGTGCATCGCCACCCAGCGTGCGTCTTCCTCGTCGTACTCGAACATCGGGAAATCGATCACCCACAGCGGCTTCCAGGTGTCCTCGAACAGGCCCGTGCTCTTGCCGAATTCCGAATGGCCGATCTTCAGGCGCAGCGCGCCGATGGCGTCGTTCACCACCTTGGCCTTGTCTGCGCCAAAGAAGATGATGTCGCCGTCCTGGGCGCCGGTGCGCTTCAGGATTTCGGCAATCGCCGCATCGTGCAGGTTCTTCACGATCGGCGATTGCAGGCCGTCGCGGCCCTTGGCCACTTCGTTCACCTTGATCCACGCCAGGCCCTTGGCGCCATAGATCGCCACGAACTGCGTGTAGGCATCGATTTCACCGCGCGAGATGGCGTGGCCACCCGGCACGCGCAGACCCACCACGCGACCGTTATCGCTGTTGGCCGGACCCGAGAACACCTTGAAGTCGACGTCCTTCATCACTTCGGTCAGCTCGGTGAATTCCAGCTTCACGCGCAGGTCCGGCTTGTCCGAACCGAAGCGGGCCATGGCTTCGCGGAACTCCATCACCGGGAACTTGGAAACCAGGTCCACGTCGATGGTGTTCTTGAACACCGTGCGCATCATGTCCTCGAACAGGTCGCGAATCTCCTGCTCGGTCAGGAACGACGTTTCGCAGTCGATCTGCGTGAATTCAGGCTGGCGGTCGGCGCGCAGGTCTTCGTCGCGGAAGCACTTGGTGATCTGGTAGTAGCGGTCGAAGCCCGAGACCATCAGCATCTGCTTGAAGATCTGCGGCGACTGCGGCAGCGCGAAGAAGTGGCCCGGGTTCACGCGCGACGGCACCAGGTAGTCGCGGGCGCCTTCCGGCGTGCTCTTGCCGAGCATCGGCGTTTCGATATCGATGAAGCCCTGGGCGTCCAGGTACTTGCGCACTTCCATCGCCACCTTGTAGCGCAGGCGCAGGTTGTATTGCATCTGCGGACGGCGCAGATCCAGCACGCGGTGCGTGAGGCGCGTCGTCTCCGACAGGTTGTCGTCGTCCAGCTGGAACGGCGGCGTGACCGACGGGTTCAGCACCGACAGCTCATGGCACAGCACTTCGATCTTGCCCGAGGTCAGGTTGCTGTTCTCGGTGCCGGCCGGACGCGGACGCACCTTGCCCACCACGCGGATGCAGAACTCGTTGCGGATCTCTTCGGCGGCCTTGAACATTTCCGGACGGTCCGGATCGCACACCACCTGCACCAGGCCCTCGCGATCGCGCAGGTCGACGAAGATCACGCCACCGTGATCGCGGCGGCGCTGCACCCAGCCGGTCAGGGCCACTTCCTGGCCGATCAGTTGTTCGGTCACCAGACCGCAGTAGTGAGTACGCATGGAGGACATAGGAGGAATTCCCTGTAAAGCGCGGCCGCAAGGCGCGGGCCGCGCGCAATCAATTGGTTTGCGTGTCGGCGACTTCGTCGCGGGCCAGTTCGGCGTGTCCCTCGCGGGTATCGTCGTTCGGCTTGCGGGGCAGGTCCGTCGGGGCCACCACGCCCATCGACACGATGTACTTTAGGGCCGCGTCGACAGTCATGTCGAGCTCGATCGTATCGGCCTTCGGCATCATCAGGAAGAAGCCCGAGGTCGGGTTCGGCGTCGTCGGGACATAGACGCTGACGTACTCGCCTTGGAGGTGATTCTGCACATCGCCGCCCGGCCGGCCCGTCAGGAACGCGATGGTCCACGACCCCTCGCGCGGATACTGCACCAGCAACGCCTTGCGGAATGCATTGCCCGACGAGGACAGCAGCGTGTCAGATACCTGCTTCACGCTGGTGTAGATCGGACCCACCACCGGGATATGGCCCAGCAGCGCTTCCCACCAGCGCACCAGCCGCTGGCCGATGAAGTTGTGGGTCAGCACCCCGACCAGCAGGATGAACAGCAGCGTGAGGATCGCGCCCAGACCGGGAATGCGGCGCCCGAACAGGTTCTCGGGCTGCCATGCCACGGGCAGCAGCGCCATGCTCTGGTCCATCGTGCCGATGATCAGGTTGAGCACCCACAGCGTGATGCCCAGCGGCACGAGAACGAGCAGGCCGGTCAGGAACCAGGTCTTGACGGCGGAAGTTTTCTTGGCGACCACGTCGTGCCCGCGCTTATTGGCTGGCCGACGAGCCAGCGGCGGGCGCAGCCGCTGCCGGGGTCGAAGCCGATGCGTCGGAAGTGGCCGCCGGCGCAGCCGCTGCGGCCGCGCTGTCGCCCGACTTGGCCGGTGCGCTGGTGCCGCCGTTGCCGCCGCGGAAGTCCGTGACGTACCAGCCCGAGCCCTTGAGCTGGAAGCCGGCTGCGGTCAGTTGCTTCTTGTAGGTGCCGGTGGCACCGCAGGATGGGCAGTCCGTGAGCGGGGCATCGCTCATTTTCTGCAGCACATCGCGCCCTTGGCCGCAGGCGTCGCAACGGTAGGCATAGATCGGCATGGTTATTTCGTGAAAATCGGAACGTAAAGCGGGTAGATGGCACCGTCGCCGGAAACCACAAGGGCGACCATCATGTCGACGGGCATACAGATGTGCCGGACGCGTGACGATGCAAAGCCTCGGATTATAAACCGTCGTCAACCCGTATACCGGCAGGAATTGCGGTCATTCGGAGCCCCATTCGTCACGAACGGGCCAATTTCTCCAAATGTTACGCGATATGCACTTCTTGCGTAGGAGGCCGGTCACTGATCAGTTGTGGCAGCAGCGATCCGAACACCATGCCGCCAATCGAGAACAGCAGCCCCACCATTTGCGGCGGCACTGCAGCATCGGCATAGCCCACCTCGCAGATCAGCCAGGAGGACAGGCCCAGGACGATGGCCAGCAATCCGCCCTGGCGTGTTGCCGGCTTCCAGAACAGGCCAAAGGCCAGCGGCACGAACGACGACACCAGCGTCACCTTGTAGGCGTTCTCGACCATATGGAAGATCGACAGGTGCGAATTCAGCGCGAACAGCGTGACCAGCACCGTGAAGACCAGCACCACTGCCTGCATCACGCGCAGGAACTGCTTGTCGGTCAGATGGCGAAAGTACGGGCGCAGGATGTTCTCGGCAAACGTCACCGACGGCGCCAGCAGCGTGGCCGACGCGCAGCTCTTGATGGCCGAAAGCAGTGCGCCGAAGAACATCACCTGCGCGAACATCGGCGCGTGCGTCAGGATCAGTTGCGGCAGGATCAGTTGCGAATCCGTGTCGATGTATTTCTGCACCATCTGCGGATCGATCATCGTGGCCGAGTACGCCAGGAACATCGGGATGAATGCGAAGAAGAAGTAGAGGACGCCGCCCAGCACCGAGGCGCGGCCCGCAATTTGTTCGGTCTTCGAAGATGTCACGCGCTGGAACACGTCCTGCTGCGGAATCGACCCGAGCATCATCGTGAACAGCGCCGCCGCGAACCCGATGATCTGCACCAGGTCCAGCGATGGCCAGAATTCAAACTTGCCCGCCGCCGCCGCATGCGAGACCACAGCCGAGACGCCACCCGCCTGTCCGCCCACCTCGTACCCGATATAGACCAGGCCGATCACGATGATGATCATCTGGATGAAGTCGGTAATCGCCACCGACCACATGCCGCCGAACAGCGTATAGACCAGCACGCTGGCCGCGCCGATCATCATGCCGGCGTCCTGTGACAGCGCACCATCGGACACGGTGTAGAACACCAGTCCCAGCGCCTTGATCTGCGCCGCCACCCAGCCCAGGTACGACACCACGATGCAAAGCGTGGTCAGCACCTCGGCCAGCCGGCCATAACGGTTGTGATAGTAGTCGCCGATGGTGAGCAGGTTCATCCGGTACAGCGGCCGGGCGAAGAACAAACCCACGAGGATCAGGCAGAGGGAGGAGCCGAAGGGGTCGGACACCACGCCCGACAGGCCCTCCTTGAGGAATACGGCCGGGATGCCGAGCACGGTTTCGGAGCCGAACCACGTGGCGAAGACCGTTGCGGTGACGATATGGAAGGGCAGGCTGCGGCCCGCCACGGCAAAGTCTGCGGTGCCCTTGACGCGCAGCGCCGCCCACAGGCCGATACCGACCGAAATGACCCAATAAGCGATGACGAACCAGATCAGCATGCCGCTGCCCTATCCCAAAATGCCAGAAATGCCCTGGTGGCGAGAAACCGAATGCCGGCGAGCGCTGCATCGTGGCAACACCCTGCCGGAGTCCAATTCATCGGTCGGGGCCGCGGGCGCCCGGCGGGGGGCATGAGCGGTCGTAGCCGAATCAAAACGCGGATTATAGCGATGGAGACTGGCGGGGTCGAAAAAAAATCCCGCCACCCGGAGAAATGCCCGTATTGGGGCACTTCGTGTTGTTTTGCTGACGTTGGCGGATAGTCCGCCGGACGCTGTGCCGCTTACCAGTACCCTGCCCAGGCCATCGCCTGGACGATCACGATGCCAGCAAGGAAGCCGCCCATCAGCATCAGCGCCGTAGACAGGCGCCGGTTGGTACGGCGCTGTTCGTGGACCAACTGCGCCAGCAGCCGCTCCTGATCGCCGTTGTGGACCATGGCACGGCGCTCCAGGAACTGGTGCGCCAGGCGCGGAAAGTCAGGCAGCATCTTGGCCCATTGCGGCGCCTCGACCTTGACGCGTTCCCAGGCGCCCTGCCAGCCAACCTGCTCGTACATCCACTTCTCCAGGAAAGGCTTGGCCGTCTTCCAGAGGTCGAGGTCCGGATCGAGCTGGCGCCCGAGCCCTTCAATATTGAGCAGCGTCTTCTGCAGCAGCACCAGTTGTGGCTGAATCTCCACATTGAAGCGTCGCGACGTCTGGAAGAGTCGCATCAGCACCATGCCCAGCGAAATCTCGCGGAGCGGCTTGTCGAAGTACGGCTCGCAGCAGGCTCGGACGGCGGACTCCAGTTCCTCGACACGCGTCGAGGCCGGCACCCAGCCCGACTCCACGTGCAATAGCGCCACGCGGTGGTAGTCCCGTCGGAAGAAGGCGATGAAGTTCTGCGCCAGATAGTTCTTGTCGAATTCAGACAGCGCCCCGACGATGCCGAAGTCCAGCGCGATATACCGCCCAAAGGTCTCCGGCTGGACCGACACCAGGATGTTGCCCGGGTGCATGTCCGCATGGAAGAACCCGTCGCGGAACACCTGCGTGAAGAAGATTTCCACGCCCTCCTCGGCCAGCTTGTGCATGTCAACGCCAGCCGCCTTGAGCGATTCGGTGCGCGAGATCGGGATGCCATGCATCCGCTCCATCGTGAACACCGAACTCGTACACCAGTCCCAGAACACCTCGGGCACGCACAGCAGTTCGCTGTCGGCAAAGTTGCGGCGCAACTGGCTGGCGTTGGCTGCCTCGATCATCAAGTCGAGTTCGTCATGCAGGTACTTGTCGAACTCGGCGACCACCTCGCGCGGCTTGAGGCGCCGGCCGTCCACCCAGACTCGCTCCAGCCACGTGGCCATGTCGGCCATCAGCGCCAGATCGCTGTCGATCACCGGCAGCATGCCGGGCCGCAGCACCTTCACCGCCACCTCGCGGCCATGGTTCGGGCCGCCGCGCAGCGTGGCGAAGTGCACCTGCGCAATCGACGCGCTGGCCACCGGCTGGTGCTCGAAGTTGTCGAACAGATCGTCCACCCGCCTGCCGAGCGATTTCTCGATGATGCGCACGGCCAGTGCCGAGTCGAACGGCGGCACCTGGTCCTGGAGCATGGCCAGTTCGTCGGCAATATCCGGCGGCATCAGGTCGCGCCGCGTGGACAGCACCTGTCCGAACTTGACGAAGATCGGGCCCAGGGTGGTCAGCGCCAGCCGCAGCCGGACACCGCGCGGCTGTTCGAGCTTGCGCCCAATGGTGATCACGCGCACCAGGAACTTGATCCGGCGGCTCTTGAAGCCCGACAGCACGAGTTCGTCGAGCCCGTAATACAGGATGACAAAAATAATCTTGCAGAGACGCAGCAGGCGGGTCATGCGAAATCTTCAGGGTGTGCGCCGCTCTGGGCGGCGACGGGAGGCAACATGGCGGAAAGCATCTGCCAGGATCAGCGGTGGGCCGAAGGCAGCGGGGCTGGGGCTCCTCCATCGGCCGACCGCTCGAGGCGGTCCAGCTTCTTTTCGAGGCGTGCCAGGTCGTCGCGCAGGCGCGCCACATCAGTACTGAAACCGTCGAGCGCGGCATGGCGGACCAGCGTTGGCTGCTCGTCGAGCAGGTATTCGGTCACGTTATCGAGCAGCGCCCGACCCACGCGCGTGGCCCCCTCATGCACTTGCCGCGCGCCATCGACCATGCGCTGCGCCACGCTGTCACTGACCGGGCCGCCCATCACGCCCCGCAATGCGCGCGACAGGTCTTCGGCCGCATCCCAACGGAGGTTACGCGCCAACGTGGACACGGCATTGGCAAACTCGGCGTCACCCTCGATCCGCACGTGGCGCATGGCAGCGGCTTGACCGCCCTCGGCCACATCGGCCACCACGAGCGGCCATTGCTGCAGCGGCACCAGCAGCGTTACCGCCGGCGTCTCCGTGGCAGGCGCCTGCTCGATGCAGCCCTGCCCCGTCACGCGCAGCGACAAGGCGAACGCCGCGGCGTCAAAGACGATCACGCGGCCAGCGAACGGCGCCAGCAGGCTGCATGCCCAGGGTTCCTGTTCGATCAGGTGATTCAACGCGGCGACGATCGGTGCAGCCAGCGGGGTCGGCAAAGCGTTCATGGCGTCCGGGAGTTCGGGCTTGGCCCAACAAAAAAGGCCCACGCGTACGTGGGCCTCCATTCTAAGCTACTCGCCCGCCGCTTCATGTCATCGTCGCGGCCAGGAGCGTGTCAGCGATCAGGACTCCTGCTGGATACCAGCCAGTTGCCAGCCGCCGGTGCCGGAAGTCGCCTTCGCCAGATTCCAGACCTCGCCAAACGGCTGGGCGGCCTCGTCGGCCTTCTCGCGGATCATGCCGGAGAAGCGCACGCTCGCGATGTACTGGGTGGCGGTGGTCTCGATACCCAGCAGTTGGGCGTCGAGCGTGACCACATCGGTCTTGTTGACTTCGCCGGCCGGACGTTCGGCCAGATCCATCTTTAGTTCGGCAAACATTTCCGGCGTCGAGAACTCGCGGATATCGTCGAGATTGCCCGCGTCCCAGGCAGCCTGCAGGCGCACATAGTGAACCTTGGCATTGCGCACGAAGGACTCGACATCGAAGTCCGCCGGCACGCCCCACGGTTGCTGCACTGCCGCAGCACCCGCGACACCCGCCGCTGCACCACCCATCACCGGATTGGCAGCCGCACCGCCGAAACTCGGCGAGGCATCCTGCTGACGCAGCGTCGGTTCTGCCTCACGGTTCATGCCGCCGAACGGGTTGTTGCTACCGTTGCTGGCGTTGCCCATGCCGGCGAAGGCCGGTTGCTGTCCCGAAGTCTTCGAGCCACGGAACTTGCGGAACAGCCAGACGGCGACCAGTGCGATCAGGCCGAACAGGATGATGTTGCTCAGGATGCTGGCCGCTGCGCCACCGAGACCGAAGTGCGACAGCAGGTAGCCGATACCCAGGCCCGCCGCGAGGCCGCCGAGCATGCCGCCCCAGTTACGCTTCGGTGCCGCAGCTGCTGCACCACCCGCCGCACCCGCTGCTGCCGGTGCCGCCGCGTTCTGGGCCGGCTGGCCCGGAGCGGTGTTCTGCTGCGGAGGCGTGGCCTGGCGCTGCTGCGTCACGTTCGACGATTGCTTGCCGACGCTGCGCGAACCGCCCATGCGCTTGGCTTCGGCATCCATTGCCGCCCCGAACGCCACCGTCGCAATCAGCGCGAGGGCGAGGAATTTTCCACGAAAAGAAGTCATATGCAGTGATCCCCTGTCATTTCCGGCCTTTTTTATCCGGATATGGCGAATTAGTACTTTCTACCAACGTGGAGCGCCACGACTCCGGCCGTCAGATTGAAGTATTCGACCTTCTCGAGGCCTACTTGTTCCATCAAGCGTACAAGTGAACCCTGGTCTGGATGCATTCTGATCGATTCCGCGAGATAGCGATAGCTAGGGGCATCCCCGGCCACGCGTTCGCCCAGCCATGGAAGCACCTTGAACGAGTAAACATCGTAGGCTTTTTCGAGCGGCTTCCAGACCTTGGAGAACTCCAGCACCATGACCTTGCCACCCGGCTTGGTCACCCGGCGCATCTCGGCCAGGGCTTTATCCTTGTGCGTCATGTTGCGCAGGCCGAACGCCACCGTCACCAGATCGAAGTAGTTGTCCGGGAACGGAATCTTCTCGGCATCGCACAGCGCCACCGGCGTGACCACTCCCTTGTCCAGCAGACGGTCGCGGCCTACGCGGAGCATCGACTCGTTGATGTCGGTCAGCCAGACTTCGCCGGTCGGGCCGGCGCGCTTGGCGAATGCCTTGGCCAGGTCGCCCGTGCCGCCGGCGATATCCAGCACCTTCTGGCCGGGCCGCACATTGGCCTGGGCGATGGTGAACACCTTCCAGAGCCGGTGCATGCCACCGGACATCAGGTCGTTCATCACGTCGTACTTGCTTGCCACCGAATGGAAAACGCCGGCTACCTTGCCGGCCTTTTCCCGTTCGTCGACTTTCTCGAACCCGAAGTGGGTTTCGCTCATTCTCTGACTCCAGGTACTGAATTCAATGATGGTGGCCGCAACCGTGACCACCCGGGGCGGCCATCGGCGTATCGCGATTGGCGCCGGCGGCTTCGAGCCGCTTCAGGTAGTCCGCCCAGAGTGCGTCCTGATCGTCGCCCAGCCGGTACAGCAGGTCCCACGTATAGATGCCGGTGTCGTGGCCGTCATCGAAACGGATCAGGATCGCGTAGTTGCCCACCGGCTCCACCGCCGCGATACCGACGCCGCGCTTGCCGGTCTGCAGCGTTTCCTGCCCGGGTCCGTGGCCCTTGACCTCGGCGGAAGGCGAATACACGCGCAGCAGCTCGAAAGGCAGCCGCCATGTGCGGCCATTGTCGAAACCGACTTCAAGCACGCGCGACTGCGTGTGAACGGTCAGCGCGGTGGGGTGCGGGGTGTCTTTGTCCAGGCCAGCCATGTTAGGGGCGCGACGTCGCCGTCACGCATCTTGTATGACCCGATAGCTTACTCCACCGCCCTCGCCTTGCCCATCCGCCCCCACCGGTACATATTTCAGGTGCCGGCCGTGGAACGCCGCCACGGTGCTGCGGTGGGCGATGCTGACGATGGTCGCGTCCGGGAGGGAATCGACCATCAACTGGTACATCGCCGCTTCGGTTTCCTCGTCGAGCGCGCTGGTGGCCTCGTCCAGGAACAGGAAATCGGGCTTCTGGAGCAATGCCCGCGCAAAGGCCAGCCGCTGTTGCTCGCCCGGCGACAGCCGCAGCGACCAGTTGGTAGACACATCCAGATGCGGAACCAGCATGCCGAGCCGTGCCTGCTGCAAGACTTCGACGAGCGCCTCGCGCGTATGCGCCGTGCCGACGTCGGGATACGACAGCGCGTCGGCCAGCGTGCCCATCGGCAGGTAGCTGCGCTGCGGCAGGAACAGCGACCGCGCGCGCGGCATGGCGATGCGCCCGCTGCCATACGGCCAGATTCCGGCCAGGGCGCGGAACAGCACGCTCTTGCCGCATCCCGACGGACCGTTCACTAGCCAGCGTTCGCCGGGGCCGATTGACAGCGAGAACGGCGCCACGAGGGGTCGCAGGCCGGGATGACCCAGCGGATCGATCCCCACGTCGTCGGCATCCAGGCCACTGCGCACCGGCAGGGCGAGAGCCAGGTCCGAGATCGCGATATGCCGATCCGTCGCGCTGGCCGACTCCACCACCTCGATGTCGCCGGGGCCCTCGTGGGTCAGGTCCTCGCGCTCGGCCAGGCGAATGGCTTCCTGAAAATCGATCAGACGGTTCGCGGCGGCTTTCCAGCCCACCAGCGTGGAGTAGCTGTCGACGAACCACGACAACGCGCCCTGCACCTGGCCGAACGCCGAGTTGATCTGCATGAGGCCGCCCAGCGTGAGCTTGCCCGAGAAGTAGCGCGGCGCGGCCACGAGGAACGGGAAGATGATCGCGAACTGGCCATAGCCCGAACTCACGAACGTGAGCCGCCGCGTGTAGCGCATCAGTTGGCTCCAGTTGGCGCGAATCCGTTCGAAGCGTCCGCGCAGCCCGGCCTGCTCGGTGGGTTCGCCCCGGTATAGCGCCACCGGCTCGCTGTTTTCGCGCAAGCGCACAAGCATGAAACGGAAATTTGCCTCGTACTGTTCCTGCTGGAACGACAGCCCGATCAGCGGCCGCCCGACGAAGTGAATGATGATGGAGCCGACGATCGCATAGCCAATGGCGAACCACACCATGTAGCCGGGAATCGTCACGTCTACGCCGCCCAGCACGAAACTGATCGGACCGGACACGACCCACAGGATGCCGATGAACGAGACCAGCGTGACCACCGAGTTCAGCAGCCCCATCGACAACGTCAGCGCACCGTCGGTGAACTGGCGGAGATCGTCGGCCAGCCGTTGGTCGGGGTTGTCGGTGGAGTGGGTCTGCTCGATGCGGTAGTACGCCTGATGCCCGAGCCAGCGCTGCATGAATTTTCCAGTCATCCACGTCCGCCAGCGCATCTGCAGCATCAACTGGTAATACTGCCGGAAGATCGCGAGGACGATGAAGGCCGCGGCGATCCACGAAAACCGCAGCAGCAGCGCCTTGAACGAGACGTAGTCGTGCTGCTCGATAGCGTTGTAGAACACGCGGTTCCACTCGTTGAGCAGCACGTTGATGTAGACGATGCCGAGGTTGAGCGCCACCACCAGCAGCAGGAGTCCGAGCCCGGCCTTGCGGTCCTCGGATTTCCAGTATGGCTTGATCAGTGCCCAGGTGGCCGCCAGCCGAAGCTGGCTTTGCGCCTTGAGTGCCTGGATCGGGACAGCCGGACCGGGCACGGTGACAGACGACGGGGTGGACGGGGTGGATGACATGGCGCCAGCGGGTTGGCCTGCCGGGGCCGCAGCCAGGCAGGCATGTTGTTGTTCGACCGGAGTCAGACGTCCCGCCGCGCGGGAGGGTTCCGTACCAGACGGTTACGGCACTTTACCAAGCCGTGGAAAACCGTGCGGCGACGAAATCCATCGACGCTTCTCAGTCCGCACGCTCCAGCGCCGACAGCGCGGCGCGCAGGGTCGGCAGCCGGCTGGCAAGCTCGGCGATCCGCGCCGGCTCGGCATTCCGCTGCGGGGCGGCCCAGATGGCCTCGGGGAAATGCGTGTCCCAGCGATAACGCGGGATGATGTGCCAGTGCAGGTGCGGCACCATGTTGCCAAACGCCGCCAAGTTGACCTTGTCTGGCGTCATCACTTCACGCACCACCCGCTCGATCCGCGCCACGAGCCGCATCAGCCAGGCCTGGTCGGCCTCGTCGAGATCGGTCAGTTCCGATGCATGCTCGTTCCAGACCACGCGGCAGAAACCGGGAAAGCGATCCTGCTCGACAAGGATCACGCGCGCGCGATCCCCCATCCAGACCAGTTCGCCGCCATCGGCTTCGCAAAGGGGGCAGTTGGGGTGTCGGTGCATGGTTGGCTTGAACAATTCCGAAGGTTTGCTCCCCTCTCCCGCGAAGTGGGAGAGGGGCGGGGGTGAGGGCGGGCAGTTCTGCTTGCCGACTAATCGCAGCTTGCACCGCTAACCCTCTCCCCCAACCCCTCTCCCACAAGCGGGAGAGGGGAGCGCATAACAGAGGGTATAGGTAGCTTTTAAACCAGCACCCGCTCGATCCCGCCCGAATTCGCCTTGGCCACGTACTCCGGCATCCAGTTTTCACCGAGCAGGTGCTTGGCCATTTCGACGACGATGTAATCGGCGGTGACCGTCGCATCTTCGTTGTAACGCGACAGCCCCTGCAGGCACGACGGGCAGCTCGTCAGAATCTTCACGTCGCCGTTGAATTCGTCGGTACGCAGCTTGTCGGCGCCGCGGCGCATTTCTTCTTCCTTGCGGAAGCGGATCTGCGTGGAGATATCCGGACGCGTCACGGCCAGCGTGCCCGATTCACCGCAGCAACGCTCGTTCTTCTCGATCTTGCCGCCGCCCTGGTTGCCGCCCATCAGGTCGTTCACCAGCTTGGTCGGGTCCATCGTCTTGATCGGCGTGTGGCAGGGGTCGTGGTACATGTAGCGCGTACCGGTCACGCCCTCAAGCTTGACGCCTTTCTCGAGCAGGTACTCGTGGATGTCGATGATGCGGCAGCCCGGGAAGATCTTGTCGAATTCGTATCCGGCCAACTGGTCGTAGCACGTACCGCAACTGACCACCACGGTCTTGATGTCGAGATAGTTCAGCGTATTGGCCACGCGGTGGAACAGCACCCGGTTGTCGCTGACCATCTTCTCGGCCTTGTCGTACTGGCCGGCGCCGCGTTGCGGATAACCGCAGCACAGGTAGCCCGGCGGCAGCACGGTCTGCACACCTACGTGCCAGAGCATCGCTTGCGTCGCCAGACCCACCTGCGAGAAGAGCCGCTCCGAGCCGCAGCCCGGAAAGTAGAACACGGCTTCGGTCTCGGCCGTCGTCGTCTTCGGATTGCGGATGATCGGCACGATCTCGTTGTCTTCGATATCGAGCAACGCGCGCGCCGTCTTCTTGGGCAGGTTGCCCGGCATCTTCTTGTTGATGAAGTGGATCACCTGCTCCTGCACCGGCGGCTTGCCAACCGTTGCAGGCGGATGCTGGGTCTGCTTCTTCGCGAACTTCTTGAGCACCTCGTTGCCGAGGCGCTGCGCCTTGTAGCCCACGCCCATCATCGCGGTACGCGCGAGGTTGATGGTCTGCGGATTGGTCGCGTTCAGGAAGAACATCGACGCGGCGGCGCCCGGGTTGAATTTCTTCTGACCCATCTTGCGCAGCAGGTTGCGCATGTTCATCGACACGTCGCCGAAGTCGATCTTGACCGGGCACGGCGTCACGCACTTGTGGCAGACCGTGCAGTGGTCGGCCACATCCGAGAACTCGTCCCAGTGCTTGATCGACACGCCACGGCGCGTCTGCTCTTCGTACAGGAACGCTTCCACCAGCAGCGACGTTGCCAGGATCTTGTTGCGCGGGCTGTACAGCAGGTTGGCGCGCGGCACATGCGTAGCGCATACCGGCTTGCACTTGCCGCAACGCAGGCAGTCCTTCACGCTGTCGGCAATCGCGCCGATATCGCTCTGCTGCATGATGATGGACTCGTGTCCCATCAGGCCGAACGACGGCGTGTACGCATTGCGCAGGTCCGCGCCCGGCAGCAGCTTGCCCTTGTTGAAGCGGCCCTGCGGGTCCACGCGCTGCTTGTACGCGCGGAACTCGCCGATCTCGTCTTCGGTCAGGAATTCCAGCTTGGTGATGCCGATGCCGTGCTCGCCCGAGATCACGCCGTCCAGCGAACGTGCGAGGTCCATGATGCGGGCCACCGCGACGTGGGCCTCCTTCATCATGTCGTAGTCGTCGGAGTTGACCGGCAGGTTCGTGTGGACGTTGCCGTCGCCGGCGTGCATGTGCAGCGCCACGAAGACGCGGCTGCGCAGTACCTGCTTGTGGATCTTCTGCGCCTCGTCAAGGATGGGCTTGAACTCGCCGCCGTTGAAGATCTTGCGCAGCTCGGCGCGCAGTTCCTGCTTCCAGCTCACGCGGATCGTGCGGTCCTGCAGCAGATGGAACACCGTGGCGTCCGGCTGCGCTTGCAGGCGCTGCTCGAATGCCGGACCCAGCAGGCCCAGGCCGTGACCGATCAGCGAATCCTTGGCCATCTGCAGCGGCGTATCGAGATGCCCCTGCAGGTAGAGCCAGCGCGAGCGCACTTCGCGCAGCAGCGTCAGCGCATGCTGCACGCGATCTTCGAGCAGTTCGGCGCTGGGAATCTCATTGGCATCGTCGCTGCGGCCCAGCGGCAGGTTGCCGCGTGCGAAGAACGCTTCGAGTTCGTCGGTCAGCTTGAGCTTGTTCTTGATCGACAGCTCGATGTTGATGCGCTCGATGCCGTCGGTGTACTCGCCCATGCGCGGCAGCGGAATCACCACGTCTTCGTTGATCTTGAAGGCGTTGGTGTGGCGCGCGATGGCGGCGGTACGCGAACGGTCGAGCCAGAACTTCTTGCGCGCTTCCGGGCTCACGGCGATGAAACCTTCGCCGCTCTTGCCGTTGGCCATGCGGATCACTTCCGAGGTGGCGCGTGCCACGGCGTCTTCATCGTCACCGACGATATCGCCGATCAGCACCATCTTCGGGAACGCGTTGCGCTTGCTCTTGGTGGCATAGCCCACCGCGCGCAGATAGCGTTCGTCGAGGTGTTCCAGGCCAGCGAGAATCGCACCGCCTTCGCGCTTCGACTCGCCGTCCAGGAAGTCCTTGATTTCGACGATGCTTGGAATCGCATCGCGCGGCTGGCCAAAGAACTCCAGGCAGACCGTGCGGATGTGCTTGGGCATGCGATGCAGAATCCAGCGTGCGCTTGTGATGATGCCGTCGCAACCTTCCTTCTGCACGCCGGGCAGACCGGCCAGGAACTTGTCGGTGACGTCCTTGCCGAGACCTTCCTTGCGGAACTTGCGGCCTTCGATGGCCAGCGTCTCGGTGCGCAGTACCTTTTCGCCCGGCCGGCGGTCGCCATCGGACCACTTCAGTTCGAACGTGGCCACCGGCACATCGTGAATCTTGCCGAGGTTGTGGTCCATGCGCGTGATCTCGAGCCAGTTGCCCTCGGGATCGACCATGCGCCACCACGCCAGGTTATCCAGCGCAGTGCCCCACAGCACGGCCTTCTTGCCGCCCGCGTTCATCGCCACGTTGCCGCCGATGCACGAGGCATCGATCGACGTCGGGTCCACTGCGAAGACCAGACCCGCCTTGTCGGCGGCATCGGCCACGCGGCGCGTGACCACGCCGGCGCCCGAGAAGATCGTCGCCACCTTGTGCGGCACGTTGGGCAGGTCGGTCATTTCGACCGCATCGAGCCGTTCGAGCTTTTCGGTATTGATGACGGCCGAGAATGGCGTCAACGGCACGGCGCCGCCGGTGTAGCCAGTGCCACCTCCGCGCGGGATGATCGTCAGGCCCAGTTCGAAGCAGCCCTTCACCATGCCGGCGATTTCTTCCTCGGTGTCGGGCGTCAGCACGACAAACGGGTATTCCACGCGCCAGTCGGTGGCGTCGGTTACGTGCGAGACGCGCGACAGGCCATCGAACTTGATGTTGTCCTTCTGCGTGATGCGGCCCAGCACGCGCTGGGTGCGCTTGCGCAGCGCATAGGCATCGGCAAATTCCTGCTTGAACGATTCGATCGCCTGCTTGGCGAAGACCACCAATTGCTCCACGCGATGCGAGCGATCCTCGGCGGCCGGTTCGGCATGCTCGGCGCGGTCGGCGGCGCGGCGCTTCTCGATTTCGGCAAGGCGGTGATGCAGCGCATCCACCAGCATCTGGCGGCGCTTGGGATTTTCGAGCAGGTCGTCCTGCAGGTAGGGATTGCGTCGGACCACCCAGATATCGCCGAGCACCTCGTAGAGCATGCGGGCGGAGCGGCCGGTGCGGCGTTCGCCGCGCAGTTCGTCCAGGATGCGCCAGGCTTCCTCGCCGAGCAGACGGATAACAATCTCGCGATCTGAAAACGACGTGTAGTTATAGGGGATCTCGCGCAGGCGCGGCGGGGCGTCCTGCGCTGTGAGTTTGGCGTCGAGCACGAGTGGGGCGTTCATGGGCGGGACCGCTTTGAAGCAGCGCACGGGGACGGTGCGCAATTTATCGTCAGTTAAGACGCGATTGTACTGCAACGCCCCGTTTTGCCGCGCCGCAACATAATCACTTGACGACAATAACCGCCAAAAACATCAGGAAATCCCCCGGGTTTCGGCATTTTCGTGCGGATTGAGAATCAGAACCACTGCCGGATAGCGTCACCCACGCCATGCCAGAACGAATCGGGAATCCATAGCAGGCTCGCCGTCATCACCAGATAGCGCAGGAACTTGCCGATCGCCATATAGAAGACGCTCTGCCAGAACGGCAGCCGCAGCCAACCGCCCAATGTGCACAGTGGATCACCGATAACCGGTAGCCACGACACCAGCATCGTGGGCGGGCCCCAGCGTTTCATCCACCGGAAATACTTGGCATCGAGCTTCGGCTTGTGCTGCTTGCGCGGGTGGGGCCGATGCTGGGCGTGCTCCACCTCATGCTCATGGTGCTGGCGGCGTTGGCGATAGCGCACCACGGCCAGCTTGGCCGCGTAGCCGAGCCACCAGTCGATGGCACCGCCCACGGTGTTGCCCGCCGTGGCCACGAGGATGGCCGGCCAGAACATCCCGGGATTGAGCTTGATGTAGCCGAATACGGCCGGCTCCGATCCCAGCGGCAGCAGCGTGGCACTGATCAGGCTGACCACGAAGATGGCGGGCAGCCCCACCTTGGGCAAGGCAACCGTATCGAATAGCCAGTCGGTAAAAGCTTCCATTGGGCAGGCAGGGGCGGGGTCGCACGCGGCAGGGGAAACCGCATGGCGAGTCCGGGGGATTTGTGATTAACTGTTAGAGCCTGTCGCGGCGATTCGTTCACTGCGCCGACATTACCGGCAAACCCGCAGCACCAATATCACGAAATAGCCGTCCCAACCAAGCGGCAGTACCGCGTCGTGGCCCGTCCCGCGCAGTGTCATTCGGGATTGTCGTCGGAGCCGGCCATGCGCGTTCCACCCACAATGGAGACAAGCATGGCGATTTCCCTCCGCCTGACGGTCAATGGCAAGCCCGTTGACGTCCAGGTCGAACCCCACACCCTTCTGGTCCAGCTTCTGCGCGAGCAGTTGCGACTCACCGGCACGCACGTGGGCTGCGATACCGCGCAGTGCGGCGCCTGCACCGTCCACATGGACGGCCGCGCCGTGAAGTCCTGCAACATGCTGGCCCTCCAGGCGGACGGCGCCAGCGTCACCACCATCGAAGGACTGGCGACCAACGGCGAGATGCATCCGATGCAGCAGGCGTTCCGTGAATGCCACGGCCTGCAATGCGGCTTCTGCACGCCCGGCATGGTGATGGCCGCCACGTCCCTGCTGGCCCAGCAGCCCAACGCCGATGCCCACACGATCCGCGAGCAGCTCGACGGCAACCTCTGCCGCTGCACGGGCTATCACAACATCGTGCGTGCAGTGCAGCAAGGGCAGGCCGCGATGCAGGGCAACGTGGCCACGGCCAGCGCCGAATAAGGAGGCCACCATGAACGCACCCGAGAAACACTCGCTGATTGGCGCGCCGGTCAAGCGCAAGGAAGACTATCGCTTTCTCACCGGCAACGGCCAGTACACCGACGACGTCACGCTGCCGCACCAGAGCTACGGCTACTTCGTGCGCTCGCCGCATGCGCATGCACGCATTCGCTCGATCGATACCGCGCAGGCACTGGCCGCGCCCGGCGTGATCGCCGTGCTGACCGGCGACGACATGGCCGGCGACAAGGTGGGCGGCCTGCCGTGCGGCTGGCTGATCCACAGCATCGACGGCTCGCCGATGAAGGAGCCGCCCCACCCTGCCCTGGCGCGCGGCAAGGCCCGGCACGTAGGCGATCAGGTGGCACTGGTCATCGCCGAATCGCTGCAGCAGGCGCGCGATGCTGCCGAACTGGTCGATGTCGACTACGAAGAGTTGCCCGCCGTGGTCAGCCCGGCCGATGCCGCTGCGGCCTCCACGCTGGTGCATGACGATGTGCCCGACAACACCTGCTACACCTGGGGCCACGGCGACAAGGCCGCCACCGATGCTGCGTTCGCCCGCGCCGCGCACGTGACCACGCTGGATATCGTCAACAACCGGCTGATCCCCAACGCGATCGAACCGCGCGCGGTCAACGCCAGCTATACGCGGCAGGACGATGGCTACACGGTCTACGTCTCGAACCAGAACCCGCACGTCGAACGGCTGCTGATGGGCGCCTTCGTGCTCGGACTGCCCGAATCGCGGCTGCGCATTATCGCGCCCGATGTCGGCGGCGGCTTCGGCTCGAAGATCTTCCTGTATCCCGAGGATGTGGCGCTGACCTGGGCATCGAAGAAGGTGGGCCGTCCGATCAAGTGGACGGCCGAGCGTTCCGAATCCTTCCTCACCGATGCGCATGGCCGCGACCACGTGACCCGCGCCGAACTGGCGATGGATGCCGATGGCAAGTTCCTCGCCATGCGCGTGCACACGGTGGCCAACATGGGCGCGTACCTGTCCACGTTCGCCAGCAGCGTGCCGACGATTCTCTACGCCACGCTGCTCGCCGGCCAGTACGCCACGCCTGCGATCTATGCCGAGGTGAAAGCCGTGTTCACGAATACGGCACCCGTCGATGCGTATCGCGGTGCGGGGCGTCCGGAAGCCACCTATGTCGTCGAGCGTCTGGTCGAAGCTGCCGCACGTGAACTGGGCACCGACCCCGCCGCGCTGCGACGCAAGAACTTCATCCGCAGCTTCCCGTATGCCACGCCTGTTGGCCTGACCTATGACACCGGCGACTACGAACCATGCCTCGCACGCGCGCAGGAACTGGCCGATGTAGCAGGCTTCCCCGCGCGTCGTGAAGCGGCGAAGCAGCAAGGCAAGCTGCGCGGACTCGGCTACTCCTGCTACATCGAAGCATGCGGGCTGGCGCCATCGAACATCGCGGGTGCGCTCGGTGCTCGGGCTGGACTGTTCGAAGTAGGCGAGGTGCGCGTGCATCCCACCGGCACCGTCACCGTGTTCACCGGATCGCACAGCCACGGGCAAGGCCACGAAACCACGTTCGCGCAGATCGTGGCGCAGCGGCTCGGCATTGCGCTGGACGCCGTGGAGATCGTGCACGGCGACACCGGACGCGTACCGTTCGGCATGGGCACCTATGGCTCGCGTTCGCTGGCGGTCGGTGGATCGGCCATCATGAAGGCGCTCGACAAGATCGAAACCAAGGCCAAGAAGATCGCCGCGCACTTGCTGGAAGCCTCGGACGCGGACATCGAGTTCAGCGACGGCGTGTTCCGCGTGGCCGGCACCGATCGCACGAAGACGTTCGGGGAGGTGGCGCTGACCGCCTACGTGCCGCACAACTATCCGCTCGACAAACTCGAACCGGGTCTCAACGAAAACGCGTTCTACGATCCCACGAACTTCACGTATCCATCCGGCGCCTATATCTGCGAGGTCGAGGTCGATCCCGACACCGGCGCGTCGCAGGTCGTCAAGTTCACGGCCGTGGACGATTTCGGCAACGTGATCAATCCGATGATCGTCGAAGGACAGGTGCATGGCGGTATCGGACAGGGCCTGGGTCAGGCCATGTTCGAACAGTGCATCTACGATCCCGACAGCGGCCAGTTGCTGACCGGCTCCTACATGGACTACGCGATGCCACGCGCGGGCGACTTGCCCGACTACACGGTGGAAACGTCATCAGGCACGCCATGCACGCACAATCCGCTCGGCGTGAAGGGTTGCGGCGAAGCGGGCGCCATTGGCTCGCCACCTGCGTTCATCAACGCACTGGTCGATGCGCTCGCACCACTCGGCGTGCGCGACATGCAGATGCCGGCCACGCCGCACCGCGTGTGGCAGGCGATTCAGGCCGCTCAAGCTACCAAGGCATAAGGGGACACGACATGTACGCATTCCAGTTCGAACGCGCCACCGATGCCAGGGCAGCCGTGGCGAAACTCAAGGCCGATGGCGACGCCAAGTTTCTAGCCGGCGGACAAAGCCTGCTTGCCGCGATGAAGCTGCGACTGGCTTCGCCATCGATGCTTGTCGATGTGGCGCGCATTCCCGGCATGGCTGATATCAAGGTGCAGGGCGATGCCGTGGTCATCGGTGCCGCAGCACGTCATGCCGATGTGGCGGCCAACGCGGAAGTCATGCGCCGCATTCCGGGGCTGGCGTCGCTGGCACTCGGCATCGGCGACCGTCAGGTGCGCGCGATGGGCACGCTCGGCGGCTCGCTCGCCAACGATGATCCTGCTGCGGACTATCCCGCTGCGGTGCTCGCGCTGAACGCTACCGTGGTGACGGATCGCCGCGAGATTCCTGCCGACAGCTTCTTCAAGGGCTTGTACGAAACCGCGCTCGCACCCGACGAGCTGATCACGGCCGTGCGCTTTCCCGTGCCCGATCAGTCCGGCTATGTGAAGTTCCGCAATCCAGCCTCGCGCTTCGCGCTGGTCGGCGTGATGGTGGCGCGCAGCGGCAAGACGGTGCGCGTGGCTGTGACTGGCGCGGCCGATAGCGTGTTTCGCGCACCGGCACTGGAACAGGCGTTGACGGCAAGCTTTACGCCGGCTGCGGCGAGAGCAGTGAAGGTGGATGCGTCGGGTCTCAATGCGGATCTGCATGCATCGCCGGAGTATCGGGCGCATCTGATTCCGGTGTTGGCAAGCCGTGCGGTGGAACAGGCGTTGAAAGGCTAGGTAGGTAATTTAACGCGCCGCCCTATGCTATGCGCTCCCCTCTCCCGCGTAAGTGGGAGAGGGGTGGGGGTGTGGGCATGAGGTGCAATCGCTGACTAGTCTCATTTGAACCGCCTGCCCTCACCCCCAGCCCCTCTCCCGCTCGCGGGAGAGGGGAGCAAAACAAACGGTGGGTTTCGCCGACATCCAAATGCTCCCAACCTCCATCGACACCACCCTCACCCAACTCGCCGCGCAGCAATACTTCGCCGATCGCGAGACCGCTACGGTGCTTTACCTTGCACTGCGCATGCAGCGGCCGTTGTTTCTCGAAGGGGAGCCCGGTGTCGGCAAGACCGCGCTTGCACATGCGATGGCCGCGATGCTCGGCACGCGCCTGTTGCGGCTGCAATGCTACGAAGGACTCGACGCAGCCAGTGCACTCTATGAGTGGGACTATCCGCGCCAGATCATGGCGTTGCGTCTGGCCGAAGCGCGTGGGGAACGTCCCGAGCAGCAGTCGCTCTATCGCGACGAATTCCTGCTCAAGCGGCCCTTGCTCGAATCTCTGCTGCCCGATCCCGCTGCACCGGGTGTGCCGCGTGTGCTGCTGATCGACGAGATCGACCGTGCCGACGAACCGTTCGAAGCGTTCCTGCTCGAAGTGCTTTCCGAATATCAGGTATCGATTCCCGAAATCGGCGTGCTGCGCGCGGAGACGCCGCCACTGATCATCATCACGTCGAACCGTACGCGCGAAGTGCATGACGCGCTCAAGCGTCGCTGTCTGTATCAATGGATGGGTTATCCATCGCGCGACCGCGAATTGCAGATCGTGGCTGCGCGCGCACCCGAAGCGGCCGAAGCATTGCAGCGGCAGGCCGTCGATTTCATCCATCGGCTGCGTGGCATCGACTTGTTCAAGGCGCCGGGCATTGCCGAAGCCATCGACTGGAGCCGCGCACTCGCGGCGCTCGGTGTGACAGAACTCGATCCGCAATCCGTGCGCGATACGTTGGGCGTGCTGCTCAAGTATCAGGACGATCTGGCCCGCGCCGATGGTCCGACCATCGCCGAGTTACTCGCCGGCACCACGCCCGCCTGATATGTCATCCCGTCCGCTGCCGATGCTGGCGCGCAACGTCACTCACTTCATGCGGCTGCTGCGCAATGCGGGCTTCGGCCTCTCGCCTGCGCATGCCGTGGATGCACTGACCGCGCTGCGCCATGTGAACATCGGTGCGCGCGATGAGGTGCGCGCCGCGCTGGCCGCACTGGTCCTCTCCGGTCCTGACCAGCGCCCACTGTTCGATGCGGCATTCGACCTGTTCTGGCGCGATCCCGATTGGGAAGGCAAATTGCGCGCGATGCTGTTGCCGCGCGTCGATGCCGGTGCGCCGCCACCGAAACGCAGCAACCGTCTGGCCGATGCGCTCGCCGCGCGCCAGCCTACGCCATCGACACCGAAAGGCCCGATGCGCGAGGAACGCTTCACCGCGCCGCTGACCTTCTCCGATCAGGAGCGCCTGGCCAGCCGCGACTTTGAAACACTCTCCGCCGAGGAGTGGCGCGCGCTCCAGCATCTGGTTCGCACGCGGCGCGCGCATCTTGCATTGCAGCGTACGCGCCGTCTGAAACCTGCGGCCACGGGCACGCATGCCGATATGCGCGCGAGTGCCCGGCTTGCGGTCCGCCAGCATGGCGAATGGATGCAATGGAAATACCGCCGCCATGCGCAGCGCAAGCCGCCCGTGGTGTTGCTGCTCGATATCTCCGGATCGATGAGCCAGTATTCGCGCGCGGTGCTCTACTTCTGCCACGCGCTGATGCAGGGCCGCGAGCGCATGCATGTGTTCCTGTTCGGCACGCGGCTCACCAACGTGACGCGCGCGCTGCGCGAACGCGATCCCGATGAGGCCGTGACGCTGATCACCGAACAGGTGCGCGACTGGGCAGGCGGCACGCGCATCGGCACGGCACTGGCCACGTTCAACCGCCAATGGGCGCGCCGCACGCTGTCGGGCCGCGCCACGGTGCTGTTCGTCAGTGACGGCATCGACCTCGAACAGATCGACCTGCTGGCCGACGAGATGGCGCGCCTGCGCCGCTTCGCGCATCGCATCGTCTGGCTGAACCCGCTGCTGCGCTATGCGGGTTTTTCACCGCAGGCGCGTGGCATGCAGGCCATCCTGCCGCATGTCGATGCCCTGCACCCTGCACATAACCTGGACAGCCTGTTCGCGCTCGAAGCGCTGCTGGCCGATACGCAAACCACCACGGTTTCACCTATAAAACAATTCGGAGGACGCCCCCATGGAAATGACCCAGACCCAGCGCCTGCCCGTGCCGCAGCAGGTAGCGTGGGACGCGCTGAACGACGTTGAGCTGCTCAAGCAATGTATTCCCGGATGTGAGAGCATCGAGCCCGATGGCGAAAACGCCTACCTGCTTGCACTGACTGCGGCGGTCGGCCCGGTCAAGGCGCGCTTCAAGGGCCGCATGGCCTTGCTCGATATCGCGGCACCCGACAGCTACACGATCCAGTTCGACGGACAAGGTGGCGCGGCGGGTTTCGGCAAGGGATCGGCAAAGGTCACGCTGGCAGCCGAGGGCGACGAAACACTGCTGACGTATGCGGTGCAGGCGCAGGTAGGCGGCAAGATCGCGCAGATCGGCTCGCGGCTGGTGGATGCCGCCGCGCGCAAGATGGCCGATGCGTTTTTCGCACGATTCACCGAGGCCGTGAGCGGCCCGGACGAGCAGGACAATAACGATACCCAGAGCGATGAGGCCGCCGGCGACACGGGCGGCGATGTAGACAAGAAGCGGAAACGATCATGGACAGCGTGGATCTCGAAGTCCTGAAGAGCAGCGTCAAGTGGCAGCAGGAAGGTCACGGCGTGTTGCTGGTGACGGTGGTACGGACGTGGGGCTCGTCGCCCCGTCCTGAAGGTGCGATGCTGGCGGTGCGCGACGACGGTCTCGTCGCCGGCTCCGTATCCGGCGGATGCATCGAGGACGACATCATTTATCGCGTGCATCGCGAAGGCATCAAGTCGAAGGTGCCCGAGGGCATGAAGTACGGCATCAGTGCCGAGGAAGCGCATCGCTTCGGGCTGCCCTGCGGCGGCACCATCGAACTGGTGGCGGAACCGCTGGCACCGCATAGCGGCATCGTCGAATTGCTGCAGGCCGTGGAGAACGGCAGACTGGTGACGCGCACACTCGACATGGCCACGGGCCGCGCATCGCTCGGCCATGCGGAGGCTGCCGATGGATTGTCGTTCGATGGCGCGACGCTGCGGACCATCCATGGTCCCCGCTATCGCATGCTCGTCATCGGCGCGGGGCAGTTGTCGAAATACCTGTGCCAGATTGCCGTGGGGCTGGGCTTCCAGGTCACGGTCTGCGATCCGCGTGAGGAATACACGGAGACGTGGGACATTCCCGGCGTGACGATGGTGCGCACGATGCCTGACGACACCGTGGAAGCCATGAAGCTCGACGAGCGCTGCGCCGTGATCGCGCTCACGCACGACCCCAAGCTCGACGATCTCGCATTGATGGAGGCGCTACGCACGCCCGCGTTCTATGTGGGCGCGCTCGGCTCGCGCCGCAACAACCAGGCGCGCCGCGAGCGGCTCAAGGAGTTCGATCTCACCGATCAACAACTGGCCCGCCTGCATGGTCCGGTAGGTATCTATATCGGCAGCCGCACGCCACCGGAGATTGCGATTTCGGTACTGGCCGAAGTGATCGCTGCGAAGAACCATGTCTCGCTGCCCGACATCCTCCAGGTGGAAGGCGCCAAGGCCGCGCGCGAAATCGCAGCCGGCGAGGCCGAGTGTCCGATTTTGCCTGCTGGTCAGGCTATCACCGCCGCACAGCCATGACGAAGCCCTCACGCGCCCCGCTTACGCAGACCGATCTGCCCACCGGCATCCTGCTGGCTGCCGGCTTCGGCCGCCGCTTCGATCCGGCCGGCCTGCGCAACAAGCTCATGGAGAAGATGGCCGATGGCCGCACTGTGGCGTGGCGCAGCGCGCGCACGCTGGCGGCGGGCCTGCCGCATTCGATTGCCGTGGTGCGTCCAGGGCATCCCGAACTCGCCGAGGAATTGCGGCGCGGTGGGTGCAAGGTGATCGAGTCCGTTGAAGCGGAAGCCGGAATGGGCGCGGCGTTGCGCGCGGGTGTGGCCGCGAGTCCCGATGCACGCGGCTGGGTGGTGGCGCTCGCGGACATGCCGTGGCTGTCAATGGAACTGGTACGCGCGGTCGCGCTGACGATCACGGCGCGCAACACGATTGCCGCCCCGTGGCGCGATGGCAAGCGTGGGCATCCTGTGGGATTTGGTGCGGCGTGGCGCGATGAATTGCTGAAGCTCGATGGCGATGAAGGCGCGCGCGAGTTGCTGAAGTCGCAGCCGGTGACGCGGATTCTGACCGAGGACGATGGACCGTTCAGGGATGTGGATTTGCCGGGGGATCTGGTTTGAGCGCGCTCGGGATTTGATGCGCCAGCCCTCTCCCCCGGCCCCTCTCCCGCTTTGCGGGAGAGGGGAGCAAACCAGCAGCGGTCGATATCCCGTCGGTGTTCTCCCCTCTCCCGCGAGCGGGAGAGGGGCGGGGGAGAGGGCCAGCCTCTCAGCATCGACCACGTTGGAAATTACCCCCCCTCCAACTCCATCAACGTCCGCAGATACTCGCTACTCCACCAATGCACATCCTGCTGGCGAATCCGCTCCAGCAGTTTCTGGTGCCGCGTGCGCCGTTCGGCCAGCGGCATGTGCAGCGCCTGTTGCACGGCCTGCGCCGTGGCGCGTGTGTCGTAGGGATTGACCAGCAGCGCCTCCTTCAACTGTTCCGCAGCGCCAGCAAAACGCGACAACACCAGCACGCCGGGATCGTCCGGATCTTGCGCGGCGATGTATTCCTTCGCAACAAGATTCATCCCGTCACGCAGCGGCGTCACCAGTGCCACACTGCTCGCTCGGCACAGGCCCGGCAGGCGCTTGCGTGACGTGGAGCGATGGATGTACCGCACGGGCATCCAGTCCAGTTCGCCGTACTCGCTGTTGATCGCACCCGTGATGCCCTCCATCTCGCGCCGCAGGTCTGCATAGGCATCCACCGATTCGCGGGATGGTGCGGCAATCTGGATCAACGTGGCGCTCGATCGATTTTCGGGATACTCGGCCAGCAGCGTCTGGAACGATTTGAGCCGCTGCGGCAGCCCCTTCGAATAGTCGAGCCGGTCGATGCCCAGCAGCAGCCGGCGCCGCGCGTACTGGTGACGCATCATCTCGTAGGTCTCGCGCGCCTCGTCCTGTTGGCCAAGGCCGATGAATTCATCGACATCGATGCCAATCGGAAACGCCTGCGCGCGCACGGTGCGATGGAACGCGCGGAAGCGGTACTCGCCCATCGGCTCTGCACCGGCTTCGCCCTGCACGTAGCGCGAGAAGTGGTCGAGATCGGCCTGACTCTGAAAGCCGATCAGGTCGTACGCGAACATCGCACGCATCAGCCATTCGTGCTGAGGAATGGCCGCGAGGATCAGCGGCGGCGGCAGCGGGATATGCAGGAAGAAACCGATCTTCTGTCCGCAGCCGATGGCGCGCAGTTCCGCCGCGAGCGGGATCAGGTGATAGTCGTGAATCCAGATCACGTCATCCGGCTTCAACAGCGGCGCCAGCTTGCGCGCGAACAGCTGGTTCACGCGCCGATAGGCATTGAGGTTGCCGCCTGCATCGAAATCCGCCAGGTCCACGCGGTAGTGGAACACGGGCCATAGCACGCCGTTGCTGTAGCCGAGGTAGTACGCGTCGTAGTCATCCTGGCTCAGATCCACTGTGGCCAGCGTGACGTTGCCGGCCTGGGTCTGGTGGAACTCGCCCTCGCCCGGCGTGCCGCCGTGGGCCGCGTCCACCACCTTGCCGCTCCAGCCGAACCACAGGCCGCCCGTCTTGTTCAGCGCTTCCGAAAGCGCCACGGCAAGGCCGCCCGCCGCGTGGTTGCGGGGGTCCGCAACCCGGTTCGATACCGCTACTAGTCTGCCCATATATCGCTTGTTGTTGTGGCCAATCCTTTCCTCAGATCACGGTGTCCCAGGGTGCCGACAAACGCATGGCACCGTTGATCAGGCCGACCATCGAATAGGTCTGCGGGAAATTGCCCCACATCTCTCCGGTGATCGGGTGGGTGTCTTCCGACAGCAGCCCCAGCGGGTTGCGCGCGGCAAGCATCGACTCGAAGATCTCGCGCGCTTCCTCGCGGCGGCCGATGCGCGCCAGCGCGTCGATGCGCCAGAACGTGCAGATGTTGAACGCAGTCTCGGGCTTGCCGAAATCGTCGGGCGCTTCGTAGCGCCGCATGTAGGGACCATCGCAGAGCGTCTCTTCCAGCGCCTTCACCGTGGACACGAAGCGCGGGTCCTTGGGATCGATGAAGTTGACCTCCGCCATCAGCAACACGCTGGCGTCGAGTTCCTTGCCGCCAAAGCTCTCGGCAAACGCCTGCCGCTGCTCGTTCCACGACTCGTCCAGAATGCGCTGCTTCATGCGATGCGCATGGTCGTGCCAGTACGCGGCCCGCGCGGGTTGTTCGAGTTTCTCGGCGATCTTGGCCAGACGGTCGCACGCCACCCAGCTCATCAGCGCCGATGACGTGTGGATGCGTGCACGCGTGCGCAACTCCCACATGCCCGCGTCGGGCGTACCGAATACGCGCACGGCCTGCTCGCCCACGTCTTCGAGCTTGGCAAATTCCGCCGGGCCACCGCGATGCAGCAGCCGGTGATCGTGGAATGCCTGCGCGGCGGCCAGCACCACGTTGCCGTACACATCGTGCTGGAAATGCTCCTGCGCCTGGTTGCCCACACGCACCGGACCCATGCCGCGATAGCCGCTCAGATGATCGAGCATGCTTTCCGGCAGCTCGCGCTCCAGCCCGATACCGTACAGCGGCTGGATGTGCCCGTCCTGCGATTGCATCACCACGTTCGACAGCCAGCGCAGATAGTCCTCCATCGTGCCAACTTCCGACAGGCTATTCAGTGCGCGCACCACGAAGAACGCGTCGCGCAGCCAGCAGTAGCGGTAGTCCCAGTTGCGCTGGCTGCCCGGCGCTTCAGGAATACTCGTGGTCATCGCCGCCACGATGGCGCCGGTTTCCTCGTACAGCGACAGCTTCAACGTAATGGCCGCGCGAATCACGGCGTCCTGCCACTCGCGCGGCACGGCCAGGCGGCGGCTCCAGAGTTTCCAGTACGCGGTGGTTTCCTGCTCGAAGTCGCGCGCGATATCTTCCACGCCGGCCGAGAGCGTTTCATCGGGACCGAGGATGAAGTTGTAGCCGCGCGTCACCAGGAACGGTGTGTGCGACAACACGTAGGCCAGCGGCGCATCGGTGGTCAGGCGCAGTGTTTGATCCTCGCCCACATAGCGCGCATGGCTGCTGCCGCGCGTGATTTTCGGCTCCGTGCGGCCCCAGTTGAAACGCGGCGCCAGCGTGACACGCACGCGCGGTGCGCCACTGACTGGCTTGATCCGTCGCACCAGTGTCAGTGGTCGGAAGTAACGACCCAGGCGGAAGAAGCGCGGGCAGAAATCGGTGATCTCCAGGATGCTGCCGTGCTTGTCGATCAGATGCGTGCGCAGGACGGCCGTGTTCGGCTCGTACCACTGCGTGGCTTCGTGAAAATCCTCGATCTCGATATTGAAATGGCCGGCGTTGTCGTTCGGCTCCAGCAATGCGTTGAAGACCGGATCGCCATCGAAGCGCGGCATGCAGCACCAGACGATGCGGCCGCGGCCATCCACCAGTGCAGAGAAGCTGCAATTGCCGATCATGCCGAGTGCCAGCGATGGGTTGGCGTGGCGGCTGGCAGCGTTCGAATCCGTATTGACGGCGGGCGCTTCGCGCGCGATTTCTGGCGACACCTGGGCAGAGGTGGCAGGTTCACTCACAGCGGGTCCTCCCTTTGTGGCGATGGATGTTGGGCAGCGGCATCGCGCTGCGCGATGAAATGGGTCAGCGCGCGCGCCGATTCGTGCAGCCAGTCGCGCAGCGCGGCGGGCGCAGGCACGCTGACGGTGGCCGCCGTGGCGCGATTGCCAACCAGCACGCCCACGCCGCCGAGTTCGCGCACCACCGAGAAGCCGGCTTCGTCGGTTACATCGTCACCGGCGAACAGCGGCAGGCGGCCCGCGAATGGCGACGAACGCATGAACGCGGCAATCGCATCGCCCTTGTCCACACCCGCAGGCTTGATCTCGACCACCATCTTGCCGGGCAACGCGTCGAGCCCCACGGCATCGCGCAACACATCTGCTACCGCAGCGCGCACCAGCGGCTCCAGCTCCGGTGCCTGCCGATAGTGGATGGCCACGGCCACCGACTTGCGTTCCAGCATCAGGCCCGGATGCCGCGCCACGAGCGCTTCCAGTTGCGGCAGCAAGGGACCGATACCCGGCGCGGGCGGCGTGACGATGCGCGCCGCACCATTGCGGAATTCGGCGCCATGCACGCCCGCGGAAGGCAGGCGCAACGGTTGCAGGAAATGATCGAGCTCGGCCACGGGCCGACCCGAGACAATGGCGAGCGCGCCGTCCAGACAGGTATGCAACGCACGCAGCGTGCCAACCAGTTCAGGCTCGACCTGCACCAGCTCGGGGCTCGGTGCCAGATCGGCCAGCGTGCCGTCGAAGTCCAGGAACAGCGCGGTGTGGGGTTCGATGAGAGGTAGGAGAGGCATCGCGTAAAACCGTAACACGTGGTTTTGACAGGCGTCCACCGGGCGCTGTCCTACAACAGTGGCTTTTCCTGCACCCAGACGCCGCGACGACCGTAGCAGGGTCCGTGTGGGCGCCATCCATTATCATTGGCGGTTTCCGCCGATTTTTCCGGCTTTTTTTGCCACGGCTGCGTGGCATCCGCAGACAATGACCCGCACCCCCGCCAAGCCCGACTACCTGAAGAAGATCCTGACCGCCAAGGTGTACGACGTGGCCCAGGAAACCGAGCTGACCTACGCCGCAGCGCTCTCGGCCCGCACGAACAATGCCGTGTGGTTCAAGCGCGAGGACACCCAGCCCGTGTTCTCGTTCAAGCTGCGCGGCGCCTACAACAAGATGGCGTCGCTCTCTCCGGAAGAACTCAAGCGCGGCGTGATCGCCGCATCGGCTGGCAACCACGCACAGGGCGTGGCCCTCTCCGCTGCACGGTTGCAGTGCAAGGCCATCATCTGCATGCCCACCACCACGCCGCAGGTGAAGATCGACGCCGTGCGCGAACGCGGTGGCGAGTGGGTCAAGATCGTGCTGCATGGTGATTCCTACAGCGATGCCTACGTGCATGCCGCCGAGCTGGAAGCCAAGCAGAAGCTGACGTTCATCCATCCGTTCGACGATCCCGAAGTCATCGCCGGGCAGGGCACCATCGCCATGGAAATCCTGCGCCAGCACCCCGGTCCGATCCACGCGATCTTCGTGGCCATCGGTGGTGGTGGCCTGATCTCGGGCATCGCGTCCTACGTCAAGGCCGTGCGCCCGGACATCAAGGTGATCGGCGTGCAGACGATGGATTCGGACGCCATGAAGCGTTCGGTGGATGCCGGCAAGCGCGTGGAACTCAAGGATGTGGGCCTGTTCTCGGACGGCACTGCGGTGAAACTCGTCGGCAAGGAGACGTTCCGCATCACGCGCGAACTCGTCGACGAAATCATCCTGGTCGATACGGATGCCATCTGTGCCGGCCTGAAGGATGTCTTCCAGGACACGCGCAGCATTCTCGAACCGGCGGGTGCACTGGCCGTGGCGGGTCTCAAGGCATATGCCGAGCGCGAGAAGCTCAAGGGCCAGCACCTCGTAGCGATTGCCTGCGGCGCGAACATGAATTTCGACCGCCTGCGCTTTGTGGCCGAGCGTGCCGAAGTGGGCGAGGCGCGCGAAGCCGTGTTCGCCGTGACCATCCCCGAGGAGCGCGGCAGCTTCAAGCGTTTCTGCGAACAGGTGGGCACACGCAGCGTGACGGAGTTCAACTACCGCATCGCCGACAAGGGCGTGGCGCATATCTTCGTGGGCCTACAGATTGCGTCGCGCAGCGAGAACGACAAGATCGCCGCGAACTTCCGCCGCCATGGGTTCGACACGCTGGACCTGTCCAACGACGAACTGGCCAAGCAGCATATCCGCTACATGGTGGGCGGCCATTCGCCGCTGGCGCACGACGAACTGCTGTATCGCTTCGAATTCCCGGAGCGTCCGGGCGCGCTGATGAAGTTCCTCTCCAGCATGAGCCCGAACTGGAATATCAGCCTGTTCCACTACCGGAACCAGGGCGCCGATACGTCGAACATCCTCGTGGGGATTCAGGTGCCGAAGAACGAGAAGCGCGATTTCCGCACCTTCCTTTCCACGCTCGGTTACGTACACTGGGATGAAACCGACAATCCCGTCTACAAGCTGTTCCTGGCCTGAATCTCACTATGACGCTTCCTGAGCACTCGCCGCTGGGCAAGCCCTCGGCCTACAAGACCGAGTACGACCCGTCGCTGCTGTTCCCCATTCCGCGCCAGCCCAAGCGCACCGAGATCGGACTCGCCGAAGGCAAGGCCCTGCCCTTCTTCGGCGTGGATATCTGGAATGCCTACGAACTTTCGTGGCTGAACCTCAAGGGCAAACCGCAGGTGGCGCTGGCCGCGTTCGTGATTCCCGCCGATACGCCGAACATCGTCGAATCGAAATCGTTCAAGCTGTACCTGAACTCGTTCAACCAGAGCCGCATCGCATCGCCCGAGGCTGTGCAGCAGTTGCTGCATCACGACCTGTCCGAAGCGACGGGCGGCACCGTGCAGGTACGTCTGGTGCCGGAAGCGGATCTCGGCACGCAGAAGATGGGCGAGCTGGATGGCATGCTGCTGGACCGGCTCGATATCGAAACCGATATCTACGAACCCGATCCGTCGCTGCTGAAGGCCGATCAGGATCAGTCACCGGTGGAGGAGTCGCTGGTGTCGCACCTGCTGAAGTCGAACTGCCTCGTCACCGGTCAGCCCGACTGGGGCAGCGTGCAGATCCGCTACGTCGGCGCGCCCATCGATCAGGAGGGGCTGCTCAAGTACCTGATCTCGTTCCGCAATCACAACGAGTTCCACGAGCAATGCGTGGAGCGGATCTTCACGGACGTGATGCGCATGTGCAAACCGGTGAAGCTGGCGGTGTACGCGCGATATACGCGGCGCGGCGGGCTGGATATCAATCCGTTCCGCACGAACTACAACACGCCGTGGCCGGATAATCGGAGGAATGCGCGGCAGTGATGAGTTTTCTCCCCTCTCCCTTTGGGAGAGGGGCGGGGGAGAGGGCAAGCCGTTCAAATTGCGGCACGGTCGGCAAGCAGAGCCTCCGGCCCTCTCCCCTAACCCCTCTCCCGCAAGGCGGGAGAGGGGAACAAACAAGCAGGAAGCGGAAGAATCAAAACTCCGCGTGCGCCCTCACCCCGATAAACTTCGCCGGACCTCGATCGCGGTTATACCCAGGGTTCCGGATGTACTGAAAATCCGGGCTCAGACTCAGCGTCTTCCACACCGCAAAGCTGTAATACACCTCGAACACCTGCTCCGGCCCATACCGTAGCGCGCCATCGCCAAGGAAGGCGCCGAGGCCGCCAGCGGCCAGATAGTTGCGATGCCCGGAGCCGAGCATGTTCACGGCCACGGCCATCCCGAGTTCATCGTTCGGACGTCCCCACGCGCGGCCCTTGATCGTGCCGCCACCTGCTACCTGCCTGCCGATTTCGGTGAACGCGTAGGTCTCGGTCTTGTCATCGGACCAGTTCGCGCGGAAGAACACGCCCGCGTCGTTCGTCACCTCCTGCATGAACGCGAGTCCCACGCCTACCTTGCTGTGCTCGCGCTGTACGTCGCCAACGCTCGGCGTCACGCCATTGGCCTGCCCGAATGCGATGGCGTCGTTGAACGCGCCCATCTTGGCCTTGTTGCGCCACAGCAGCAGCCGCGCCTGACCGGGACGTCCGCCAATCGCATAGCGCTTCTCAAGCTCCAGCATCTGCCCGTAGTGCTCGAACAATCGCGTATCGAGTTCGCGCCCATTCGATTGGATCGGCTGCAGGAAATGGCCGAAGCGTGCCGACCAACCCTCGCCGATGTATTCGAGCGCCGCGCCCCAGTTGTAGCCGCGCGAATCGGCCGGGTAATCCCATGAGCCATGCGTCAGGAACGACCAGTTCATGAACTGCGTGCGCGGATCGGAGCCGTAGGGGTTCTGGTCGAACACGTCCAGCACGCCGAAGTTGCCGGCCGTGAGCACCACGCGCTGCTTGTCTAGCGTGCGTGCGAACTGGTTGAAATCGGATTCGAGCGTTTCCTCGCCGCCGCCCAGCCCCCAGTACTGCCGAACAAATGCCCGCGCCCGATAGAACTTGGGAGTCGTGCTGGCCGTCTTCGCCAGTTCGCCATTCGACAAGCCACCCAGCCCGTGCAGGTCCGAGAACGGCACACCCTGCGCCACTTCCGGATTGAAGTGGAACTCCGCGCCGCGCCACAGGCGCAGGCCGAGGTCGAGCGTGCTGGTGAAGGAATAGCTCTTCGCGCGCTCCGGCGTGAGGCTGTTCTCGCCCGAATAGGCGGCGCCGAACGATGGCTTGCGTTGCCATACCCAGGTGGCCTGGCCGTGGACGGCGAACGGGCTTTCGGTGTCGGGTTCCTGCTGTGGCGTCTCGGAAGTCTGCGCCATCAAAGCAGCGGACAAACTCATGCTTCCCACACCTAGCAGCGTGGCAAGACGATGGGCCAAACGCGGGCGCAGCCGCTTCGGAGCAGCCGGAGAGCAGAAACGCAGCATAGGAAAAACCGGAGGGAACCGATGCGCAGGACGCGCACCTGTCATTTGTGCGCGAAGCATAGCCAAGCCCACATGACATGTCTACCGGGTCTTGTTGCGACGCACCAATTCCATTTGCCGCCCATGTGTCGCCCATGTGCCGGTAAGGCGACGTTGTAACACTCGTTGATTTAATTAATTCAAAAATTAATATAGCCATGGTGTCAACGAAGCGTTTTTCCCATGCCGACCCGATCGTCCGATGACCCGAAGCGCCGTCCCGGCCGCCCTGCCGCGCAGGCCGATGATGCGGGGCAGCGCGATCGCCTGATCGACGCCGCGGTCACATTGTTCGCCCAGCACGGCATCGCCGCCACCTCCACCAAGGCCATTGCCGCCGAGGCCGGTGTCACGCCCGCGCTGGTGCATTACTACTTCCGCGACCGCGAAGCGTTACTCGACGCCGTGTTCGACGAACGCCTGCAGCCGCTGATCGGCCACGTATTCGGCACGCTCCAGTCCGGCCCGTCCGATCCCGTGGCGCGCATCCAGTCTCTGGCCGAGCAACTGATTCGCACGGCTTCAGCCACGCCGTGGTTTCCGGGCTTGTGGATTCGCGAGATCGTCGGCACCGATGGCCAGTTGCGTGAGCGCCTGCTCCAGCGTGTGGCCGTGCAGCGCGCCGAACTGATCGCCGGCCCCATTGCCGCGGCGCATGCACGCGGGCTACTCAATCCCGGGCTGGAACCAGCGCTGATCCTTGTGTCACTGATCGGCCTGACGCTATTGCCGCTGGCCACCACACATATCTGGCGGCAACTGCCGGGCGCCGCCGACATCGACACGGACACGCTGGTGCGCCACGTCACCGCACTGCTTGGCCACGGCCTCTCCGGTCCTTCCTCCACCCCATCCACCCCATCGTGATGCACGGAGTCGTCATGACACTCTCCTCTTCCACCCAACTTCGTCTGGCACTCGTCGCAGCCCTCACGCTGGCTGGTTGCAGCAACGACCGCGCCACCTCATGGCAAGGCTATGTCGAAGGCGAATTCGTCGCCGTGGCGTCACCGTTTGCCGGACGTCTCGACAAGCTTTCCGTCGAGCGCGGCCAGCAGGTCGCCCCTGGCGCACCGCTGTTCGTGCTGGAATCCGACGATGAACGCGCCGCACGTCAGCAAGCCGCCGAGCAGGTGCGCGTGGCCGAGGCGCAGCTTGCCGATATCCAGACCGGCAAGCGTCCCGTGGAAGTGGCCGTGAATCAGGCGCAACTGGTGCAGGCGCAAGCGCAGGCCGTGCGCAGTGCGGCACAGCGCAAACGCGACGACGCGCAGTTCGAGATCGGCGGCATCTCGCGTGCGCAGCTCGACGAAAGCCGTGCCACTGCCGAGGCCGATGCGGCACGCGTGCGCGAGTTGCAGCGCGATATCGACGTGGCGCGACTGCCGGGTCGCAAGGACCAGCTTGCCGCGCAGACCGCGCAGATCGATGCCGCACGCGCGGCACTGGCGCAGGCCGAGTGGAAGCTCTCGCGCAAGGCCGTCAGCGCCACGGTGCCCGGTCTCGTCTACGACGTGCCGTTCCGTCCGGGCGAATGGGTGCCTGCTGGCAGCGCCGTGGTACGCATGCTGCCGCCGGGCAATGTGAAGGTGCGCTTCTACGTGCCCGAGGCCGTGGTCGGATCGCTGAAGAACGGCCAGGCCATCACCATCCGCTGCGATGGCTGCGCGGCGCCGGTATCGGCAAAGATCACGTATGTGTCGAACGAGGCCGAGTTCACGCCGCCCGTGATCTACAGCAACGAGACACGCAACAAGCTGGTGTTCCTGATCGAAGCACGCCCCAGCACCGACGATGCGTTGAAGCTGCGTCCCGGCCAGCCCGTGGAGGTGGTGCAATCATGAGTGGCACGGCAAACGGGAACGGCGAACTCGTCATCGACGTGCATGGCCTGAACAAACGCTTCGGCAACAAGCATGTGGTCAACGATCTGACCATGCAGGTAGCACGCGGCGAAATCTTCGGCTTCCTCGGCCCCAACGGCAGCGGCAAGACTACGTCGATCCGCATGATGTGCGGCCTGCTGACGCCCGACTCCGGCACGGGCACTTGCCTGGGCTACGACATCCTCACCGAGTCCGCCGAGATCAAGCGCAACGTCGGCTACATGACGCAGCGCTTCTCGTACTGGGAAGACCTGTCGATTCGCGAGAACCTCGACTTCGTCGCACGCGTCTACGACATGCCCAATCGTCGCGACGTGGTGGACCGCGCGCTCGAAGACCTCGGCCTGCAATCGCGTGCCGAGCAACTGGCGGGCTCGCTTTCCGGCGGATGGAAGCAGCGCCTCGCACTCGCTGCGTGTCTGCTGCATGAACCGCGTCTGCTGCTGCTCGATGAACCCACTGCAGGCGTCGATCCGAAGGCACGCCGCGATTTCTGGGAGCAGCTGCATCAACTCGCCGCGCGCGGCATCTCGGTACTCGTCAGCACGCACTACATGGACGAGGCCGAGCGTTGCCACAAGCTCGCGTATATCGCCTACGGCAAGCTGCTCGCACAAGGCACTGCCGATGAAGTGGTGGCGAGCCAGCATTTGAGTACGTGGAGCATCGAAGGTGGCAATCTTGCCGAACTGTCCGCACGATTGCAGGGCAAGCCCGGCGTCGATCAGACCGTGGCATTCGGCACCGCACTGCATGTGACCGGCCGCGATGCGCAGCAACTCGAACAGACGTTGAAGCAAGCCGCCACTGCCGATCAGCACGTCACCGAAACGCAGACCAGTCTGGAAGACGTGTTCATCCACATGATGGGCGGCGCGCAGGACAACATGGCCGCTGCGGCATCGGGCAAGACCGCGAAGCGCAAGGAGGGGACATGAGCACTGTACGCAAACTCAACGGTATGCGTCGCTCGTTCTCGGTGCAACGCTGGTGGAGCATCGTACTGAAGGAGTTCCTGCAGCTTCGGCGTGACCGCATCACGTTCGGCATGATCGTCGGCCTACCCATCGTGCAGTTGCTGCTGTTCGGCTTCGCCATCAACAGCGATCCGCGCCACATGCCCACTGCCGTGATCGTGGCCGAGCACAGCGATTTCTCTCGCACGTTCCTTTCCGCACTGGAAAACACCACGTACTTCAAGATCGTCCGCACATTGCCCGATGAAGCCGCAGGACGCGAAGCACTGCTGCGCGGCGATGTGCAGTTCGTGGTCAGCATCCCCGCTGATTTCTCGCGCAAGCTGCTGCATGGCGACCGGCCAGCGATTCTCGTCGAGGCGGACGCGACCGATCCCTCGGCGACGGGCCCCGCCATCGGTGCGCTGGCGCAACTGCCGGTGAGCGTGGCACGCATCGACCTCAAGGGCGCACTCGCGCCGCTGGCTGGTGGCAAGACCGCTTTCGACGTCAACGTGCAGCGCCTTTACAACCCGGAAGGCATCACGCAATACAACATCGTGCCGGGGCTGATGGGTGTGATCCTGACGATGACGATGGTGATGATGACGGGCCTCGCCATGACACGCGAACGCGAGCGCGGCACGATGGAGAATCTGCTGGCGACGCCGGTGCAGCCTATCGAGGTGATCTCCGGAAAGATCGTGCCGTATATCTTCATCGGTCTGATCCAGGCAACGATCATCGTGCTGGCCGCACACTTCGTGTTCGCCGTGCCGTTCCTCGGCTCCGTGGTGGCGGTGTACCTCGCGGCGCTGCTCTTCATCGCCGCCAACCTGACAGTGGGCATCACCCTGTCGTCACTGGCGAGCAATCAGTTGCAGGCGGTGCAACTCACATTCTTCTACTTCCTGCCCAACATCCTGCTGTCCGGCTTCATGTTCCCGTTCGCGGGCATGCCGACGTGGGCGCAGTGGATCGGCAACGTACTGCCGATGACGTACTTCAACCGCATGATCCGCAGCATCATGCTCAAGGGCAGCGGCTGGATCGAACTCTGGCCCAACGTCTGGCCGGTGCTGCTGTTCACGGTCATCGTGATGACTATCGCCGTGCGCTTCTACAAGCGCACGCTGGACTGAAGGAATCCACACCATGTCCAACGCTCACAAGCGGATTGTTGTCGTCGCCGCGCTGCTGGCTGCAGGCTGCACGGTCGGTCCCGATTTCCGCACGCCCGATGGTGTGCCCGATGCGCGCTACACGACAGGTCTGCAGCCCACGCAACTGGCTTCGACCGGCTATCCCACGCAGACACTTGCACCCGGCGATGTGCCGGCGCAATGGTGGACGCTGTTCCGCAATCCGCAACTCGACGAGACCATCCGCATCGCGCTTGCGAACAGCCCGACGCTGACGCAGGCCAGTGCACGATTGCGCGAGGCGCAGGAGAATCTCGCCTCGCGCACGGGCGCCACGCAATTTCCGCAGATCGATGCGAAGTTCGATGCCACCCGCCAGCAGGTGAACCTGCAATCGGTGGGGATCACGCAGTTGCCGAGTCCGGGGCCGTTCACGCTCTTCAACGCCAGCGTGCAGGTTTCGTACGCACTCGACCTGTTCGGTGGACAGCGCCGCGAACTGGAAGGACTGCAAGCCGCTGTGGACTATCAGCGCTACGAACTCGAAGCCGCGCGTCTCTCGCTGGCCGCGAACGTCGCGACGACTGCGATCCGCGAAGCCGGTCTGCGCGCGCAGTTGGGCGACACGGTTGCCATCGCCGATGCACAACGGCGCCAACTCGGCATCATGCAACAACGATTGAATCTGGGCGGCGTGGCGCGCGTGGATGTGCAGCGCCAGCAATCGGAACTTGCACAGACCGAGGCATTGATTCCGGGACTCTCGCAGCAGATCGACGCCACGCGCCATCAGCTTGCGGTCTACACGGGGCAGACACCGGCCAGCGCGCAGCTTCCCGAATTCAGGCTCGAAGACTTGCCGTTGCCCGAATCGCTGCCCGTCAGCCTGCCTTCGGAACTCGCGCGCCGGCGTCCGGACATTCGCGCGGCGGAAGCGCTGCTGCATCAGGCATCGGCCAACATCGGCGTGGCCACCGCAAACCTCTATCCGCAGATCACGCTGACCGCGAGCGGCGGCACGCAGGAGATGCGCATGCGCGACCTGTTCAGCAGTTTCAATATCTGGAGCCTCGCGGCGGGTGTAGTGCAACCGGTCTTCCACGGCGGAGAACTACGCGCACAGAAGCGCGCAAAGGAAGCGGCGTACGAACAATCGCTCGGCGCCTATCGGCAAGCCGTGCTGCAAGGACTGCAGAACGTAGCCGATGCACTACGCGCGCTCGACGCCGATGCCGGCACGCTACAGGCCCGCGCCGACAACGCGAAGCAAACCCGCGACACCCTCGCCATCGTCAACGAGCAATACCGCCTCGGCGGCGTCAGCCAGTTCACCGTGATCGACGCAGAACGCCAGGCAAGGCAGGCAACACTGGACCTGGCCCAGGCACGCGCGACGCGACTGGCAGATTCGGCGGCGTTGATGCAGGCGCTGGGGGGTGGATGGTGGACGGAGGAGGTGGCGGCTCGCTGATTTGAGACGAATCTGAAAGCGCTCTGCGCCTATTGACGGGGCGACCAGCATTCGCCAATATCGGTCCCTGTAGCGGCGCAGCGGTTTAAACTGCATTGACGGCCCAGGGCCCCTGCGACAAAACGCGTCGTAATCGTAAGCGTACTTTGAGTGCGTCAGACCTGGGTACCGCATCACTTCAATAGCCTCCCTTCGGGGAGGCTATTTCACTATGGCGATCACGATCTATCTCGACGAATGCGGATGCCTCGGATGGCAATTGGACAAGCCCTACCAAAAGGGCGGCTCCAGCCGCTACTTCACGTTAGCAGCTGTTGTCATTGCCGATGGCGATGAGGCGATTCTGGACCGACCCGTGCGCGGCCTCTACAAAAAACGGCGCCGCGCGTTGTCCAACGAACTCAAAGCCGTGCAAATGTCCGCGCCCGAGCGCCAGGTATTCGCGAAGGATATCGCGCGAATTGCGTCCGCAGGACAGAGCGTCCAAATCAGGAGTATCACGGTTCGCAAGGCCAACGTAAGTGAAGCCTTCCGGTCGCACCCCAATGGTCTCTATCACTACATGACACGGCTACTGCTGATCGACGTCATGGCGGACTATCGCTCGGTGTCTTTCATCCCCGATGCTCGCTCGACGAAGGATCAGTTGAAGTACTTCATGCACGACTACCTTCGTCTTGAACTGGCGATACGAGACGCGAGCACGTCGCTGCAGACAACGCCTTGGGAAAGCAAGGTCAGTCTGGCCCTGCAATTTACAGACATTGTCGCAAGCATTGTTTGGGCACATCACGAGTTCAGCAACAGCGCCCCGTTCAAATGTCTGGAGCCAGTCATTTCACAGCGAACCTTGTTCTTCCAGGGCAGAACGTCGCAGCGCTGACGCTGTTTCAACTACCCCACCAACGCCCGCAACCCATCCGCCGTCAGCGCCTGATACCCCAGCCCCACCAGCGGTGTACGCACTGCGTTGAGCAACGCTGCGTTGTCCGGAGCCGTCGCGCCATCGGGCAGCGTCATGTTGTTTTCGAATCCGATCCGTGCGTGGCCGCCGAGCATGACGGCGGCGGCGGCGCAGTCGGCTTCCTGCTTGCCGAAGGCGCACACGGCCCATTCGACGCCGGACTGGGCGAGGCCCATCTCTTCCCATGCGGCGAGGAATGGCAACAGATCGAGCGGGGACGATTTCTGGCCGGCGGAATAGCGGCCCAGCACGAACAGCACCCAGTGGCGACCTTCGGGAACCACGCCGCTGGCGCGCAGCGAGGCGTAGCGGCGTACGTCGGCGGCATCGTAGAGGATGTACTGGGCCACCACGTGCTCGCGGTGCATCCAGTGAAAAAATTCGTGTGCAGCGGGCAAGGCGTCTGCATCCGGCGCGAGTTCGCGCACAGCAATCGACGCCGCTTCGGGACGCAGCGCGCGCACGGTGGCGATCTGCTGCGCCGGCTGGTAGATGCCGACTGCCTCTGTGGTCAATTGCAGCACCAGCGCATTGCCTACGGCCTTGCGCACCGCGGCGATAGCGGGTTCGTAGTCGGCCACTTCAAGGCTGTGCGTGGCATCGGCACGTCGCACATGCAGATGGATCATCGCCGCGCCGGCATCCACGCACTCGCGTGCACATTGCGCCAGTTCATCGGGAGAGATTGGCAGGCGTGCGTGGTCGGTGTGGGTCTTGCGTGCACCGTTCGGTGCCACGGCCAGCGAGAAAGGTCGGCGCATCGTATCGTTTGTCATCTCTGTGCGTCTCAAACCGGCAGTACCGCGTGAACGGCCTGCGTGAATCGATCGACGATATTGTCGATGTCGGCTGCCGTGCAGATGAATGGCGGCGCGAATAGTACATGGTCGCCATGCGCGCCATCGACGGTGCCGCCCATCGGATAGACCAGCAACCCGTGTTCCATGCAGGTGCGTTTTAGCACAGCATGCGTCTTGCGCGCGGGATCGAGCGTGGCCTTCGTGTCGCGATCCGCAACGAACTCCACACCGACGAACAGGCCGCGTCCGCGCACATCGCCGAGATTCGGATGATTGCCAAGGGACTCCCGCAGCCGGCTGCGCAGTTGCTCGCCGCGTGCCAGTACGTTGTCCAGCAGCTTGTCTTCGACAATCGTCTGTTGCACAGCCAGTGCCGCCGCACATGCCGTAGCATGGCCGATGTAGGTGTGCCCGTGCTGGAAGAAGCCGCTTCCGGCGAGGATCGCGTCGTAGATGCGCGCCGTCGACAGCATCGCGCCGATCGGCTGGTAGCCCGCGCCGAGGCCCTTGGCAATCGTGACAATATCGGGCACCACGCCGTCTTCCTCGCACGCGAACAGGTAACCCGTGCGACCCATGCCGGACATCACTTCATCGAGAATCAGCAGCACGCCGTATTTGTCGCAGACCGCGCGGATGCGCTTGAGGTAGTCCGCGACCGGGGGCACTGCGCCGGCTGTGGCACCCACCACGGTTTCCGCCACGAAACCCGCCACCGACTCGGGTCCCAGTTCGAGGATCTTGGCTTCGAGTTCATCGGCCAGACGCTGCGCGTATTGCACATCGGTTTCGCCAGCCGCCTGATCGCGATAGGCATAGCAAGGGGCGACGTGATACGCCGGCACCAGCAACGGCAGGAACGGCTCGCGACGCCATGCGTTGCCGCCAATCGCCAGCGCACCCAGCGTGTTGCCGTGATAACTCTGGCGACGCGCGATGAAGTGGCGGCGCGCTGGCTGCCCCACCTCGACGAAATACTGGCGCGCGAGTTTCAGCGCAGCTTCCACGGCCTCCGACCCACCCGATACGAAGTAGACGTGGTTCAGGTCGCCGGGCGCGGCATCGGCCAATGTTTGCGCCAGGGTCTCGGACACTTCGGTCGTGAAGAACGACGTGTGCGCATAGGCCAGCGTATCCACCTGCGACTTGATCGCCTCGATCACGCGAGGATGGCCGTGTCCCAGGCACGAGACCGCTGCACCACCCGAGGCATCAAGGTAACGTCGGCCTTCGCTGTCGAACAACTCGATACCCCGGCCGCCGACGGCAACGGGCAGTTTGTGCTTGGGATGGCGATGGAATACGTGCGTCATGTCAGGGGCTTCGAGTGATGACTACAGGGGACTGCGCTTTTCAGGTGCCCAGTATAGGAACATCGGATGTTGTTTGCAACGTTTGTTTCATGCAACAACAAATGAGAAACATACAAATCCAAGGCATCCTCACGGCGTTCCAGTGACTTCGGCCCAACCTGTGCAACAATCGTTGCACTTCATTCCATTCCTGCGCCGATGTCCGTCATCCCCAATCCGCCGCAAACGCTCGATGCGCTGCTCACGCAATTGCGTGGCGAGTTCCCGAATCTCAGTGTGCAGTTCCAGGGCGGCGCCCGATATCTGCTCGACCATCCGCGCGACATCGCCATCCAGTCGATGCGAAAAGTGGCTGCCAATGCGGGCGTGCAACCGGCCACGCTGGTACGGCTGTCGCAATCGCTGGGATTCGAGGGATGGCAGGGGCTGCGCGAACTGTTTGTGGATGCGGTGCGCGAGGACGGCCGCCAGCCGTATGCGCGGCGCGCGCGCAAGGTGGTGCAGGCATCGGACAAGAGCAGCGGACCTGGCCGCAGGCTGGCGGAGATGGTGGAGGTACAGCATCACAACCTCGACGCGCTGCTCGCGAACAACACCGAGACGTTGCCACTCGCAGCGGATCTGCTGGCCGCAGCGCCCACCGTACACGTGGCGGGTTTTCGGTCGTGTTTTCCGATCGCCTTCACGTTCCACTACATCTATGGACTGTTCCGCAGTTCGGTGCGCCTGATTCGCGGCGATGCCGGCACGCTCGAAATGGAACTGCGTGCACTTGGCGCGAAGGACGCGGTGCTCGTGGCCGGGTTCGCGCCGTACTCGCAGGAAAGTCTGCGCGTGGCCACGGCCGCACGCGAGGCGGGCTGCAAGGTGATTGCGCTGACCGACAGCACCGTGGCGCCCATCGCGCTCGATGCAGACGTGACGCTGCTGTTTGCCGTCGACAGCCCGTCGTTCTTCCCGTCGATCACGTCAGGCGTGACGATGGTCGAAGCGCTCGTCGAGCAATTGCTCGCCCGCAAGGGCAAGGGCGCCATCCGCGCGCTGGAGCAGACCGAAGGCCAACTCCAGCGCACCGGCGCCTACCTGCCCGAACGTGGGCGCTGATCTGCGGCGTCAGGCTTACTCGAACGCCTCGTCGCTCGGGCTCGCGTAAGCCTTCTTGATCTGCTCGTTCTGCGGCAGGTCGAACGACAGGTTCTTCGGCGGCACCGGCTTCTGAAACCACTTCGTATAGAGCGTGTTGATCTCGCCGCTGCGCATCAGGCCGGTCATCGCGCCATCCACTACCTGCTTGAAGCCCGGATCGTCGCGGCGCATCATGAAGCCGTAAGCCTCGAACGATTGCGGCGCGCCGACCACGGCCCAGTCATCCGGCCGGGGCGACAACGTGCGCGCACCGGATAGCAGCACATCGTCCATCATGAACGCCGCGGCACGACCCGATTGCAGGATCAGGAACGATTCGCCGTAATCCTTGGCGCTCTGAATCGTCATGTTCGCGCCCTTCTCGTCGTTGAGTTTGCGCAGGATGCGTTCCGACGTGGTGCCGGCATTGGTCACCACGCTCTTGCCCGAGAGATCGGCGAAATCGCGCACCGGACTGCCCTTCTTCACCAGTAGCCGCGTGCCGGCCACGAAATACGTGGTCGAGAACGACACCTGCTGCTGACGTGCCTTCAGGTTGGTGGTCACGCCGCACTCGATGTCGACGGTGCCGTTCTGCACGAGCGACATCCGGTTCTGTGACGTCACCGGCACCATGCGTACCTGCAGGTTCGGCGTACCGGTTTCCTTCTTCACGGCTTCCACCACGCGGTCGCAGATGTCCTGCGCGAAGCCCACCACCTTCTGGTTGCTGTCGTAATAGGAAAACGGAATCGAGGAAGTGCGATGCCCGATCGATATTGCGCCGGCCTGCTTGATCTTGGAAAGCGTGGGGCTGGCGGCCACGGCAGCAGCATCGGCAGCCAGTGCCGGCGCGGCGACTGACATGGCACCCGAAGCTGCGGCCAGCACGACAGCGGCACGGATTGCGGATGGGGTCATGGAATCACTCCTCTCGATGGGATGCGTCAGGATGCGTCGACGAAGCATCAACTGTTGCAATGTTAGGCATTGAGCAACAAGTGTTCCATCATGGATTACCATGAAACAACCGTTCTCCGACTCCGGATGCACCGGAGCCGGGCGCCGGCTCTACCTTCACGCCCGATTTTGGGGATGGCTGCGCGATTCAGCGCTGGGTATGGCCTGTGGATCTGCGGCCTCGCGCGCCAGGTGCAGCGCATCGAGCAAGACGTCGTGATCGCCAATATGGTTGGCCAGCAGCAGGATCAGCCGTGCGTTGGCGGCCTGGCTTTGCGCGTCATCGAGATCGCGATGCATCTCGATCAGCGCCTCGTAGAAATCATCGGCGCGCGCGAGGTTGGGGGCAGTATTGAGCGGCATCGGCCTGTCTCCGGGATCGATATCAGGCCATGGCCGGCGTATTCACCGGCGCTGACTGCGAGGTCGTGATCGACGATGTAGCGGTGCATGTGGCGCGGGCCATGGCCTCGGCGATGCGCGTGGCATCCACCTGGCGCCAGCGCGCGCAGACGTGCTGGTCCGGTCGTACGAGGTAGCAGGTGCCCGCATTCGCATCGTAGCGACGCGCGGCCAACCCCTGCGCATCGCGCAGCACGGTGGCACCCGGCCACGCTTGCGCGGACATGCCCGCATCGGTGACGAACACCACACGAAGCGGAACCTCGCCATGCTGGAGTTGCCGCAACGCCCCGGCGTTCGCGGCATCGAGTCCGGCCGGTGCGCCGAAGATCAGCGCCACGAATGCATCGCCCAGATGCGGCAGCAACCACGACGTGCCTGCAGCTTCGGCCACGGGCGCATCGACGCACACCGCGCCGGGCATCAGACCACCAGTGAATTCATCGCCATCGGCTGTATTGAGCGACGATTCGCGCAACACGGCAGGCACCGACAGGCGCCCGCTGTTGACGAGTTGCCGCGCGAACGCGTGATCGCGCGCCAGCGTCAGCGCGGCATCGCGGAAGACGCGGCTCATCGCGCTCTTGGGCGTGATGAAATCCGTCGAACGTGTGGAGTGGCGGATGTTCTCGTCGGCAGCGTATTCGCGCTCGCTGGCGTAGGAGTCGAGCAGGCGGTCGGGCGCCTTGCCCTGCAGCACATACGCAAGCTTCCACGCAAGGTTCTCGGCATCCTGCACGCCGCTGTTCGCACCGCGCGCGCCGAATGGCGACACGCCGTGCGCAGCGTCGCCTGTGAACAGCACGCGACCATGCCGGAAGCTGTCCATGCGCACACACGAAAACGTGTAGACGCTGACCCATTCGATCTCGAATTTCGCATCGGCGCCGAGCAGCGCCTGCACGCGCGGGATCACCCGTTCGGGCGCCTTCTCGGCCACGGGGTCCGCATCCCAGCCCAGTTGGAAGTCGATGCGCCACACGTTGTCCGGCTGGCGATGCAGCAGCACCGACTGATTCGGATGAAACGGCGGATCAAACCAGAACCATCGTTCGGGCGGGAACGGCGCATCCATCTTCACATCGGCAATCAGGAAGCGATCCCGGAACGTATGGCCGTGGCTTTCCTGTCCGATCATCTTGCGCAGCGCGCTGCGAGAACCGTCGGCCGCCACCACGTAGCGCGCGCCGAGCGTGTAGCAGCCATCCGGTGTCTCGATGGTTAGCACCGCGTGGTCGTCGTGCTGCGCAATGCCCACGGCGCGGCTCTTCCAGCGGATGTCGATGTTCGGCATCGTCAGCGCGCGTTCGAGCAGATAGCCTTCCACGTAATACTGCTGCAGGTTGATGAACGCCGGACGCTGATGACCGGACTCGGGCAGCAGATCGAACTCGTACACCTTCTGGTCGCGCAGGAACACCTTGCCGACGTTCCAGCGCACACCCTTCTCCACCATGCGGTCGCCGCAGCCGAGCCGATCGAAAATCTCCAGCGTGCGCTTGGCAAAACAGATGGCACGCGAGCCCGTGGACAGTGAGCAGTCGTCGTCAATGAGCACGACCGGCACACCGTGACGCGCGAGGTCGATGGCAGTGGCAAGACCCACCGGCCCCGCACCCACGATCACCACGGGACGCGGCCCCTCGGCAACATGCCCCGCCTGCTGCTCATCGCATGGCGAATAGGCGTAGGTCTGCCGCTGGTAGTCGATGTCGGTCATGGTGTCTCCGTGCGAATTTCTTTTTTGTTTTCGTGTTTGCTCCCCTCTCCCATGCAATGGGAGAGGGGTTGGGGGAGAGGGCTGGAAGTTCTGCTTGCCGACTGATCGCAATTTGCACCGCTGGCCCTCTCCCCCAGCCCCTCTCCCGCAACGCGGGAGAGGGGAGAAAACCATCAGGCTTGCGTGCGCCTCACCCCTGCAGCGCCGCCCACATCTCCTGATCCCGCTGCGCCGTCCAGATGCGCGGATGCTTGATCCCTGCCGCTTCATCGAACGCGCGCGACACATCGAACGGCAGGCAGTGTTCGTAGATGAACACCTGGCCGAACTTCGGGTCCATCGATTTGCGCGTGTGTGCCATGGCGGCCTTGAGGTCCATCTGCCCGGCCACCGCTTCGCGACCCGCCTGCAGCAGCGTGGTGACGAAATCCTTCGTATAGCCCAGCCCCTTGGCCACTTCCTCGCGATTGGTCAGTGCGGGGCCGCGACCCGGCACGAGCTTCTCCGGTTGCAGCGCGGCCAGTGCATCGAGCGTGGCGGGCCATTGTTCGAGTTGCGCGTCGCCGCAATAGCAAGCTGCGTCGTACTCGACCAGATCTCCCGAGAACAGCACCTTCTGCTGCGGCAGCCACACCACCGTATCGCCCTTGGTATGACCCGCGCCCAGATGCGCGATGCGCACTTCGAGCTTGCCCATGTACAGCGTGATTTCCTTCTCGAACACGAGCGTGGGCCACGTCAGCCCCGGCACCGTTTCCACACCGGCGAACAGGCGCGGAAAGCGCTCGATCTCGGACTTCATGTCGGCCTCGCCACGCTCGACGATCATCTCGTACGTGCCACGGCTGGCGATGATCTGTTCCGCACCCTCGGCAAAATAGGCCGAGGCACCCAGCACGCGCACCGCGTGGTAGTGCGACAGCACTACGTACTTGATCGGCTTGTCAGTGACCGAGCGGATCTTCGCAATCAGGTCCTGCGCCATGGCCGGGGTGGCCGTGGTGTCGATGATCATCACGCCATCGTCGCCAATGATCACGCCCGAGTTCGGGTCGCCCTCGGCCGTGTAGGCATAGGCGTTGTCCGAGAGTTTCGTGAAAGTGATCTGCTTGGCTTCCAGGTCTGCCTGCGATGCAAATGCCTTTGCCATTGTCTGCCTCGTATTTTTTCGATGTGGGGGGAGCGGTATACGCCGCTGGTAGTCGAAGCTTAGGAAAACGACTATTCTTAGTCAATGACAAATACGATTGCTATTCACTAAGTAATGGCAAACCCCGACGTGGGCGGGGATGCCAATGCGCTTGCCGCGTCGCCTCGCGCTAACATGTGGACCTTTCGCTAATCCGCCTTCCGAACGTATGGCACGCTCCCCGGCCGAACCTGCTGGAAAGACTCAACGCGGCATCCAGAGCGTGGAAGTTGGCGGCCGCCTGCTGCAAGCGCTGGCCGATGCACGACGCCCCTTGTCGCTGGCCGAACTGGCTGCTGCCGCGCAAATGGCACCGGCGCAGGCGCATACCTACCTCGTCAGCCTGACTCGGCTCGGTCTGATCAAGCGCGATCATCTCGATGGCAGCTACGAGCCGGGCCCGTTGTCGCTGCGCCTCGGCATGCTTCATCTCGATCACGATCCCGCCTATCGCGCCGCCGTGCCGCGCGTTCAGACGCTGGCTGCAACCATCGGCTGCAACGTGGCAATCAGCCTGCCAACCGCGCAAGGGCCGACCATCGTCCATTACGCACCGGCCGGCATGTCATTGCACGTGAACCTTCATGTGGGAACAGTCATGGCACTGGCCGCCACGGCGACGGGCCGCGTCTACTGCGCGTTCCAACCGGCATCGCACTGGCAGCCGATCTGGCGCAGCCAGCAACCATCCGCATTGACGGATGCACTGCACGACTTCGCCGCGTCGCTCGACATCATCCGCGAGCGCGGGATGGAATACAGCATCGATGCGCCCAGCCCGGCTGTGAGCAGCCTGGCGATGCCGCTGATCGGCGCGGATGGCACATTGCGGCTGGTGCTGACCGCGATTGGCTCTACCGGCACCATCGATGTGGACGCGCAAGGTCCCGTGGCGCGCGCCATGCGTGCGGCGCGCGAAGAGATGATGCAAACGCTGGAGCCCGCATGAGCGATCACGCCGATCACAAACCGCAGCGCGGCATCCAGTCGCTCGACAACACCGGCCAGTTGCTCGATGCACTGGCAGACGCAGGCCGACCGCTCTCGCTGGGCGAACTCGCACGCGCCGCCGACATGGCACCAGCGAAGGCCTTCCCGCATCTGGTGAGCCTGCAGAAGATCGGCCTGCTCTGCCGCAATGCCGATGGCGATTTCGAGGCTGGCGTGCTCGCGCTCGAACTCGGACTGGTCGCGCTGCAGCGTCTCTCGCCAACACGCGAAGCCGAACCGGAAATCATCGCCCTTGCACAAGCCACCGGGCTATCTGTAGCCATGGCCGTCTTCGGCCCCCTCGGTCCCACCGTGATCCGCCTCGAGGAATCGTCACGTCCGCAGCACGTCAGCCTGCGCGTCGGCACGGTGCTGTCAATGGTTCACACCGCCATCGGCCGCACTTTCGCTGCACACCTTCCCGACGATGTCCGCGACGATGCGCTGAAGCTGGACGCGATCCGCATGGCCAGTGCTTCCGTACCGGCACGTGCCGATCTCGTTTCGCGCTGGCAAACCATCCGCAAGTCAGGCATCGACCACGCCATCAGCCGCCCCGTACCCGGCATCGACACCCTTGCCGCGCCGGTCTTCGATCACACCGGCGCGCTGGCACTCGTCATTGCAGTGATGGGCAGCAGCGGCAGCTTTGACAGCGCGCTGGACAGCGATGTGGCAGAGGTGGTGATGCAGGCGGCGGCAAGATTGTCGTGGCGGTTTGGGGCCTACTCCTCCAGCACCACCCCCAGACTCGTCAAGTAATCATCCACCGCACTGCCGATCGTTGGATGGAAGCGGTCGTTGCCGAAGATTTCAGTCAGTTCGAAGCGTCGCAGCTTGTCGCGCACGGGGTCTTTCATTTCGGCGAAGTGCAGTGCGATGCCTTGTGCCTGTAGCGCGTGGCTCAGTTCGCGCAGCATGTCCGCCGATGTGACATCGACGCTCGTGACCGGCTCCGCTGCCACCACCACGCGGCGCACCGGCGAAGGTGCTGCCTCCACCGCCTCGGTCAGCCGTTGCTGGAACAGTTCGGCATTGGCGAAGAACAGCGGCGCATCCCATCGAAACAGTACGAGTCCATCGATCAGCGCAGCTTGCGGATAGCGCTTCAAATCGTGATAGCCGCGCAGACCGGGGACGCGGCCCAGCACCGCGAAGTGCGGGCGCCAGCCGTCCCACAGGAATTCGATGATGGCGAGTACTACGGCGAGGCAGATGCCCGGAATCGCACCGAAGACCGCCACCGCCACGAAGCACAGCATCGACAGCCAGAACTCCCATTGCTGGATGCGATAGATGCGCTTGAGGTCCTTGAATTCGAACAGGCCCAGCGCGGCGGCGATCACCACGGCGGCCAGCGCGCTGTTGGGCAGGTTGCGCAACAGATTCGGCGCGAACAGCAGCAGTGCGGCCACGGCGATGGCACCCACCACCCCGGTCAATTGCGTACGCGCACCTGCGGCTTCGGCCACGGGCGTGCGCGATGCGCTGCTGCTGATCGGAAAGCCCTGAAAGAATCCCGCTGCAAGATTTGCCACGCCGAGTCCGACCATTTCCTGGTTCGGATCGACGCGCGTATGCGAGCGCGCCGCAAAGGTGCGCGACAGTACGCTGGTATCCGCAAAGGCAATCATCGCCACGGCGCAGCCGCCCAGCACGATGCGCACGTAATCCGCACTGCCCAGCCACGGAATCGCGAACCCCGGCAAACCCTGCGGAATCTCGCCCAGCACCTTCACACCCGCATCGTCGAGCCGCAAGACCGTCACCGCCACCGTGGCGACAATGACGGCGATCAGGATGCCCGGCACGCGCTCGTATCGCTTGAGCAACAGAATCAGCAGCAACGTGCCGAGACCGACCAGCAGGCTGTAGGCGTGCGTCTCGCCATCGGCAATCGCCTGCCCGAGTTGCCACAGTTCGCGCAATGGCCCCGCATCGTCAATCGAAATGGCGAACAGCTTGGGCAACTGGCTGACCAGCACGGTCAGCGCAATGCCGTTCATGTAGCCGTAGCGAATCGGCTTCGACAGCAGCTCGGTGATAAAGCCGAGCCGCAGCAGGCCAAGCACGACACAGAACAGCCCCGCCACAATCGCCATCAGGCTCGCCGTGGCCACGGCACGCGCCGGATCTCCTGCCGATGACGCGATGACCACCGCCAGGATTGGCGCCGCCAATGCGGAGTCGGGACCGAGCACCAGAATGCGGCTCGGACCGAACATCGCGTACGCCAGCAGCGGAATGATCGTGGCATAGAGCCCGTACACGCCGGGTACGCCCGATGCCTCGGCATAGGCAATGCCCACCGGCACCAGCATCGTGGTCAGCACGAGTCCGGCGGCGATGTCCCTGGGCAGCCAGCCCGGCTCGTATTGCCTGAGCGTGGCAAGGCCCGGAAGCCAGCGCAGCCATTGCGAAGCGGGCGCATCGCGAGTGGTGGAAGGGTTCGATGCCATAAATCGGTGGAAGCCGGAAGAAAGCGCTGATTACAGCATAGGACCCAAGGCGCGGGAATGGCATTGGCCTTACGGCCCAGTAGATTTCGCTTCCTGCTTTTTCGGATTTACGCAAAAGTCATTTTTCTCTTCTCGAATAATTAACCATCGCCCGCCAGTCGTTAGCCTCCGTATCTACTTCTCGGACTAACAGCGATGAGTTCTGTCACCACACTGGGTTACGCCGCCGGCATCGACCTGAATCAAGCTTTCGCGGCAAAGGGCAGAAGCGTTACGTCACGACTGAGCCTCTACGATCAGCAGGCGAACTCCTACAACAGCAAGCTGTCGGCCTACGCAAAGGTCCGAGGCCGCCTGGACGATCTGGCCGGTGCAGCCAATGCCATCGCAAAGCTCAGCGATATCAAGGCACCGGCGGACGGAGAAGATTCCTCCGCCCTGGCTGCGGTAAAGAAGCTCGTTGAAACCTTCAACGCCGTACGTAGCGAGATTGGCAACCAGACTGGCATCGGACCGGGCGCGACATCGGGCGCCCTCACGGGTGACGCCGCGCTCAGGGCGATCTCGACTTCGCTGCAGGGGGCGTTCCGCGATGTCGATGCCAGCAGCATCGGCCTGTCCTTCGACAGCAACGGCGACTTGAAGCTCGATAGCGCAAAGTTCGAGCAGGCGTTGAAGGATGATCCGAATGCCGTCAAAGACCTGCTGCAAGGCGATGGCAAGGACAACGAAGGCCTTGCCAAGGCGGTCTCCGATGCGGTGACTGCACTGACCAAGCCCGGTGGCGCCCTCAGCAAGGCAACTGGGCAGATCGGGGCCGATCTTCGAGACCTTGCAGGACGCCAGTCCGACGAGGTGACCAGGGCAGCCGCAGTGATGGAGACCTATCGCATTCAGTACACCCGGCTCGACATGCTGATCAACGGAAGCAACGCGGCGAACAGTTTCTTCTCCGATCAACTGGCATTGCTGGGCGGCTGATCGCCGATCGCAGTCTTAACAACACATAAGAACATGGCAATCTCCTCCATTGGCATCGGCTCCAATCTCCAGTTGGCAGACCTGCTCGACAAGATCGAGGCCAACGAAAAAATCCAGCTCACGGCGATCAACAACCAGGCCAAGAGTTTCCAGGCCAGGCTGTCCGGCTACGGCACGATCAAGAGCGTGCTCGACGCCTACTCAGCCGCCGCCAAGACGCTGGCCAGCGCCTCGACGTTTGCCGCCGTAAAGCCGTACGTGGCGAGCGAGAGCGTGCTGACCGCCGCCGCTAATTCCAGCGCCGTCGCTGGCAGCTACAACATCAACGTCACCTCCGTCGCTGCCGCCCAGACGCTGGTGACGAAGGCGGTCACCAGCCAGTCGAGCGCCATCGGCGGCGGCACCATCACCTTTGATTTCGGCGCGGATCTTGCCTCAGGCGGCACGCCGTCGTCCACCAAGACCGTGACGCTCGGCTCGGACACGTCCCTGCAAGGCATCCGCGACTCGATCAACAAGGCCGGCGTAGGCGTCACCGCGAGTATCGTCAACGACGGCAGCGGCACGCCATATCGACTGGTGCTGACGTCGGAGAAGACCGGCACGACATCGCAGATGAAGGTCAGCGCCAGCGATGCGGCGGTGGGCGACATCGTCAACTTCGACCCCACTCAGGCCACGCAGCCCAATGGCGTCAAGGAGACGGTCAAGGCTTCCGACGCCAGGATGACCATCAACGGCATCGAGGTCATCAGCCAGAGCAACACCGTGGAAGAAGCCGCGCAGGGCATCACGATGACGATCAAGTCAGTCGGCACCACGACAATGGCCGTGACCCGCGACGACAGCGCAATCACCGCCGCCGTGAAAGGCTTTGTCACCGCCTACAACAACGTGCTGTCCGCCGCCAAGACGCTGACTGCGTACGACACGGAGTCCGGCACCAAGGCCGCATTGAATGGCGACAACACGCTGCGCAACATCATGGCAAGCATGCGTTCGATGTTGAACACGGCCCTGCCCGATGGCGCCGGCGGCATGAACACGCTGTCGAAGTTCGGCATCGAGTTCAACGTCGGCACCGATAACGCTGGCAAGCTTGAAGTCAACGACGACAAGCTCAAGACGGCCCTGTCGACCAACTTCAAGGCCCTGACCTCGTTTTTTACGGGCGTGGACGGCACCAGCGGCATGGGCAAGACCATCACGGACTATGTGGATGGCCTGAACAACAAGGGCGGCGCACTCGATGCGGCCACCAGCGGCATCACCGACACGCTGAAGGGCCTGGAAGACAAGTACGCCGCCACTGCGGATCGCATCGACGTGGTGATGGATCGCTATCGCGCGCAGTTCACGCAACTGGACCTGCTGGTGTCGCGGCTGGACAAGACCAAGACCTACCTGACGGAACAGTTCGCAGCGCTGAACGGCAATCGCGGCAAGTAGCGCAAATGGCTCCACGCACCCGGGACGATGGAGTGCACGCACTGTTTCCTTTTGCGTGATGCACTGCGTCCCGGCTGCGGCTTGTGCACGGTGGCGCAAGAACGTAATTTCGCGGCTCATATCGCGACATCGCGCGCGCCGCCACGAGAGGAGTACTTCTGCATGGATCGACTCCGTGCCATGTCTGTCTTCACACGGATCGTGGACGCCGGCAGCTTCGGCCGAGCAGCCGATTCCCTGGGCCTGTCTCGTGGCGCCGTGACCCGCATCATGCAGGAGCTCGAAGCACATTTCGCCGTCCAGCTCATCCATCGCTCCACCCGAAGCCTCCGCCTGACGAGCATCGGTGCCACCTACTACGGCCACTGCACCAGCATTCTCGATGCTGTCGACACGGCCGAAGCGGGCTTCCGTCATCCGGCACGGGGACCACAAGGAAGGCTGCGGATCGTCATGCCGGACTCCGTCGGACGTTGCGTCATCCTTCCTGCACTGGATGGATTCCACGCGCAGCATCCCGACATCGAGCTCGTTGTGCGTTTCGACGAAGACCGCGTGGACATGGTGCAGGACGGTATCGACTGCGCATTTCGCATCGGCGAACTCGAAGACTCGTCCCTCATCGCACGTCGCCTGGGTGCTTACCCGTACATCACGGTGGCAAGCCCCGCATATCTCGCCCGCTACGGTCTGCCCAAGAATCCAGACAGCCTGCAAGAACACATTGCGGTGAACTGGGCGAACAGCGAATCGATGTCGCAGTTTGGGCTGACCTTCACCGTCGACGGCAGCCCCCGTTTGGTTCGCGTGCCATCCCGGCTGACCACCAACTTCAGCGATGCGCATCTGCACAGTGCACTGCTCGGCCTCGGCATTGTTCAAGTTCCATCCATCCTGGCCGCCCCTCATATCGAAAGCGGCGAACTGCGCGAAATCCTCCCCGATTTCCGTCCCCCGCCCCCCCTCCTGTCAGTGATCTTCTCGCGGCAGAAACTGACCCCGGCGTTGCGGGCTTTTGTGGATTGGGTGGGTACGGTGTGCCATCTGGATGGGCCGCTCGACAGCGTAAAGCCGTCGAGCCGCCATGCGCTTGCACTGGTCGCCCAATCAGAGCCGCAGCCGCTAGCAGTACAGCCGGCCAGGGACACCGCCAGCTAGCCAGAAAAACAAAAGGCCCTCCGTGAAGAGGGCCTTGGCATACGTTTACTCTCTACTGTCAGAGAGGTGCATCTCAGAACGGAATGTCGTCATCCATATCCTCGAAACCGTTCGAGGGTGCCTGCTGCTGGCGGCGCTGACCGCCCTGCTGGCCGCCTTGACCACCCTGGCCGCCGCCCTGGGCACGGCCACCGCCGTAGCCGCCACCGCCGCCTTGCGATTCGCGGCTGTAGCCACCGCCGCCACCGCCCGCGCCGGCACCACCACCGTAGCCGCCGCCACCTTCTTCACCGCCGCCACCCTGGCCGCGGCCACCCAGCATCTGCATCTGGTCGGCGACGATTTCGGTGCTGTATTTGTCCTGGCCCGACTGGTCCTGCCACTTGCGCGTGCGGATGCGGCCTTCGATATAGACCGACGAACCCTTGCGCAGGTACTGGCCCGCGATTTCGGCCAGCTTGCCGAAGAACGCGATGCGGTGCCACTCGGTGGCTTCCTTGAACTCGTTGCTCTGCTTGTCCTTGTAGCGATCGGTCGTCGCCAGCCGGATATTGGTCACGGCATCGCCGCTGGGCATGTAACGCGTTTCAGGGTCGGCACCGAGGTTGCCGACGAGGATCACTTTGTTGACCGATGCCATGTTGAATTTCTCCAGGGACCGCGCCCTTTCAGCGCGGCGTTAAACGTAAAGCGAAAGTGTGGTTCGCGAAAAACATCCGCCAGACCGTAAACGACATCACGCGCCGTTCGGAAGCTCCGTCGGGCGCGTGTCGAATGCTACAGCCGATACTACGGAAAAACGTGTCGGCGTGATGCGGAAACGTCAAATGTTGTGTCCGAGCCGCAACGCCAGGGGATTTCAGACCGTGGCGCTCGCGGCATCGCCGGCCTTGTCCGCGCCTGCGCGGGCGGGTGGCGCCTTCATGCTCCACGCGATTATAAGCCAGACCAAAAGTACCGCGGCGCAGCCGACGAACACCGCCGGACGGCCTTCGTGCTGGAGCAGCCAGCCACCGGCTACCCCGCCCAGGGCCAGGCCCAGCGCCTGCGTGGTGTTGTAGACGCCGAGCGCGGCGCCCCGGCTGGCGGCGGCATAGCGCGACACCAGCGAAGGCTGCATCGCCTCCAGTACGTTGAATGCGACAAAGAACAGCAGCAGCACACCACTGATCGCCCAGAGACCGTGTACCGTGGCGAACAGCAACTGCACGGCCGTCATCAGTGCGACGGATGCCAGCAGTACCGGCCGGATCTTGCCGTAGCGTTCGGCGGCCATCATCGGCCCGAGCATCAGCAGGAACGAAACCAGCACCACGGGCAGGTAGATCTTCCAGTGCTGGTCCAGCGGCATGCCTGCGTCGCTGAGCATGGCCGGCACCACCATGAACATCGCCACCTGGCTCGCATGCAGCGCCAGCACGCCAACATTCATGCGGATCAGGTCGGGATTGAGCAACACGGTGCGGAACGGCAGCCGCACCGGATGCGGCGCCGGAGGCGTCGGCACGATGAAGAGCGTGACCAGGATTGCCAGCACACCGAGCACGGCCATCAACCCGAAGATGCCCGACATCCCGATGCTGTGCAGCAGCGGCGACGCAATGACCAGCGACAGCGCAAAGGTCAGGCCGATGCTGCCGCCCACCATCGCCATGGCCTTGGTGCGATGCCTCTCGCGTGTGAGGTCGGCGATGCATGCGGTGATCGCCGCCGAGATGGCGCCCATGCCCTGCATGGCACGGCCAATGGTGATGCCGGTCAGCGTATCGGACATCGCAGCTACCACGGCGCCAGCCACGAACAGCAGCAGGCCCGCCACCATCACGGGCTTGCGGCCGATGCGGTCGGACAGCCAGCCCAGCGGGATATGCAGGAACGCCTGCATCAGCCCATAGATGCCCATGGCGATCCCCACGCGCTGGGCGTCATGGCCGTCCGGCAGCGTGCGTGCAAATTCGGCAAAGACAGGCAGGATCAGGAACAGGCCCAGCATGCGCAAGGCAAATATGCTGGCCAGCGAGAGACTGGCACGCAACTCGCTACGCGTCATGCGGTCGCGCACGGGCGCCACGGGTTCCGTATGGGCGGACGCGTCGGCGAGGGTTGCGGCTTGAGAGGAAGGCGGGATCGACGGCATTGCGGTCGTTTGTGGAATTCTGACTCGGTCGGTGGCGCCGCTTCGACAAGCGCCCGCGCAGGGAAGTTGCCTCGGCCGGACGTCTGGCGCCGGGCAACCCCGGAAACCGAAGTTCGGTATATTAGCAGGTTTGCTTCCCCGGGCTTTTCCGGTCACGTGCACTGACAGCATGGTCCGAACGGTCCCGAAGCGGCACACATCCCACGCGGTGGCTAGCGCGGGCGCCGGGTGTTGCGCAAGGCACTTTGATGTTTCCGTGAGACCGGGACCTGCATGCAGCAGGCTGCGGCCCCAGCGGGCGAACCAACGGTATATGGAAGAAATCAAGATCCGTGGGGCGCGTACCCACAACCTGAAGAACATCAACCTCGACCTTCCCCGCAACAAGCTCGTGGTGATCACGGGCCTGTCGGGCTCGGGCAAGTCGTCGCTGGCGTTCGACACGCTTTATGCCGAAGGTCAGCGCCGCTATGTGGAGTCGCTGTCTGCCTATGCGCGCCAGTTCCTGCAACTGATGGAAAAGCCCGACGTCGACCTGATCGAGGGCCTGTCCCCGGCCATCTCGATCGAGCAGAAGGCCACCAGCCACAATCCGCGCTCCACGGTGGGCACGGTCACCGAGATCCACGATTACCTGCGCCTGCTGTACGCCCGCGCCGGTACGCCCTACTGCCCGGACCACAATATCGCGCTGCAGGCCCAGAGCGTGTCGCAGATGGTGGACGCCGCCCTGGCGCTGCCCGAAGACACCCGGCTGATGATCCTGGCGCCGGTGGTGGCGGACCGCAAGGGCGAGCATTCCGACCTGTTCGACACGATGCAGGCGCAGGGTTTCGTGCGGTTCCGCATCCGTTCGGGCGGCGGCACCGCGCACGAGGCCGAGGCGAAGGTCTACGAGGTCGATGCGCTGCCCAAGCTCAAGAAGACCGAGAAGCACAGCATCGACGTGGTGGTGGATCGCGTCAAGGTGAAGGCCGACATCAAGCAACGCCTGGCCGAATCGTTCGAGACCGCGCTGCGCCTGGCCGATGGCCGCGCCCTCGCGCTGGAGATGGATACCGGGCGCGAGCACATGTTCAGTTCGCGCTTCGCCTGCCCCATCTGTTCGTACTCGTTGCAGGAGTTGGAACCGCGCCTGTTCTCGTTCAACAACCCGATGGGGGCGTGCCCAAGCTGCGATGGCCTGGGCCAGATCACGTTCTTCGATCCAAAGCGCGTGGTGGCATTCCCGAACCTGTCGCTGGCGTCTGGCGCCATCAAGGGCTGGGATCGCCGCAACCAGTTCTACTTCCAGATGCTGCAAAGCCTGGCGGCCTACTACGACTTCGATACGGAAACCGCCTTCGAGGACCTGCCGGCCGAGGTGCAGCAGGTGGTGCTGCAGGGATCGGGCGAGCAGGAAATCCCGTTCACGTATATTAACGAGCGTGGCCGCACCACGGTGCGCGAGCATGCGTTCGAAGGGATCATCCCGAATCTCGAACGCCGCTATCGCGAAACGGATTCGGTGGCCGTGCGCGAGGAACTGGCCAAGTACCAGAACAACCAGGCCTGCCCGGCCTGCCATGGCACGCGGCTGCGCACCGAGGCGCGGCACGTCAAGATTGGCGAGGACGAACAGGCACGCGCGATCTACGAGATCAACGGTCTGCCGCTGCGCGATGCGCTGACGTGGTTCCTGACGCTGAACCTGCATGGCGCCAAGCGCGAGATCGCCGACAAGATCGTCAAGGAGATCTCGGCACGGCTGAACTTCCTCAACAACGTTGGGCTCGATTACCTGTCGCTCGAACGTAGCGCCGACACGCTCTCCGGCGGCGAAGCGCAGCGCATTCGTCTGGCGTCGCAGATCGGCTCGGGGCTGACGGGTGTGATGTACGTGCTCGACGAGCCGTCGATCGGCCTGCACCAGCGCGACAACGATCGCCTGATCGGCACGCTCAAGCATCTGCGCGATATCGGCAACTCCGTGCTGGTGGTGGAGCACGATGAAGACATGATCCGCGCGTGTGACTACGTGGTGGATATCGGCCCCGGTGCCGGTGTGCACGGCGGGATGATCGTGGCCGAAGGAACGCCGCAGCAGATCGAGCAGTCTCCCGGCTCGCTGACGGGCCAGTACCTGTCCGGCCAGCGCAGTATCGAAGTGCCGAAGCAGCGCGCCGCACCCGACGAGGAACGCATGCTGCGCATCGTCGATGCCACGGGTAACAACCTGCGCAATGTCTCGGCGGAGATTCCCGTTGGCCTGCTGACCTGCATCACCGGTGTTTCGGGATCGGGCAAATCCACGCTGATCAACGACACCCTCTACAACGCGGTGGCGCGCCACCTGTATGGCAGCACGGCGGAACCGGCACCGCACGCGCAGATCGAGGGACTTGAACATTTCGACAAGGTCATCAACGTCGATCAGAGTCCCATCGGCCGCACGCCGCGCTCGAATCCCGCCACGTACACGGGCCTGTTCACGCCAATCCGCGAACTGTTTGCGGGCGTGCCGTCGGCCAAGGAACGTGGTTACGATCCGGGCCGGTTCTCGTTCAATGTGAAGGGCGGGCGCTGCGAATCGTGCCAGGGCGATGGCGTGATCAAGGTGGAGATGCACTTCCTGCCTGACGTCTACGTGCCGTGCGATGTCTGCCACGGCCAGCGCTACAACCGCGAGACGCTCGAGGTGCTGTACAAGGGCCGCAATATCTCCGAAGTGCTGGACCTGACAGTTGAGCAGGCGCACGAATTCTTCAGCGCCGTGCCCGTGGTGCGCCGCAAGCTGCAGACGCTGCTCGACGTGGGCCTCGGCTATATCCGCCTCGGCCAGTCGGCCACCACGCTATCGGGCGGCGAGGCGCAGCGCGTGAAACTTTCGCTGGAACTGTCGAAGCGCGACACGGGCCGCACGCTCTACATCCTGGACGAGCCGACCACCGGCCTGCACTTCCACGATATCGAACTGCTGCTCAAGGTCATCCAGAAACTGCGCGACCACGGCAACACCGTCGTGATCATCGAGCACAACCTCGACGTCATCAAGACCGCCGACTGGCTGATCGACATGGGCCCCGAAGGTGGCGCCGGCGGCGGACTGGTGATTGCGAAGGGCACGCCGGAAGCCGTGGCGGCCAGCAAGGCAAGTTTTACGGGGAAGTATTTGAAGCCGTTGTTGAAGCGGGCGTGATTGTTTCCTGCTGCTGAGTGTTTGCTCCCTTGCTGGTTTTCTCCCCTCTCCTACTTTGTGGGAGAGGGGAGCATAAAGCAGGGAAGTCAGCGCTCTACCGCGCCCCCACCACCTCCCCCACCTTCTCCGGCCCCTCGTCCTTCATCCGGCTCCGATTCATCAACCCGGCTTGTTCCAGCACCGGATACGCCGTCGCGCAGAACAGCGAGTTCAGACGCTTGAGTTCGCTGATGATGTCCAGATGCAGCGAACTGGTCTCGATGCTTTCGGCGGTCTGCACCGCCACGCGCTGCAGGTGCGAGCGTGCGTATTTGCGCTCCAGGTCGCGGAAGTTGGCCTTCTCGGCCATTAGTTGCTGGGCGCTGCGGATATCGCCGGTCAGGAACACTGACAGCCCAAGCCGCAGATTTGCCACCACGCGGCTGTGCATTTCCGAGATTTCCTGCATGCCTGCCTCGGAAAACTGCAAGTTGTGCGCGATCTTCTTTTCCTTGGCGTCAACGATCACCCGCTCGATCAGATCCCCCGCGTGCTCGAGATTGATGGTCAGCGAGATGATTTCGGTCCAGCGCTGGCCGTCGCGCTCGTCCAGCGCCTCGGTGCTGATCTGCGTGAGGTAAAGCTTGATGGCCGTGTAGAGATCGTCTACTTCATTGTCGATGCGGCAGGTGGCGTTGGCCAGCTTCACATCGTTGGTGCGCAGTACGCGCAGCATGTTGCCGAGCATCTGCTCGACGCGATCGCCGATGCGCAGCACTTCGCGGGCGGCGTTGGACAGCGCCAGCGTGGGCGTGGACAGCGCCGCGGCATCGAGGTGGCGCGGCGTCACCTGGCTGTCGCCGGTATTGCGGCCAGGCAGGATCGCTTCGCAAAGGCGTGCCAGCGGCGCCGTGGCGCCAATCAGCAACACGGCCAGCGCCACGTTGAACAACAGGTGGAAATTCACGACCAGTCGCTGCGGATCGGCATCGAGATGCGACAGGATGGTCTCGGCCTGCCCCAGCACTGGCAGCGCGATCACGCAGCCGAGCAGCCGCGACAGCAGGTTGCCGAGCGTCACGCGCTTGCCCGGCTGGTTGTTGCCCGAAGTGGTCAGCAGGGCCGACACACCCGAGCCCAGGTTAGCGCCAAGTACCAGCGCCAGCGCCACGTGGATCGACACCACGCCCGCAGAAGCCAGCGCGCCGCAGAACAGCACCACGGCCAGGCTGGAATAGCAGAGGATGGTCAGGAACGCGCCCACCAGCATGTCCAGCGCCGCGTCGCCGGTCAGCGAGCTGAACAGCACCTTCACACCGGCCGCCTGCACCACGGGGCGCGTAGCGATCGAAATCAGTTCCAGCGCCAGCGTGATCAGACCCAGCCCGATCAGCACGCGACCCACGTGGCCCGGCTTGTTGCCCTTCCACGTCAGGTGCAGGATGACGCCAACGAAGATCAGCAACGGCGACAACCAGGAAAGGTCGAGCGAGAAGACCTGCACCATCAGCGCCGTGCCCACGTTGGCGCCCAGCATGATGGCCAATGCTGGCGCCACGGCGATCAAACCCTGGCCCACGAAGGAACTGACGATGACGGCGGTGGCATTGCTGCTCTGCACGAGCCCGGTCACACCGAGACCGGCCAGGAATGCCTTGAAGCGGTTGGAGACGCTGACCGACAGCACGTGGCGCAGGTTGGCGCCGTACACGCGCAGGATGCCGACCTTGACGATGTTGGTACCCCAGACGAGCAACGCCACGCCGGAGAGAAGATGAAGCAAAACGCCCATGGTGCGTCCCTTTCGTGACCGGTGCCGGCTGGGCAGAAGCGAGGGCGCGCCGCCCGGTCATCGCCATTGTTATATCAATGGGGCATTATGCGCCCCGCATGGGCACGGGGCAAATGGACGACGGCAACCCTGCAACGGGCCGCAAGGGCCTGGAAACGCCGACTCAGTGACCGGAGAAATCGCACACCGTGAACAGCGGCAGGCCGCTGGCATGCAGTAGCTTCGAGCCGCCCAGTTCGGGCAGGTCGACAATGGCGGCACCCTCCACGACCGTGGCACCCAGGCGCTCCAGCAGCTTGCGGCCAGCCATCATCGTGCCGCCCGTGGCAATCAGGTCGTCCACCAGCAACACGCGGTCGCCGGACTTGCAGGCGTCGGCATGGATTTCCACGGTGGCGCTGCCATATTCGAGTTCGTACTCTTCGGCCACGGTCTGGAACGGCAGCTTGCCCTTCTTGCGGATCGGCACGAAACCGAGGTTCAGTTCGTACGCGATGATCGAGCCGAGAATGAAGCCGCGTGCGTCGATACCGGCCACGAGGTCCAACTGCTGGTCCATGTAGCGATGCACGAACACGTCGATCAGCACGCGCAACGTCTTGGGGTTCTGCAGCAGCGGCGTGATGTCGCGGAACATCACGCCTGGCTGGGGCCAGTCCGGCACGGTGCGGATGCGGTCACGGAGGTAGCCGGTGACATTGCCGAGGTCGGGGGACTGGATGAGGGAATCGGGCATGGGGAATCTGTCTGGGTTGGATCTGGTGCGGCCGGCCGCGTCGCTTTTGTCCGCCGCCTGTTTCGGCCAGCCGTAACCATACAGCAGTGCGATGCCACGCAGAAGCTTCCGCATGCAGCCGGCGGCACACGGCGCGGCGGCCCCGCCCGCTACTGGCGGGTCAGCCGGTCCTCGGCCGATTCCAGCGCTTCCGGTGTGCCGCGCAGCACGACGATATCGCCAGGCTCCAGCACCGTTTCAGGTTGCGGATCGAATGCGCGGATGCCACGTCGGCGCACCGCCGTCACCTCCACGCCAATCCGCTCCAGCCCCAGCGTGCCAAGCCGGCGGCCCACCGCGGTGTGCTCGGGGCCGAGCGAAACCGAGTGCAGCCGCACCGTATCGCGTTCGACCATGTCTTCTTCGTCGTCGCGCCCGTGGAAGTAGCCGCGCAGCAGGCTGTAGCGCGCGTCGCGCGCCTGCTGCACCCCACGCACCACGCGGCGCATCGGCACGCCCAGCAGCACCAGCGCATGCGAGGCCAGCATCAGGCTGCCCTCGATGATCTCCGGCACCACCTCGGTGGCACCGGCCTTCTGCAGCGTATCGAGTTCGGAATCGTCCACGGTCCGCACGATGACGGGCAAGGCCGGCTCCAGCTCCTGCACATGGTGCAGCACCTTCACCGCCGATTGCGTGTTGGCATAGGTGATCACCACCAGCGCCGCACGATGGATACCCGCCGCGATCAGCGATTCCCTGCGGCCCGCGTCGCCATAGACCACGGTGTCGCCCGCCGCCGCAGCCTCGCGCACGCGGTCGGGGTCGAGGTCCAGCGCCACATAGGTAATGCCTTCCCGCTCCAGCATATGCGCCAGGTTCTGCCCGCTGCGCCCGTAGCCGCAGATGATGGCGTGCTTCTCGGTCTGCAGGCTCTGCGCGGCGATGCGGGTCATGTTCAGCGACTGCATCAGCCATTCGTTGGCGGCAAAGCGCAGCACAATCTTGTCGCTGTACTGGATCAGGAACGGCGCGGCCAGCATCGACAGCAGCATCGAGGCCAGGATCACCTGGATCAGCACCGGGTCCACCAACCCCATGCCGTCGATCTGGTTCAGCAGCACGAATCCGAATTCACCGGCCTGTGCGAGACCCAGCCCGGTACGGATGGCCACACCGGGCCGCGAACCGAACAGCCGCGCCAGCCCGGTGATCAGCAGCAGCTTGAACAGGATCGGCACCACCAGCAGGGCCAGCACCAGCCAGATATGGTCGATCACCACCCGGATGTTCAGCAGCATGCCGATCGTGACGAAGAACAGCCCCAGCAGCACATCGCGGAAGGGCTTGATGTCTTCCTCCACCTGGTGGCGATACGGCGTCTCGGAAATCAGCATCCCCGCCATGAACGCGCCGAGCGCCATCGACAGGCCCAGCCGCTCGGTCAGCGCGGCCATGCCCAGCGTGACCAGCAGCAGGTTCAGCATGAACAGTTCCTGCGACCGGCGCGCCGCCACGATGTGGAACCAGCGGCTCATCAACCGCTGGCCCAGGAAAAAGATCACGCCCAGCGCCACGACGATCTTGACCGTGGCCAGCCCCAGCGCCCAGGCCAGGTCGCCGGGGTCCCGGGACAGCGCCGGGATGATGATCAGCAGCGGCACCACGGCCAGGTCCTGGAACAGCAGCACGCTGATGATGTTGCGGCCGTGCTCGCTCTCCAGCTCCATCCGCTCGGACATCATCTTCACGACAATGGCCGTCGAAGACATCGCCAGCGCGCCGCCCAGCGCCACCGATGCCTGCCAGGACAGCGGAAACAGCCAGTTGAACATCCAGCTGGCCGGAATCACCGCAAGCAATGAAAGCATCACTTGAGAGCCGCCCAACCCGAATACCAGCCGCTTCATCGCGTGAAGTTTGCTCAGGCTGAACTCCAGCCCAATCGAAAACATCAGGAAGACGACGCCAAATTCCGCCAGATATTTGGTCTGGGCGGTGTCGCTGGCCAGCCCTAGCGCATGGGGACCGATGAGGATGCCCACTGCCAGATAGCCCAGCATGGGCGGCAGTTGCAGCATGCGGAAGGCCACCACGCCGAGGACGGCGGCGGCCAGCAGCACGAGGGTCAGTTCCAGCGGAGAATGCATTCGGCGGGCTTGAAGGGCTTCAGCTATCCGGCCGGGCACGCGCCACGACCGGCTCTGCACCCCGCCGGCAAAAGACGGCAAACGACGGCAAGTGCGGCGGTCGTCTCAGCCAGAAGGCCGGAAAGCCGGGCCAGACGCCATCGCATTCGTTGGTATACTCCAGCGCCATGATAGCCAATTTCGATGCGAATCGAGCACTCGCGCTCGCTCGCCACACTCTCCAGATCGAGGCAGACGCCGTTTCGGCGCTGGCCGGACGCCTGACGCCCGCCTTCGCGAAGGCCGTCGAGATCATTCTCGGCTGCACGGGCCGCGTGGTCGTCTCCGGTATCGGCAAGTCCGGCCACATCGGCCGCAAGGTGGCGGCCACGCTGGCTTCCACCGGCACGCCCTCGTTCTTCGTGCACCCCGCTGAGGCCAGCCACGGCGACCTCGGCATGATCACGCGGGACGACGTCCTGATCGCATTCTCCAATTCCGGTGAGACCGCCGAACTACTGTCGATCATCCCGATCGTCAAGCGGATTGGCGCCAGCCTGATCTCTATTACCGGCAACCCGGAATCGAACCTGGCCAAGCTGTCCGACGCCCATCTCGATGGCGCCGTGGCACAGGAAGCCTGCCCGCTGAACCTGGCGCCGACGGCCAGCACCACCGCCGCACTGGCGCTGGGCGACGCGCTGGCCGTGGCCGTGCTCGACGCGCGCGGCTTCGGCGAGGAAGATTTTGCCCGCTCGCACCCGGGCGGCGCGCTCGGCCGCAAGCTGCTGACTCATGTGCGCGACGTCATGCGCTCGGGCAACGCCGTGCCGGAAGTCCGCGAGACCACGCCGCTGGCCCAGGCACTGATGGAAATCACGCGCAAGGGCATGGCCATGACGGCGGTCGTCGACCCGGAGGGCCGCGCCGTGGGCGTGTTCACCGACGGCGACCTGCGCCGCCTGCTGGAGACCTCTACCGACTGGAAGACCGTGCCCATCGGCGAGGTCATGCACCGCAACCCGCGCATGGTCAACCAGGACCAGCTCGCGGTGGAAGCGGTGCAGGTCATGGAAGCAAACCGCATCAACCAGTTGCTCGTCGTCGACAACGATGGCCGCCTGGTCGGTGCCTTGCACATCCATGACCTTACGCGTGCCAAGGTCATCTGAACATGCCGGACTTCCTGTCCAGACTCACGGGTGTGGTCATGCGGCTGTTGCCGCTGCTGCTGATGGCCATCGTCGCCGGCAGCACGTTCTGGCTCGTCCAACTGAACTCGCCGAGCACCGGCACAGACCAGTCACGCACCAAGCGCCACGAACCGGACTACTGGATGGAACGGTTCTCGGCCACGGAACTGGCTGCGGATGGCACGACCAAGATCCGCTTCACCGGAGTGAAGATGGTCCACTTCGAGGATGACCAGACCTACGACGTGACCAAGCCGGCCATGCGTGCCTTCCAGCCGGACCGCCCGCCCGTGACCGCCAACGCCAATCGCGGCGTCATGAACGCCGAGGGCACGATCATCGACCTTTACGGCAACGCCGTGATCGTGCGGCAGGCCGGCGTGGATCCGTCGAAGGATCCGCGCATGACCGCCACGTCGCAATACTTCCAGCTGCTCGTCAATGACGACATCGTCAAGACAGACAAGAACGTGGAGCTGACGCGCGGACCTTCGGTCATGACGGCCAACGGGCTGATCTTCAACAACGTCACCCGCGAAGTACAATTGCTGGGCAACGTACGCGGCACGATCGTCATGAACCCGCCGCAGGGGCAGGCCAGGACCCAGTGACACCCAGCTGGCAGGCTCGTCCTGCCGCATCGCCTGGCCGCCTTCCCTATCTCATCATTTGCCAAACATGACTGCATCCCTGTCGACATCGTCCTGTCGCCGCCCGGCGCCCGCCCGATTGACGGCCCTAGCCGCCCTCGGACTCGCGCTCGCCATGAGCATGGTCCAGCCCGCTTTTGCCGAGCGCGCGGACCAGGCCAAGCCCCTCGTGCTCGAAGCGGACAATGCCAGCTACGATGACGTCAAGCAGATCTACACCCTCACCGGCAACGTGGTGCTGACCAAGGGCACGATGGTGCTGAAATCCGACGCTGCCGAACTGCGCACGGACCCCGAGGGCTACCAGTACGCCATTGCCACGTCCAAGCCGGGCCGCCAGGCGTACATCCGCCAGAAGCGCGACGGCGTGGACGAATACATCGACGGCTGGGGCGACCGCATCGAATACGATGGCAAGACCGAGGTCAACAAGCTGATCGGCCACGCACGCGCTGCACGTGTCTCGGGCGTCGGCGCCAAGATCCTCGACGAAATCCGCGGCGCCGTGATCACCTATGACAGCCGCAACGAGTACTACACCGCCACCGGCGGCGACAACAACACCACCGCGGGCAACCCGTCGGGCCGCGTACGCGCCGTGCTGTCGCCGCGCGCCGATGCCAGCGCCCCCGCCGCGAGCGGCGCCCCGCTGGACCTGAAGCCGTCCACGGCCCCGGCCAAGCCCTGAAACACAGCCCCTTCTATCGCCTCCGTATCCGATGAACGACTCCGCCACCCTCGCCTCCCCTGCCGCCTCTTCCGCTGCGAGCGTCCGCACCGACAGCAGCACGCTGGTCGTCCGCCATCTGAAGAAGCGTTACGGTACGCGCACGGTGGTCAAGGATGTCTCGCTTGACGTGAAGAGCGGCGAAGTGGTGGGCCTGCTGGGTCCGAACGGCGCGGGCAAGACCACATCGTTCTACATGATCGTGGGGCTGGTGGCACTCGACGAAGGCGACATCGTGCTGGACGACAAGCACATCAGCGGCCTTGCGATCCACGAGCGCGCGCGCATGGGCCTGTCCTATCTGCCGCAGGAAGCGTCGGTCTTCCGCAAGCTCAACGTCGAGGAAAACATCCGCGCCGTGCTGGAGTTGCAGGTGGAAAACGGCAAGTCGCTGACCAAGGCCGAGATCGACCGCCGGCTCGACTCCCTGCTGGACGACCTGCAGATCGCGCACCTGCGCAACAACCCGGCACTGTCGTTGTCGGGCGGTGAGCGCCGCCGGGTGGAAATTGCCCGCGCGCTCGCGTCGTCGCCGCGTTTCATCCTGCTGGACGAACCGTTTGCCGGTGTGGACCCTATCGCCGTGGGCGAAATCCAGCGGATCGTGAGTTTCCTGAAGGCCCGCAACATTGGCGTGCTGATTACCGACCACAATGTTCGCGAGACGCTGGGCATCTGCGACCACGCGTACATCATCAGCGAAGGTACGGTGCTGGCATCCGGCCTGCCAGAGGAAATCATCGCCAACGAATCTGTGCGCCGCGTCTATCTGGGCGAGAATTTCCGCATGTGATGCGTGCGGTGCGGCAATTTCTGCCCACGCTGCACACCGTTTTTCCAAAGCCGTTTCCGATCACGCAAGGTTGGGCGATAGGTTCTAGCAAATTCCGTTCCAACAACGGAAAGATGCGCATAGAATAGGTCGCATGAAACCTTCGCTTCAGCTCCGCCTCTCCCAGCATCTGGCCCTGACCCCGCAGCTGCAACAGTCGATCCGGCTGTTGCAGCTTTCCACGCTGGAACTGCAGCAGGAAGTGGAGCAGGCGCTGACGGAAAATCCGTTGCTCGAGCGCGAGAACGACTGGCTGGATAGTCCGCTGCGCGTGGCCGCGGACGGCTCGGTCAACCTCCAGACCGCACCGGCACCCGCACCGGCCGAACCCCAGGCCAACGGCACCGAACGTGCCGATGGCGCGGCGGGTGGCGAAGAGGAAAACTACAACGATACCGGCAGCGAGGACTACGGCAACGACTGGAGCCTCGACGACTTCGCGCGACGCCCGCAAGGCGACGAAGACGAGAAGACGCCGATGCAACTGCGCGACGCCGATCCGACGCTGCGCGAGTTCCTCATGGAGCAGCTCACGCCACTCAAGATCTCGGTGCGCGACAAGGGCCTGGCCATTTTCCTGATCGAGTCGCTCGACGACGACGGTTACCTGAGCGCCTCGCTCGAGGAAATTTGTTCGGAACTCCCGGAAGAACTCGAGTTCGAAGTGGATGAGGTGCAGGCGATACTTACGCTGCTGCAGAGCTTCGATCCACCCGGTGTCGGGGCACGGAACGCTGCGGAGTGCCTGAGTTTGCAGTTGAAGCGGTTGAAGCACCCGCAGCGCGAACTGGCGCTGACTATCGTCAATCATCATCTGGAACTGCTGGCCGTACGGGATTACACCCGGCTCAAGAAAGCCCTGCAGGTGGACGAAATAGCATTGAAGGCTGCGCACGAATTGATCCGCTCCCTCGCACCGTATCCAGGACACGCGTACAGCCGTCCGGAAGCGGACTTCGTGGTGCCGGATGTGTTTGTACGCAAGAGCGGCAGCGGATGGATCGCGCAGCTCAATCCGGACGTGATGCCGCGCCTGCGCATCAACGATATGTACGCGCAGATTCTGCGCGGTGCGAAGGGCGAGGCAGGGGCTGCCGGACTGCAGCAAAAGCTGCAGGAAGCACGGTGGCTCATCAAGAACATCCAGCAACGATTCGATACGATCCTGCGGGTGTCGCAGGCGATTGTGGAGCGTCAAAAGAACTTTTTCTCGCACGGGGAAATCGCGATGCGCCCCTTGGTTTTGCGTGAAATTGCCGATACACTGGGTTTACACGAGTCGACCATTTCCCGGGTCACAACGAACAAGTACATGGCCACGCCGATGGGTACTTTCGAGTTGAAGTACTTCTTCGGAAGCCACGTCTCCACGGAGACGGGTGGCGCGGCCTCATCCACGGCTATACGCGCGCTGATCAAGCAACTGATAGGAGCCGAAGACCCCAGGAATCCTCTTTCCGACAGCCGCATCGCCGAACTGCTGGGCGAACAGGGCTTTGTGGTCGCACGCCGCACGGTGGCGAAATATCGCGAAGCATTGAAAATCCCCGCAGTGAATCTCCGCAAGTCTTTGTAGCCGAGCCGTAACCGCCTGCCTGGTGCGGCTCTTTCAGAAGGAGAAGCGCTATGAACTTCAAGATCAGTGGACACCACCTCGACATCACGCCCCCGCTGCGTGAGTATGTGGAAACGAAACTGGAGCGAATTGTCAGACATTTCGATCAGGTCATTGGCGTAAGCGTGCTGCTATCAGTCGACAATCACAAGGAAAAGGACAAGCGTCAGTACGCGGAAATCAATCTGCACCTCAAAGGCAAGGACATCTTCGTCGAAGCCCATCATGAAGACCTGTACGCGGCGATCGACTGTCTGGTCGACAAGCTCGACCGCCAGGTGATCCGCTACAAGGATCGCGTGCAAGGGCATGACCGCGAGGCGGTCAAGTACCAGATGGCCGAAGCGCAGCTACAGCAACAATAACCAGCGCAACGAAACGACAGTTTCAGTTGTCCTGAGAGGACTGACAGGAAGAGAGCAAAGCCGCGCATCTGCGCGGCTTTTTTGATGGGGCGTCCGGTTGCCGCACAACTTTCCATTCCTCACGCGTTACCTCGACACCACTAAGCGACGAATTGATACACCGAAGGTGTTCGCATCTCTCGCATGTCGGTGTATGCTGCACCACAAATCACAGGCAGAACGGTCCCGTCATGCGGAACCGGCGGTGCGCCCTGCAGGCGCACGGGTCGGGCAGCATTTCGGGTGGGCAAACCGGTCGACGACCTCGCGGCGGAAGTCCGCAGGCGCGACGCTGCAGCGCACAAGTGCGTGGCAGCCCTGCTCTATAATGGCCGGACGCTCCAATGCGGGCGACTGGCACCTCAATATCCTGATTGCCCCCAACTCGGCGGGCCGGTCCATGCGCGCCGGCTTGTCACTCGGACTTCTCGTGCATCGCCCATGAATCGTTTGGCCAAACTGCTGCCACCTGGCAACATCCATCTCGACGTCACCGTCACCAGCAAGAAGCGGGTCTTCGAGCAAGCCGGGCTCCTGTTCGAGAACAACCATGGCGTGGCGCGGGCCACTGTTACCGACAACCTCTTTGCGCGCGAGTCCCTGGGTTCCACCGGGCTTGGCGCTGGAGTTGCCATTCCGCACGGCCGCATCAAGGGCCTGAAGCAGCCGCTGGCGGGCTTCATGCGCCTGGCGGAACCCATCCCGTTCGAATCGCCCGATGGCAAGCCGGTCTCGCTGTTGATCTTCCTGCTGGTGCCCGAGCAGGCCACGCAGCAGCATCTGGAAATTCTTTCCGAAATTGCCCAGTTGCTGTCGGACCGCGAAATGCGCGAAGGGCTGGCGACGCTCCCCACGCCGGAAGCCGTCCACCAGTTGCTATCGGACTGGCATCCCTAACGCCGGAATCGCCCGCCGCAGCCCACTGTCCTACCGCCCCTCCTGAAAGTCATCCCGCATGGAACTCACCGGCGTCACCTCGCAGTCGATCTTCGACGACAACGCAGCAGACATCAAACTGTCGTGGGTCGCCGGCCTTGAAGGTGCGGACCGCGCCTTCGATGTCGAGTTCGCGCGTGAAGCCACCTCCGCGGCGGACCTCGTGGGCCACTTGAACCTGATCCACCCGAACCGGATCCAGGTGCTCGGCAAACCCGAAATCCTTTATTACCAGCGTCTCGACGACGAGCCGCGCAAGCGTCAGATGGGCGAGCTGATCCTGCTCGAGCCGCCCTTCCTGGTCATCGCCGACGGCATGGAGCCGCCGCCCGACCTCGAACTGCGCTGCACGCGTTCGTCCACGCCGCTGTTCACCACGCCGGTATCGTCGGCGGCCGTGATCGATCACCTGCGCCTGTACCTGTCGCGTATCTCGGCACCGCGCGTGACGATGCACGGCGTGTTCCTCGACATCCTCGGCATGGGCGTGCTGATCATGGGCGAATCGGGCCTGGGCAAGAGCGAACTGGGCCTCGAACTGATTTCGCGCGGCCATGGCCTCGTGGCCGACGATGCCGTGGATTTCGTGCGGCTGGGTCCAGACTTCATCGAGGGTCGCTGCCCGCCGCTGCTGCAGAACCTGCTCGAAGTGCGCGGCCTTGGCCTGCTCGATATCAAGACGATCTTCGGTGAAACGGCCGTACGCCGGAAAATGAAGATCAAGCTCGTGGTTCAACTCGTCCGCCGCAACGATGGCGAGTTCGAGCGCCTGCCGCTGGATTCGCAATACCTCGACGTGCTCGGCCTGCCCATCCACATGGTGAAGATCCAGGTGGCAGCCGGTCGAAATCTCGCCGTGCTGGTGGAAGCCGCCGTGCGCAACACGATACTGCGCCTGCGCGGCATCGACACGCTGCGCGACTTCATGGACCGGCAGCGCGCGGCCATGCAAGCCGATGTGGTGTCACGCGGACAGGGCCGGTTGCTCTAGGCATTTTCCGAACATCGCTTTCCCGCAAACGCCCGCTTCATTCAGCGGGCGTTTTCATTTCCTTACAAGCTGGCCTGCCGCTGCGTCAACGGCAGCCGCACACGCGCCGTTTTGTGCTGTAATGGCCGCCATCCCGTTCGGATTGCCCATGAAAGTGTTTTTCCACAGCCAGGAGAGAAGCATGAAGAAACTGATCGCGATGTGTGTGCTGGTGACCCCGCTGTTCGCCACGGCAGCGTTTGCCCAAGGCGCATCGGCTCCGGCTGCGGCCGAGAAATCGGGCAAGACGGCACAACAGGAAAAGATGGCAGCCTGCGCCAAGGCTAACAAGGGCAAGAAGGGCGACGAGTACAAGAAGGCCCAGAGCGAATGCCTGTCCGGCTCTGGCCCGGCCGCCGCAGCCGAGCCGAAAACCCAGCAGGAAAAAATGGCAGCGTGCGCCAAGGCCAACAAGGGCAAGAAGGGCGACGAATACAAGAAGGCGCAGAGCGAGTGCCTGTCGGCCAAACCGGCCTGATCCTGATCCGCCCTGTGGCGGTTCCAGGCGATAAATGGCGAATCGGATGCGGTTCGCCATTTTTCTTAGCATCTGTCGCGTTCTGTCGTTAAATGCCCGCCGCAACCTCCAATCGAGAAGCGCTGTCATGACGCGGCCATCATGCGGTGCTATCCTTGCGTCGCTATGCGGATCATTCTTATCACCGGGATCTCCGGCTCGGGTAAGTCGGTTGCCCTGAACGTTCTGGAAGACGCGGGCTACTACTGCGTCGACAACCTGCCAGCCCAGTTCATCCCCGAACTCGCCACCTATCTGGCCGACCAGGGCTACTCGCACCTGGGCGTGGCCACCGATATTCGCAGCCGCGAATCGCTGGCGCGCCTGCCCGATACCGTGCGCGAACTGTCGGCCCAGCATCAGGTGCAGGTGCTGTTCCTGACTGCCAACACCGATGCGCTGGTGCAGCGCTATTCCGAAACACGACGCCGCCATCCGCTCTCGACGCGTGTCGGCAGCGCAAATGGCGGAACAGGGCCGGACAAGGCCGAGGCGGAAGCAGAAGCTGCCGCCAGCGATACCTCGCTGATCGAAGCCATCGAGATGGAGCGGGAGCTGTTGAGCCCGCTATCCGAATCGGCCCATCGCATCGATACCAGCAACGTGCGAACCAATACGCTACGCAGCTGGATCAAGGAACTGATCAGCAGCAACGGCGGCACCGAGAGCGAACCGCTCACACTGCTGTTCGAATCGTTCGGATTCAAGCACGGGGTACCCAGCGATGCCGACATGGTGTTCGATGTCCGCTCGTTGCCCAATCCCTACTACGACCTGGCGCTGCGCCCGCTGACGGGCCGCGATGCACCGGTCGTGGATTTCCTGCAGAGCCAGCCGATGGTGCTGGCGATGGCCGAGGACATCCGCGCCTATGTGGAGAAGTGGCTACCGAGTTTCATTGCCGATAACCGTAGCTACCTGACCGTCGCCATCGGCTGTACGGGCGGGCAGCACCGCTCGGTGTTCATCGCGGAAAGACTCGCCAACTATTTCCGGGCGCATGGTAATGTGCTGGTCAGACACCGCGAAATGGCCTCTGGCGGCTGAGATGCGGTCTTGAGCGGACGGCGCGCCGGGCGTCGTCACGTCACCGTCGCGTTTCTGTCGCGTCATTGGAGCGGCCCTTCGCATGTCGACATCCTCTACCGACACCGCATCCCCACTTCCCATCCTGGATGCGTTGCCACTGTTTCCCCTCAACACGGTCCTGTTCCCCGATGGCCGCCTGCCGCTGCGCGTCTTCGAAAAGCGCTACGTGGACATGGTGCGCAACTGCATGCGGGACGGCACACCGTTCGGCGTCTGCCTGATTGCCAGCGGCGAAGAGGTTGCGCGTCCCGGCCACGCCACCACGCCCGAAGAGATCGGCTGCCTGGCCGAGATCGTCGACTGCAACGTGGAGCAACTTGGTGTGCTGCTCATCGAGACACGCGGGCGGCAACGCTTCCGTGTGCTGTCCCACACCACGCGTGACGACGGACTGGTAGTGGCCGAGGCCGAAGTGCTCCCCGCCGATGTCATCGACTGCAAGCTCGAACTGCTGGGCGAATGCCTGTCGGCACTACGCAGAATCGTGTCCTCGCTGCACACCGAGCAGCCCGATAAGTCGAAGCTGCCTTTCTCCGAACCGTATCTGTGGGATGACCCGAGCTGGGTCGCGAACCGTCTATGCGAACTGCTGCCGGTGCCCCTCAAGGCCAAGCAGATGCTGATGGCGCTGCCCGACGCGGGCATACGCATCGAGATCGTGCATCGCTATATGCGGCAGCATCACATCGTCTGACTTGAGGTCAGGTGCTCAGAACAGTCCGATACGCGCCTGATCGTCGAGCAGCTTTCGCACTGGCGCCGGCGTGCCCAGCGCGTCCAGATCGTCGAGCGACAGCCAGCGGCTACTGGCATCGCCCTTCCAGTCCGTTCCTTCCATATCGATGCGAATCGCGCGAATCAGCAATCGAAAGTGCGTGAAGACGTGCGTGAGCTCGCCTGCGAGCCAGGCACGCTCCGGTTTTCCATACTGGCGCGCCATGTCGAGTGCGGCGTCTTCGGCGGCTTCGGCATCGAAAGGCACGGACTCCACGGCCATCTCCGGCAGGCTCCACAGGCCGCCCCAGATGCCACTGTCGGGGCGCAGTGTCACCAGCACGTCGCGCCCATTTCGCACGATCAGCATGACAGTGCTGCGCTCTGGAATCGCCGCACGCGGTTTGGGCGTAGGCAGCACGGCCGTCAGGTTATCGCGGCGCGCCACGCAGTCCGCAGCCAACGGGCATGCCGAGGCATCGGTCACGCAGGCGGGCTTACCGCGCGAGCACAGTGTGGCACCGAGATCCATCACGCCTTGCGTGTAGGCCACCATGTCCTCGGCCTGCTGCGGACCAGCCGGCGGCAAGGCCTGTTCTGCCAGCGCCCACATGCGCGTCTCGATGGCGCGCTCGCCCGGATAGCCGTGGATACCGAACACGCGCGCAAAGACGCGCTTCACATTGCCGTCGAGAATCGGCGAACGAACACCCGCGCTGAACGCAGCAATTGCCGCCGCAGTGGAGCGTCCGATGCCCGGCAACGTGACGAGCACGGCCGGATCGGTCGGGAAGACACCACCATGCTCGTCGACCACAGCCTTCGCGCAACGATGCAGGTTGCGCGCGCGCGAGTAGTAGCCCAGGCCAGCCCATAACGCCATCACCTGATCCGCCGGTGCCGAAGCCAGATCGGCCACGGTAGGCAGTGCGGCGAGGAAGCGCTGGAAATACTCGATCACGGCCGCCACCTGCGTCTGCTGCAGCATGATCTCGGACAGCCAGATGCGATAGGGGTCGCGGGTGTTCTGCCACGGCAGGTCATGCCGGCCATGCTGGCGCTGCCAGTTCACCACACGCATACCGAAATCCGGCGGAACGGTGATGTCCCGGACAACGGCTTCAGGAGCGGGGACGGAGGCGCGAGCAGCGGCGGACTTGCGGGGCATTGCGGGGTATCTTGGAATGAAAAAAGCGCCGCTCCGAGGCGGCGCCACATGATACATCGGGGGCAGCGCGCCCCCTGTCGATTCGACTGCAAGCCCTACGCCGCTTTCACTTCTGCTTCAAGCTGCGGTGTGATCATCTTGCGCGCATACAATTCGATCTTCCCGCTGCGCTCGTCCAGGCCATTGAGCACTTCCTCGAGTTCCGCGATGCGGCTTTCGAGCGTGTCGGTGGCTTCGTGAATCCGTTCGATCGAATCCACGCGGCGGCGCAGTTGCTTCTGGTGCTCGCGCACCTGCGCTTCGAGCGGCGTCATTACGGACTTGAGCCAGATCTCGATATCGCGGTTCAGATCGCGGAAATTCTCCAGCACGCGGCTGGCCATCGTCGCGAACGCGTTCTGCACCAGTTGCGGCCGCGAACGCGTGAGCATGCTGACCGTGCCGAAGTGCGCATTGACCAGCGCCAGCGTTTCCTGCAGCTCGTTGGTGTAGCGCGAGGTCACGAATTGCATCGGCGAAGGCAGCGTGAAGCCATGCTCGGCGTTGAAGCGCCGGTACATGCTCTCCACGAGTTGATGCAGCCCCGCAATCTTCTGGTCGGCATCTTCGATCAGGCCGATCAACTGGCCGAACAGCCCTTCCATGTCTTCGCGCAGGCCGCGCGAGAAGAAGCGCTCCTTCATCTGTTCGCGCTTGTCGCGCATCGTGCGGCGCACGTCGCGCAGTTGCAGGCTCTTGATGATGTCCGCGCTATGGCGGCCGAACACCAGACGCAGCGCCTGGAACTTGGCGATGCTCTGCTCGAATTCTTCCTTCTCGCCCTGCACGCGCAGCAGCATGTGCTTGACCATCGCGTGGTTCTTGCCACGCAGCCCGCGCAGTTCGAACAACTGCTCGACGATATCGCGGCGGCGACTTTGCAGCAGTTGCTGCGCACCGCGCGACATATCCTGCACCAGCCGGTGCACCTGGTCCGAAACAATCTCCCGGCGTTGCGGAATGAGCTGGTCGCTCAGCACGCTTTCGAACTGCATCAGGTTGCTGCGTACGAGCATGGCCGGGTCGTTCGTGACCTTGGCCACCAGCCCCTTCTGGGCGGACACCGGATACACGCGGCGTTCCTCGATCCCCAGCGTCTGCGCCGTGGACCGAACCTGTCGCGCGATTTCGCCAGCGATTTCCGGCGACGACTTCAGCGGGTCCCACAGCCCGTCGATCTTGTTGAGCACGGCCAGGCAGCCGCGACGATGGCCAGCCCCCACATGCGAACGCCACAGGGCAAGGTCGCTCTTGGTCACGCCGGCATCGGCGGCCAGCACGAACACCACGACGTGGGCATCGGGAATCAGCCGCAGCGTCAGTTCCGGCTCGGTGCCGATCGCGTTCAGACCCGGTGTGTCGAGGATGACCAGACCCTGGCGCAGCAGCGGATGCGGAAAATTGATCACCGCGTGGCGCCAGCGCGAGACCTCGACCATGCCATCGGCATCCACCGCATACGCGGCGTCGGGATCGTTCTCGTTGTAAAGGCCCAGCGATTCCGCCATGGCCGGCGTCACGCGCGTGGTTTCCACCACGTGCTGGAACGCGGCGAGCATGCCTTCCGGCGACGACGGATCGAGCGGCACCGAGGTCCAGTGCGAATTCGCCGAGCCCGGCTCCATGAAGTCGGCCGTGGAAGCGTCCTGCAGGCGCGTCTCGATGGGCAGCAGGCGGATGCATGGCTGCTCGTTCTCGTCGTAGCGCAACTCGGTCGGGCACATCGTCGTGCGCCCGGCCGAAGACGGCAAGATGCGGCGGCCGTAGTCGGCAAAGAAGATCGCGTTGATCAGTTCGCTCTTGCCGCGCGAAAACTCGGCAATGAACGCGACCTTGAGCCGGTCGCTCTTGAGCACGCTCTGGATGCGCTGCGCACGGTCTTCCGTGGTGGCGTCGTGCAGATCGTATTGCTGCAACCAGGACTGGAATTCCGCGAGTGACTGAAGGACCCCGGTTCTCCAGGCGCCGTATTGTTCGAATTGATGGGCGAGGCTCGTCATGGAGTGATCGCTGTTCGGCTGGATTATGGTTTTGGGCGCTACCTGTTCACGCCTGGGACCGGGCTGCCCGCTGACCCTGCGGACCCGATGTCAGGCGCCGCGCCTATCCCCCACGAGGTGGGGATAACGGCGCTTTTTGTAACTTTTTATGTCTGCGCACACGATACAGGGTTCTTATCGAAATTTGTTGAATTCGAGTCTCTTCCAGCCTTCCTGTTACGCGAAGTGTTGCGCCGGCCCATCGGCACGCCGACGATGCCTTATCTGGCCTCAGACGCCACTCAACGCTGGCACGTCGGACAATAGAACGAGGACCGCTGTCCCTGCACGATCTGGCGGATCGGGGTGCCGCAAACTCGACATGGCTCCCCTGCCCTGTCGTAGACAAAACAATCGAGCTGGAAGTAGCCGGTGCTGCCGTCGCTATGCACGAAATCGCGCAGCGTACTGCCGCCGCGCGCGATGGCTTCCGTCAAGGTTTCGCGGACGGCCACGGCAAGCTTTTCGTAGCGCGCCAGACTGATCCGGCCGGCCGGCGTGGTGGGACGAATGCCCGCGCGGAACAGGCTCTCCGAGCAATAGATGTTGCCCACCCCAACCACGATCTCGCCGGCAAGCAGTGCCTGTTTGATCGCCACGCTACGGCCACGCGTGAGCCGGTACATCCAGGCGCCATCGAAACGCGGATCGAACGGTTCGATACCCAGCCGGCGCAGCAAGGGATGTTCGGAAAGGGCGGATTCGGCAAGCGGCGTCCAGATGATGGCGCCGAATCGTCGGGGATCTCGGAAACGAAGGACGACATCGGCCTCGGCACCAGGACTGGCACCGGGGTACGCGGACAGCACCAGATCGAGGTGGTCATGCGCACCGGCTGCCGGCGGATCGGTATAGACACGCAGCGTGCCGGTCATGCCCAGATGCACCAGCAGCCAACCCGCGACGTCCGTGTCGGGCGTGTCGGGCGTGTCGGGCGGTTCAGGCGTTTCGGGCACACACTCCAGCAGCAGGTATTTGCCCCGCCGTTCGATGCGGCGCACCACGCGTCCGGTCAGCCGGCTTTCGAGTTCGGGTTCCACCGGCCAGCGCAAGCCGCGATGGCGCACTGTTACCTCGGTGATGCGGCGGCCCACCACATGGGGCAGCAATCCCTGCCGCGTGACCTCGACTTCTGGCAATTCTGGCATCTCGCCCGTGTCTCCCAACCGGCATCCAAAACGGGCATCCCAACGGCTTTCGCGCGGACATCCGCACATCCGTCGAACCTCTGCCCCGGTTTCGCGCTCCAAGCACGCAGGGAGTTTCCTGCATGACTGCACGTTTGTGCGGGTTCCCATACGTAGCGACCATTGGCCGCCAGCAGCGCATTGTACCGGCAGGCTACAATGCCTCCATCCATCCCTACGCCCCCGTGCGCCGGAGCTTTGTTTCATGCCGGACCAAATCTTGTCCACTCAGGCCATGCGCCCGGAATCCTCGACGATGAACGCTTCTGCCGCCCTCGGTCCGACGGGTTCGCCCGCGGGCCGCTTCCGTCGCCATGCTCGCGCCCTGGGCGTAGCCGCGTGTCTGGCGTTCGCATCGCTTGCTCATGCCGCACCGGCCACGCTGGCCCAGAACGACGACGAGGCGATCGACATTCCCGCGCCCGCCGCGTCACGGTCGGCACGCACGCCGCTGCCCAATGTCCCGCTGACAGCCGACATTCTTTATCGTGTGCTGGCCGCCGAGATTTCGCTGCAGCGCGGGCTGGTAGGTCCGTCGTACCGCACGTACATGGATCTCGCACGCGAAACGCGCGATCCGCGCCTGGCGCAGCGCGCCACGGAAATTGCCTTTAATGCACGGGCTTCTCAACAGGCCCTTGACGCCGCGCGGCTCTGGACCGAACTCGCGCCGAAGTCACCTGCAGCGCGGCAGGTTCTGTCCACGCTGCTCGTGCTCAGTGCCCGTTGGGAAGAAGCCGAGCCGCTGCTGAGCCAGCAACTGGCACTCGCACCTGCCAACCATCGCGGCGAAGCCATCCTGCTGCTGCAGCAGCAGATGTCGCGCACGAGCGATCCCGCCGGCGCCGTGGGCGTGCTCCAGCGCATCACCGCCAGCGATACCAAGCTCGCCGAGACGCATCTGGCGTTGGCACGGGCGCGTGAAGCCGCGGGCGACAGCCCGGGCGCGCTGACCGAACTCGACCAGGCGCTGCGCATCAAGCCAGACCTCGAAGCCGCGGCACTGATGTCCGCAGAACTGCAGGCCGAGGCCGCGACCGACAAGTCCATCGAGGTGCTGAAGCGCTTCCTGGCCAAGTCTCCGTCGTCGGTCAACGGTCACATCACGCTGGCGCGCCTCTATCTGCAGAAGAACGACATGGAGGCCGCGCGCACCCAGTTCGAGGTCTTGCGCAAGGTAGCGCCGAACGATCCCCGCGTACCGCTGGCACTCGGCCTGACCAGCCTGCAGGCGCGCAGTTATGACGAAGCCGAGCGCTATCTGAAGGAGTACTTGCAGATGGCCGAGAAGTCGCCGGCGGCCAACCCGGACGTCGCGTACCAGTACCTGGCCCAGATCGCGGAGGAAAAGAAGGACTACGCCACCGCCATCACCTGGCTGGACCGCATCGACGACAGCCGCCTGGCCACGGCAGCGCAGGCCAAGCGCGGACAGTTGCTTTCGCGCATGGGACGGTTCGACGATTCCCAGGCCGTGTTCGGCGAACTGCTGGCCGATGCCGAGGACATCCCGGACCCGGCCCAGCGCGCCCAGCGCATTACGGCCATCCGCCAGGCGGAAGTGGCCGCCATGCTCGACGGCAAGGCATACGATCGCGCGCGCAAGGTGCTCGACGAACGCGTCAAGGCCGAGCCGGACAACGCCGACTGGATCTATGAACTGGCCATGCTCGACGAGCGCGAGAAACGCTACGACCACATGGAAACCCGCCTGCGCCGCGTGATCGCGCTGCAGCCGGAACAGAAGCAGGGCTACAACGCGCTGGGTTACTCGCTGGCCGATCGCAACGAGCGCCTGCCCGAGGCCCGCAAACTGCTGGAACGTGCTACCGAACTCGGCCCCGACGATCCCTACATCATGGACAGCCTCGGCTGGGTCAAGTACCGACAGGGCGAATTGCAACCCGCGGCCGATCTCCTGCGCACCGCGTATGCCAAGGCACCCGAGGCCGAGATCGGCGCGCATCTGGGCGAGGTGCTCTGGCACCTGGGCCAGCACGAAGAAGCGCGCAAGACCTGGAACGAGGCGGCCAAGGTGGAGCCTGACAACCAGACGCTGATCGAGACGCTGCGCCGGTACAACCAGAACATGCTGCTATCCCGTTGATCCGCATTGCGTATCATGCCAACGCCCGGGCCCCGCGCCCGGGCGCTGCATTCTGAAGCTGCCACGCGCTGCGCCTTTCATCGCCAACCGTTTCTTCCATGACGATCTTCCGATCCCGACGCCTGGCCCTGCTCGGCCTGGCTGCTCCGCTATTCCTGGCTGCATGCGCCAGCGTCACGCCTACGCGAGGCTTCGACACCGGCGAGACCGCCAGTGCCCAGCAGTACACGGGCCGATTTGCCGCCAACTACACGCGCTATGGCCGCGAAGAAGGCGTGCAGGGCAGCTTCCGCTGGGAAGAACAGGGGCGCAACGTGCGGCTCGACCTGATTTCGCCACTCGGCCAGACCCTGGCCGTGGTCACGAGCACGCCGTCCGGCGCCACGCTCGACCTGCCCAATGAAAAGCCGCGCAACGCCCCGGAAGTGGACACCCTGATGGAACAGGCACTGGGCTTCTCCTTGCCCGTGGCCGGCATGCGTGACTGGCTGCACGGCCGGCCCGCCCCGGGCTCGACATCGAACATCACGCGCGATGCCGGCGGCCGCCCTGACACCCTGAAGCAGAACGGCTGGACCGTGCGCTACCTGGCATGGCAGGAAGCCGCCGCCACGCAGCCGCGCCGTATCGACATGGCGCGCGACAGCAACGAATCGCCGCTGTCGGTGCGGCTCGTGATCGACCCGGAGGCAAAGCAATGAGCACCATCACCACTACCCTGCCCCCGGCAGACCTGCGCGACTGCCCTGCGCCCGCCAAGCTCAACCTGTTCCTGCATGTCACGGGACGCCGCCCAGACGGCTATCACACGCTGCAGACGGTGTTCCAGTTGATCGACTGGTCGGACACCCTGCATTTTCACCGCCGCGACGATGGCGCGATTGTTCGTACCACGGACATTCCCGGCGTGCCAGCCGACACTGACCTGGTGGTCCGTGCAGCCCGCGCACTCCAGCAGGCCACTGGCACGCAATTCGGTGCCGATATCGCCATCGACAAGATCCTGCCGATGGGCGGCGGCATTGGCGGCGGCTCGTCCGACGCGGCCACCACGCTGCTGGCGCTGGACCACCTCTGGGGCACGCGCGTACCGCGCGAGGAACTGATGCGCATTGGCCTGGGGCTGGGCGCGGACGTGCCCGTCTTCGTATTCGGTCAGAACGCCTTTGCCGAGGGCGTGGGCGAGGAACTGACTCCGGTCGACCTGCCCGAGAGTTGGTTCGTGGTCATCCATCCGCGCCAGCACGTACCCACTGCAGCAATATTTTCGGACGAACGCTTGACAAGGAATTCTCCGATCTCTATAGTTGCGGACTTCGCTGCTTGCACAAACAAATTCGCTTTCGGTCGCAACGACTTGCAAGCGATAGCAACAGCGAAGTTCGGCGAAGTTGCCCGAGCCCTTGAATGGCTGAGACACTACAGTCCGCATGCAAGGATGACCGGTTCCGGAGCCTGCGTATTTGCCCGTTTCGAAGACGAGCAAGCAGCGCAGAGAGTGATGGAAAGGTTGCCGTCCGAATGGGATGGCAGGGTTGTGAAAAGTTTGTCACAGCACCCGCTCGCAAGGTTCGTCTAGCGGTTTTTGCTTGGCGCAGTACGGAACTAAAGTTTTGTGCAGCGACAGGCGATAAAGGTTGTGTAGGGGAGTCGCCAAGTCGGTTAAGGCACCGGATTTTGATTCCGGCATACGAGGGTTCGAATCCTTCCTCCCCTGCCATTACTTCCTATAGTGTTTGCGACTAGCAAACATTCGCTATCGGAAATTTCTGATAGCGCAAAGCTCCCCCAGCAGCAAGACAGGTGCCCCGAATGAGCGTCGAAGGCTTGATGGTATTTACCGGCAACGCCAACCCCAAACTCGCGGAGGCTGTTGTACAGCACCTCGGCATTCCTCTGGGCAAGGCGCTGGTCGGCCGTTTCTCCGACGGTGAAGTCCAGTGCGAAATCCAGGAAAACGTTCGCGGCAAGCACGTCATCGTGCTGCAGTCCACCTGCGCGCCGACCAACGACAATCTCATGGAACTGATGGTGATGGTCGATGCGCTCAAGCGCGCGTCGGCGCGTAGCATCACTGCCGCCATGCCCTATTTCGGTTACGCACGCCAGGACCGCCGTCCGCGTTCGGCACGCGTCGCCATCTCGGCCAAGATCGTGGCCAACATGCTGGAAGTGGCGGGTGTGGAACGGGTCCTGACGATGGACCTGCACGCCGACCAGATCCAGGGCTTCTTCGATATCCCCGTCGACAACATCTACGCATCCCCGGTACTGCTGGGCGACCTGCGCGAGAAGAGCTACGGCGACCTGCTGGTCGTCTCGCCCGACGTCGGCGGTGTGGTGCGTGCGCGCGCGCTGGCAAAGCAGCTCGACTGCGACCTGGCGATCATCGACAAGCGCCGCCCCAAGGCCAACGTTTCCGAGGTGATGAACATCATCGGTGAAGTGGCTGGCCGCAACTGCGTGATCATGGACGACATGATCGATACCGGTGGCACGCTGTGCAAGGCCGCGCAGGTGCTCAAGGAACGTGGTGCACTGAAGGTTTTTGCGTATTGCACGCACCCGGTGCTGTCCGGCGGCGCTGCTGCCCGCATCGCCGCGTCGGAACTCGACGAAGTGGTGGTATGCGACACGATTCCGCTGTCCGACGAAGCCCGCCAGTCCGGCAAGATCCGCCAGGTATCGACCGCCCCGCTGCTGGCCGAGACCTTCACGCGTATCGTCAAGGGCGACTCGATCATGTCGCTGTTCGCGGATCACTGATCTGGCGAGCCAGCGTCGGTCCGGCGCGATGTCGCCGGATTCCTGCTAGAATTTTGGGCTTTACCGCATTGGCTGCCTTCGGGCGGCCAATGTGATTCAAACGGTACGGTATTTTCATCGTGCCGTCAGTCGAGGCTGTCTGGTCGCGGACAGCCTTCTTCACATCTGGAGTTGAACATGAAAGTAGTAGCTTTCGATCGTAGCGTACAGGGTACGGGTGCGAGCCGCCGCCTGCGCAATTCGGGCAAGACGCCCGGCATCATCTACGGCGGCGCCGCCGAACCGAAGATGATCGAACTGGACCACAACGCCCTGTGGCACGCCCTGAAGAAGGAAGCGTTCCACTCGTCGATCCTGGACCTGGAAGTGGCTGGCAAGACCGAAAAGGCCCTGCTGCGCGCATTCCAGATGCACCCGTTCAAGCCGATGGTCCTGCACGTTGACTTCCAGCGCGTGTCGGCTTCGGAAAAGATCCACGTCAAGGTGCCCCTGCACTTCATGAACCAGGAAACCGCTCCTGGCGTGAAGCTGGGCCACGGCATCGTGAACCACATCATCAATGACCTGGAAGTGTCGTGCCTGCCGGCCGACCTGCCCGAGTTCATCGAAGTGGACCTGGCCGCAGTGGAACTGAACCAGACGCTGCACCTGTCGGACCTGAAGCTGCCGAAGGGCGTGACCGCCATCACCCACGGTGATGACAACCCGGCCGTGGCAAGCATCTCGCTGCCGGCTGGTGCACAGTCCGCCGAAGCTGGCGACGCTGCCGCAGGCGACACCCCGGCTGCCTAAGCTGCCTGTGTTTCCGAAGGAAACCGCCGGTTCGCCGGCGGTTTTTTTTCGTGCGCAGTTTTCGCGTATCCTTTCACGCCTGCTTTCCGCTTTCTTGCACGCATGATCAAGCTCATCGTCGGCCTCGGTAATCCCGGGGCGGAATACGAAGCCACCCGCCACAACGCGGGCTTCTGGTTCGTGGACCAGCTCGCCCGCATGGGCAGCACCACCCTGCGCGTGGAAGGCCGTTTCCACGGCCTGGCGGGCCGCGCCCGGCTCTGGGACCAGGACGTCTGGCTGCTCAAGCCATCCACGTTCATGAACCGCTCCGGCCAGTCCGTGGTGGCACTCGCTCGCTTCTACAAGATCCTGCCCGACGAGATCCTGGTCGCCCATGACGAGATGGACCTGCCAGCCGGCTCGGTCAAGCTCAAGAAGGGTGGTGGATCCGGCGGCCATAACGGGCTGAAGGACATTTCGGCCCATCTGACCACGCAGGACTACTGGCGTCTGCGCATCGGCGTGGGACACCCGCGCAATGCGCCGGGTGGCAACGCTGGCGGTCGCGAGGATGTGGTCAACTTTGTGCTCAAGCCGCCGCGCAAGGAAGAGCAGCAAGATATCGACGAAGCGATCGACCGCTGCATTGGACCTATCGGCATTCTCGCGAAGGGCGAGCCAGAAAAGGCGATGATGGAACTGCATACCGGCCGATAGCACCTCGCTCCCGAGATCCGGACGTAAAAAACCCCGCCAGCCTTGCGGCTGTGCGGGGTTTTTCATTTTCTGCTTTGTGGGGTGGGGGCCGGAACGAAGTGGCCGGATGTGTCTCCGGCTTCAGGTGACGTGCTTGGCGGCGGTCAGCAGCCGGTAGCGTTGCATCAGCACCTCTTGTGACTCGATGCGGTTCGGGTCCTTCGGAATGCAAGCCACAGGGCAGACCTGCTGGCACTGCGGTTCATCGAAATGGCCGACGCACTCGGTACACTTGTTGGGGTCGATCTCATAGATTTCGGGCCCCATCGAGATGGCTTCGTTCGGGCACTCCGGTTCACAAACGTCGCAATTGATGCAGTCGTCGGTGATCAGTAGCGCCATGATGATTCCTTCCAGCGACCCCGCCCATGCCCGACTGGCCACGTCGGCGGGACCGAAGGCGGTATTTTATTCCTCTTTGCCGATTTTCTCGTTAAGCCACCGCTCGACGGAGGGGAAGACGAATTTGCTGACGTCGCCACCGAGCACGGCAATCTCTCGCACGAAGGTGCCGGAGATGAACTGGTACTGGTCCGAAGGCGTCAGGAACATGGTCTCGACGTCCGGCAACAGATAGCGGTTCATGCCGGCCATCTGGAATTCGTACTCGAAGTCCGAGACGGCGCGCAAGCCGCGCACGATCACGCGCGCGTTGTTCTTGCGCACGAAATCCTTGAGCAGGCCCGAGAAGCCCTCGACCCTGACGTTCGGATAATGGCCCAGCACTTCGCGTGCAATGCCGATGCGCTCTTCGAGCGAAAAGAACGGGCGCTTGTTGGGGCTGTGCGCCACGCCGACCACGAGTTCGTCGAAGATATTCGACGCACGACGGACGAGATCCTCGTGTCCCCGGGTCATGGGATCAAAAGTACCGGGATAGACGGCGACGACCATGTTTCCTCCTTGGGGGGTGCCCGTTGGCGGCCTGCCATTGGCGATGGGCCGCTTCTAATACTGTCTAGGCGACGAGCGTTGGACAATCAACAGCGGCGTAGTGTAACCCCAAAATCCAGCAATGGAAGTCCGCCCGACGCGATTTTGCGGCATCGCAGCACACCCGCAAACGCTTGCCCGGCGCGGGAAACCGCCAGGCAGTCATCATACGTCCCGGACTTAGCCAGCGCCGTTGGCGGTGCGATGCTGAAGAAGGTGGAAATGCACGGCGCCCGCCCTGGCATGGCGCACGATCTCCAGCGACGCCGGGATCGGTGCGTCGGCACCAACCAGCGCCTGGTCCGACTCCACATAGACCACTCCACCGGGACGCGTCAGCCGCGCCGCATGTTCCAGCGCAGGGCCGATCCAGTCTTCTGCGAAAGGCGGGTCCAGGAACACCACGTCGAAGCTGGCGGCGGGCATCTGTGCCGCGGCGGTGAACGCATCGCTCTGCACGATCCTGACCTGCGAAGCATCGAGCTTGTACTGGTTGTCACGCAGTTGCTTTGCCACGCGCGGGTTGGATTCGACCAGCGTCACGGCGGCGGCGCCGCGCGATGCCGCCTCGAAACCCAGCGCGCCAGATCCCGCGAACAGATCGAGGCAGGTCACACCGGAGAGATCCTGGCCAAGCCAGTTGAAGAGCGTCTCGCGCACGCGATCAGGCGTCGGGCGCAGTCCTTCGGCTTCGAGTACCGGCAGCAGGGAGCGTTTCCAGCGACCACCGATGATGCGCACCTGGGCAGGTGCCTGGCGGGGAGGCCGGGGGGCAGAAGTTCGCCCGCGCGGTGCGGGCGAAGGTCGGGATGGCGAATTCATGCCGTGATTGTAGAGCCTGCCCGCGCCGAACACCGTGGATCCGCGCTGAGCAGGCGCCTACATCACTTTTCCGGGCCGCCGACGATCACCGTGGCCATTGCGTCCGGATGCACATGGCGCTGGAACGCCGCACGCACCTGTTCGCGCGTGACCTTGTTGATCTGCGCCGTCCACGTATCGAGATAGTCGAGCGGCAACCCATACCAGCCGATATTCGCCACGTTCGTCAGCAGCTTGCGGTTGCTGTCGATGCGCAGGGGGAAGCCATTGACGAGGTTGTCCTTGGCCGCCTTCAACTCGGCATCGGTCGGTCCCTCTGCCACGTACTTCGCCACGATCTGACGCACCAGCGCCAGTGCCTCGTTCGTGTTTTCCTTCTTGGTCTGCAGCGAGATGCCGAACGGGCCCGGCTGGCGCGACGGCGCGAAATAGCTGTCCACGCCGTAGGTGAGTCCGCGCTTCTCGCGCACCTGGTCAGTCAGGCGCGAACTGAAACCGCCGCCGCCGAGCACATAGTTACCGACCAGCAGCGCGAAGTAGTCAGGGTCGCCACGCGCGATGGACGGCTGGCCGAGCACCACGCTGGCTTGCTGGGCCGGGTGCGGAATCCGCTTCTCGCTGGCCGGGATCGTCATCTGCACGTCCGGCATCTTCGGCGGCGTGGCGCCTTCCGGCAGGCCACGCGTCAGGGCCTCGGCAATCTGCTCGGCCTGCTTGCGGTCGATGGCGCCGATCAGCGTCACGACGGCCCGCTTGGCCGTGTAATTGTCGCGCCAGAACTTCAGCAGATCCTCGCGCGTGATCGAGCCGACCGACTCCACCGTCGCCGACACCCCATACGGATGCGCAGGATAGATGGCCTTCGACAGCGTCTTGTCGGCAATCACGCCCGGCCGGCTATCGCCTTCGCGGATCGCCGTGATCAGCCGCTGCTTCTCGCGTGCCACCACGGCATCGGGATAGGTCGGCGCCTTGATCAACTGCCCTGCCAGCCGAAGTGACTGCTCGCGTTCCTGCGTCGCAGTCAGCGTGCGCAGGCCGATGCCGCCACGGTCGCTGCCGGCCGCACCACCAAAATCGGCGCCGGTATCGGCAAAGGCGTCGGCGATCTGCGCCTCGTTCCGGGCGGGCTGGCCGTCCTGGGCATTGCTGCCCTTGTCGAGCAGCGCGGCAGCCAGCGTGGCCACCCCGGACTTGCCGGGCGGGTCATAGCGGCTGCCCGCATCGAAATCGATATTGACGTCGAGCATCGGGATCGACGGACTCGGCACGAAGAACACCTTCGCGCCCGTGGAGGCTGTCCAGTTCTCGATGGGAATGGCCGCCTGGGCAGCCGTGCCGGCCAGCAGCGCGGCCGTGCCGCAGACTGCCGCGGCCAGCCGGCGCACCAGGCGCGGGGACGCCAGGGTCATGACGGAGAGAGACATCGTCATCGCAATTCCTCAGTGACGCAGGCCCTCGGGGGCAGCGGTCTTGGGCTTGTTGGGATCGATTGGCTGGGGCAGCAGCGTGGCTACCGTCAGGTTGTCGTCATTGAAGTATTTCGCGGCAACGGCCTGCACCTGGGCCGGCGTGACTTCCTTGATCTTGTCGAGCATGCGGTCGATCTGGCGCCAGGAAATGCCGGCGATCTCGGACACGCCGATTTCCATGCCCTGCCCGAACACGGAGTCGCGCTTGTAGATCTGGCCGGCCACCACCTGCGTCTTGACGCGCTTGAGTTCTTCCTCGGACACGCCATTCTTCGCGATCCGCTCGATTTCCTCGCGCAGCGCCTTTTCGATTTCGTCGGTGGTATGGCCGCTGGCCGGTGTGCCGTCCAGGACGAACAGCGACTCGCCCCGGTTGATGCTGTCGTAGCCGACGTTCACGTCATCGGCCAGACGCTTCTCGCGCACCAGTTCGCGCGTCAGCCGCGCGTTGTCGTAGCCGTTCAGTACGGCCGACAGGACTTCCAGCGCGTACGGATCGACATCCTTTTCGACGTCATGCAGGCGCGGCACCTTGTAGGCCATGACCATGTACGGGTTCTCGGCTGGCGCCTTGACCCAGATCCGCTTGATGCCCTTCTGCGGCGCCTCGAGCTGCGTCTTGCGCAGGGGTAGCTCGCGCGGCCTGAGCTTGCCGTAGTAGCGTTCGGCCATCGCCCGCACCTCGGCGGGCTTCACGTCGCCCGTGACCACCAGCAGCGCGTTGTTCGGCACGTACCAGGTCTTGTACCAGTCCTTCACGTCCTCGACGCGCATGTTGACCAGGTCGTCCATCCAGCCGATCACCGGATGCCGGTATGGCATCGACGTATAGACCGTAGCCAGCAGTTGCTCGTACACAGTGCCACGCGGGGAGTCGTCAGTACGCAGCCGGCGCTCCTCCATCACCACCTTCATCTCGCGCTCGAACTCGCTCTTGCTGAAGATGACGTTGGCCATGCGGTCGGCCTCCAGCTCCATCATCTTCGGCAGGTACTGCTTGGCGATCTGCTGGTAATAGAGCGTGAAATCGCGGTTGGTCAGCGCGTTCTCGCGGCCCCCCAGCAGCGCGATCTGCCGCGAGAATTCGCCGATCGGCACCTTGGGCGTGCCCTTGAACATCATGTGTTCGAGCATGTGGGCCACGCCCGTGGTGCCGCTGACCTCGTCGTAGCCGCCCGTGCGGTAGTAGATCTGATGGGCAACCGTCGGCGCGCGATGGTCTTCCTTGACGATGACCCGCATGCCGTTAGACAGCCGGAACTCGGTCGTGCCCGCCTCCGACTGACCGACCTGCCCGGCCGTGGCCATGCCCGATGGCGGCCCCTGCGGCGTGGTGGCCCGGGCGGTTTCCCCCTTGGCTTGTGCCCATGCGCCGCCAGCCAGCGGTCCGGCAAGGGCGAAAGCGATCAGCGTGGATAGGATGGGCCGCGAAAACCTGGGCCGGGAAGGCCGGGCGGCGTGGGAAGGCAGCGACTGGATTCGGGCGGCGCCCGGTCCGGACAAGTCAGCGCAATGGTTCATGCGACCCCGTCTGCTAGAATTTTGGCGATTGATTCTACCGGGGTATTGACCCCTTTCCCAATGTTTAGTTTCTGGAAAAAGCGCAAGGCCGAGCCGGCTCCCACGCCTGCCGAGCCGCCGGTGGCGGCGCCTGTCGCCCCTGCGCCTGTCCCCGCCCCCACGCCGGTCCCCGCGCCCGCCCCAATTCCTGCACCGGCCCCCGTGCCGGCGCCAGTGCCCATCCCCGTTCCCGTACCGGTTCCAGTTCCGGTTCCCGCACCTGTACCGTCACCCGTCCCGGCTCCGGCTCCGGCTCCGGCTCCGGCTCCGGCTCCGGTTCCCGTACCCGTTCCGGTCCCGGTGCCTGCGCAGGTGCCGCCGCCCCCGCCTGCCCCGGTCGCCTACGAGCCCCCTGTGGTCGAGGAACTGGAACTGGTGCCGCCACCAGCGCCCACGGCCGAGGCCAAGCGCGGCTGGATGACGCGCCTGAAGGCCGGACTGTCGAAGACGAGCCGCAACATCGGCGTGCTGTTCGTCGGCGTGAAGGTCGACGAGGCGCTGTTCGAGGAACTGGAAACCGCGCTGCTGATGTCCGATGCCGGCGTGGAAGCCACCGAGTACCTGCTCGACCAACTGCGCCGCCGCATCAAGAATGGCCGCATCGAGACCGCCGAGGGCGTCAAGGCGGCGCTCAAGGACCTGCTCGTCCAGGTGCTCAAGCCGCTCGAGAAGACCATGGAGCTGGGCCGCGAGCAGCCGCTGGTGATGATGATTGCCGGCGTCAACGGCGCGGGCAAGACCACCAGCATCGGCAAGCTCTGCAAGCACTTCCAGTCGTACCACCAGTCCGTGCTGCTGGCCGCCGGCGACACGTTCCGCGCCGCTGCGCGCGAGCAACTGACGATCTGGGGCGAGCGCAACAACGTCACCGTGGTGGCGCAGGAAAGCGGCGACCCCGCCGCCGTGATCTTCGACGCCGTGAACGCCGCCCGCGCCCGCAAGATCGACATCGTGATGGCCGACACCGCCGGCCGCCTGCCCACGCAGCTCCACCTGATGGAAGAACTCAAGAAGGTCAAGCGCGTGGTCGGCAAGGCAATGCCCACGGCCCCGCACGAATGCCTGCTCGTGATCGATGCCAACACCGGGCAGAACGCCCTCGCCCAGACCCGCGCCTTCGACGACGCCCTGGGCCTGACCGGCCTGATCGTCACCAAGCTCGACGGCACCGCCAAGGGCGGCATCCTGGTAGCCATCGCCCGCCAGCGCCCCGTGCCGGTGTACTTCATCGGCGTGGGTGAAAAGGTCGAGGATCTGCAGCCGTTCCGGGCGGAGGAATTTGCGGAGGCGTTGCTGGGGTAAGCCAGTTGTATCTTCGCTCCCGCTTCAGACGAGACAAAGCCCCGCGATTGCGGGGCTTTGTCGTTTGCGGTGCTGGTTCCCCTCTTCCATGTAGTGGGAGAGGGGTTGGGGGAGAGGGCAGGAGGCTCCGCTTGCCAACCACATCGCAATTTGAACCGCTTGCCCTCACCCCCGCCCCTCTCCCGCCCGCGGGAGAGGGGAGAAAACCGGGAGTTTTCGATTTAGCGCCAACAATCGCCGCTTCTGCTACTGCACTATCGAATTCATATCCACCGGCGGATCGAACGCCGCCGTGTCGTCCGTCCATCCGACCACGCTTCCGCCGCACCAGATGCGGAAATTGATCAAAATTTTCATACCAATCTGGAAAGCGCGGCATCTGGTGTTTTCGGCAACCACGTGCAATGGCTGGTCATCAGCCAGCATGCCTTCGAACCGCTCATAGAGAAGCACCGGCTTTGTCGTGACGCGGCCACCAATGTCGATAACAAATCCGCCGACATAGATACAGATTCCGGCAATGGCGATCACGCCGACGCCCCATTTCGCAAACCTACCAATTACCGGACGCGCCACCTTGATATCCCTTTGGATAAAACCTGCGTTCGATCAGTCGATCCGATTTTTCCAGCACGCCAAGCAACTCGGCTGGCGACACGGGCGTCGCGAGATACCGGGGATCGTGCGCAAGAATACCAACCATTTCGAGCACATCAGCCACATTGGAACTACATGAGTTCCGTGTGAGGCTGTAGGGTGCACTTTCTCGAACACGTCGCTCCAATTCATCCTGAATTGCCCCCTTTTCTTCCGAAGACAAACGCATGACGAGGCCGACAACATCCCGGTTCATGCCACGCCATCGCGCGCGAAGCTCGTCCCACCAGCGCTCCCGAGTGTTTGACCGAAGATAGTCCGTCAAGGACCCTTTGTAATACACGCTATGCGCACGGCTGTAGATGACATCATCGATGCCAATGGCAGCGTGCCCAAAAGAGGAGTCAGGTGGCCAGTAGCGACTGTCGAAGACAAATACCTCGATAGTGTCGAGCGTTGGGTTCGCAGTTTTCCCTGAACCATACCCAGACTGCGCCACGCTTGTCGTCCAAAATCCGCCATCGCTTGGCGCAGGAGTCGCTTCGACTGCCGCAATTCCGTAGCGCGCCCTCCAGTTAACTTCGACCGTAAAGTCATTCTGGGATTGAATCACCAAGGGCAACGTCGCGCAGCCACAATGAACCCGGGCACCGCTCACCAGAATCTGCGTCCCATCGATGCTGTAGTCGGGAAAGCAATCGTTGAAAACAGGGCCTGAGGATTTGCAGGCAGGGCAAGTGGCAATATTTCCTTCCACCGCGACCTGCTTGCCATGGTGCAAGTCCGGCAGCTCACAAACGGCAATCAGAATGCCGCCTGTGGAGGTCATATCACCATCAAGGAGCGGATATCGGATGTCGCGCACATGTCCTCCTGAGAAACATCGATCGCCCGCAGCATATCGGTGAGCCGAGATAGTGGATTTGTCTTCCCGCAAGACCGAACGCATGCAACAGAACCAATAAAAAAGGCCCGACATTGCGTCAGGCCTTGGAGGATCGGAAGAATCCTAAATCAGCGTCCCTACTCACTATCCGGCTGCACTCCCGGTGCCGCCTTCTGAAACGCATCGAGCGCCATGCACGCGGCATGGATCTTTGCGATCGTCGGGAACGGGGTCAGGCCTACGTTGAACCGTTGCGCGTTGAATACCTGGGGCACCAGACAGAGGTCGACCAGCGTCGGAGAATCGCCAAACGCGTAGCGGCCGACGTGGCCGAGTTGCGAGAGGTTGATTTCCAGCGAAGCAAAGCCCTGTTCGATCCAGTGGCGATACCAGGCGTCCTTGGCTTCCTCTGTCACCTTCAGTTCGTGCTTGAGATACTTCAGCACGCGCAGGTTGTTGAGCGGATGGATTTCGCAGGCGATCTCCTGCGCCAGGCCGCGTACGACCGCGCGGTCGTACGGGTCCTTCGGCAGCAGGGCCGGTTCCGGATGGATCTCGTCGAGGTACTCGATGATCGCCATCGACTGGATCAGCGGGCGGCCGTCTGCCACGAGTGTCGGCACCACGCCATCGGCGTTGAGCGCGCGATACTCGGGCTTCAGTTGCATGCCGCCTTCCTTGAGCAGATGCACGCCCTTGTAGTCGTAGGGAAGCCCTTTCAGGTTCAGGGCGATGCGCACGCGGAACGAAGCCGAGCTACGGAAGTAGCTGTATAGCTCGAGCATGGCGTCAGACGACCTTGACGGTCATGTCGCCCACGCCTGCGATGTGGCACTGCATGACGTCGCCCTTGACCACGGGACCCACGCCTTCGGGCGTGCCGCTGTAGATCAGGTCGCCGGGCTGCAGTTCGAACAGCTTCGACAGGTACGACACCATTTCAGGCACCGACCAGATCAGGTCCGACAAGTCGCCGCGCTGCTTCTCCACACCGTTCACGGACAGCGTGACTTCACCCTTCTCCGGGTGGCCGATGGCCGAAACCGGCACGATCGGGCCGATGGGCGCCGACTTGTCGAACGCCTTGCCCGTTTCCCAGGGGCGGCCGGTCTTCTTCGATTCGTTCTGCAGGTCGCGGCGCGTCATGTCCAGACCCAGCGCGTAGCCATACACATGGCTGGCGGCCTGTTCGACGGAGATGTCGCGGCCACCCTTGCCGATTGCCACAACCAGTTCCACTTCGTAGTGGCAGTTGCCGGTGCCCGGCGGATACGGGAACGTACCCTCGGTGCCGTCGGCTACATAGCTGACGGCATCGGACGGCTTGCAGAAGAAGAACGGCGGTTCGCGATCGGGGTCCGAGCCCATCTCGCGGGCGTGCGCGGCGTAGTTGCGGCCCACGCAATAGACACGGCGCACGGGAAAGCTTGCGTTGCTGCCGCGCACGGGCACACCGACGGGGGCTTGCGGGGCAAATACGAACTCGGTCATCCAGATCTCCAGCTTGTTTCTCTTTTGATGGAACGCCGCGCCGGCGTTTTCGGTGGACACGGCCAGTGTGGCCTCGGCGCGGCAGGGGGAAAGCATACACCCAAGGTGGGACCGCACGCTGCCGGTGCGTTGCACGATTCTGGCGCGGCCATGGCGTGCAGCCACGCGCCGGCGTCGCGCATGGCGATGCACGATTTTTTCCCATTCGCACGATTCGATGGCGACGCACCGCACCGGCCCGGCGCGCCGCGCCTCCGCTCGGTGAAAAGCGCGCGAGGCGCTACCCGTTTGTGCACCGCAACGAGCATGGCACACCGCTTGCGTAGTGCCATGCAACGGCCAACGACGGCCGGGCAGCAAACAGAACATCCACAACTTGCGTGTGTGCGCCTTTCAGATTTCAGCGCGCCACCGGACAACGGCGTCCTGCATTGCAATCCGTTTTTTGCGAGACGGCTGCAGTGGGGACGCTTTTTTTTCTTTCGGAGCCATCGCGATGCCACCCCGCCCTGAAGCTGCCGCACCTGTCTTGCTCGATCCCCCTTCCAGCCCCACGCGCCGTCGCGTACTGGCTGGCATCGCCGGCGCCAGCGTGATGACGCTGGTAGACCCGCTGGTGCGCAGCGGCGCATGGGCCGCCGGCTCCGATGCCCCGGAGAAGGCCGAGGTGAAAATCGGCTTCATTCCGCTGACGGATTGCGCGTCGGTAGTCATGGCCTCGACGCTGGGCCTCGACAAGAAATACGGCATCAAGATCACGCCGAGCAAGGAAGCCAACTGGGCCAGCGTGCGCGACAAGCTCGTCAACGGCGAGCTCGATGCCGCGCACGTGCTGTACGGACTCATCTACGGCGTGCAACTCGGCATCGGCGGGCCGAAGAAAGACATGGCGGTGCTGATGAACCTGAACCACAACGGCCAGGCCATCACGCTCTCGCAAAAGCTGGCCGAGAAGGGCGTGAAGGATGGCGCGAGCCTGAAGGCATTGATGATGAAGGAGAAGCGCGAGTATGTGTTCGCGCAGACCTTCCCCACCGGCACGCACGCGATGTGGCTCTACTACTGGCTGGCCGCCAACGGCATCCATCCGATGCAGGATGCCAAGGCCATCACCGTGCCGCCGCCGCAGATGGTGGCCAACATGCGCGTGGGGAACATGGATGGATACTGCGTGGGCGAGCCATGGGGTGCGCGCGCCATCGCCGACAAGATCGGCTTCACGGCCGAGACCACGCAGGCCATCTGGAAGGATCATCCCGAGAAGGTGCTCGGCACCACCTCGGATTTCGTGCAGAAGAATCCGAATACGGCACGCGCGATGGTGGCGGCGATTCTCGAAGCGTCGAAGTACATCGACGCCTCCACGTCGAACCGCCGCAAGACCGCCGAGACCATCGCCGCGAAGTCCTACGTCAACACCGACATGGACATCATCCTGGACCGCATGCTGGGCCGGTACAGCAACGGGCTGGGCAAGACGTGGGATGACCCGGATTCGATGAAGTTCTACTCGGATGGCGCCGCGAATTATCCGTTCCTGTCCGATGGCATGTGGTTCCTGACGCAGCACAAGCGCTGGGGCCTGCTCAAGGACCATCCGGACTACCTGGCCGTGGCGAAGAAGGTGAACCGCATCGACATCTACAAGCAAGGCGCAGCCGCCGCGCAGGTGCCGCTGCCGAAGAGCGATTTCCGTACCGCCAAGCTGATCGATGGCGTGACGTGGGACGCCACCAAGGACCCGAAGGCGTATGCCGACGGCTTCAAGATCAAGGCGTCGGCGCTCTGACCGCTCTGACGCCTCTGCCCGGGAGATTGCCGTGAATACCATCGTTCAGACCGCTGCGGAATCCGACATGAAAGAGCACACGCGCCGCCGTGCGCTGGAGATCGCCGCGCAGGAGAAGGAGGCCGCGCGGCGCGAGGCGATCTCCGCATTGACGCTCAAGTGTGTGCCGCCGCTGGTGGGCTTCGTGCTGTTCGTGCTCGTCTGGCACGGCATCGCCACGATGATTCCGTCGCTGCCCACGCCGGGTGCCACATGGAATGCAGCCGTGCCGCTGTTCTCCGATCCGTTCTACCGCAACGGCCCGAACGACCAGGGCATCGGCTGGAACATCCTGGCGTCGCTGGCACGCGTGGCAACCGGCTTTGGGCTGGCAGCGGTCATCGGCATTCCGGCTGGCTTCCTGCTCGGACGATTCGCGTTTCTGAACGCGATGGCCGCGCCCGTGATCAGCCTGCTGCGGCCGGTGTCGCCGCTGGCGTGGCTGCCCATCGGACTGCTGCTGTTCAAGGCAGCCAACCCCGCAGCCATCTGGGCGATCTTCATCTGCTCGATCTGGCCGATGATCATCAACACGGCAGTGGGCGTGACGCGCGTGCCGCAGGATTACCTGAATGTGGCGCGCGTGCTCGATCTTTCCGAATGGACGATCTTCCGCCGCGTACTGTTTCCGGCCGTGCTGCCTTACATGCTCACGGGCGTGCGGCTTTCCATCGGCACCGCGTGGCTCGTGATCGTGGCCGCTGAGATGCTGACGGGCGGCACCGGCATCGGTTTCTGGTTGTGGGACGAGTGGAACAACCTCAAGGTCGAACACATCGTCATCGCCATCTTCATCATCGGCGTGGTGGGCCTGGTGCTGGAGCACCTGCTGCTGGCCCTGGCGCGCCGCTTCAGCTACGGCAATACCTAAGGAGCGACGTCATGGAAAAATTCGTCAGCATCGAAGGCGTGGGACAGACCTTCAAGACGCGCAAGGGACCTTTCGTGGCGCTGCGCGATATCGACCTGTCGATTGCCGAAGGCGAGTTCATCACGCTGATCGGCCACTCGGGTTGCGGCAAGTCCACGCTACTGAACCTGATTGCCGGCCTGACCACGCCCACGACCGGCGCACTGATCTGCGCGGGGCGCGAGATCGCGGGGCCCGGCCCGGAGCGCGGCGTGGTATTTCAGAACCACTCGCTGCTGCCCTGGCTGACGTGCTTCGAGAATGTGCTGCTCGGCGTGGACCGCGTGTTCGGTGCCACGGAGAACGCCGCACAACGCAAGGCGCGCACGCACGAGACGCTGGCGCTTGTGGGACTCACTCACGCCGAGGCAAAGTATCCGCATGAAATTTCGGGCGGCATGAAGCAGCGCGTAGGCATTGCCCGCGCGCTCGCCATCCAGCCCAAGGTGTTGCTGATGGACGAGCCGTTCGGTGCGCTCGATGCGCTGACGCGTGCCCATCTGCAGGACGAGTTGATCAAGATCGTCGAACGGACGAAGAGCACTGTGGTCATGGTCACGCACGACGTGGACGAAGCCGTGCTGCTGGCCGACCGCATCGTCATGATGACCAACGGCCCGGCAGCGACGATTGGCGAAATCCTGCATGTCGATATCCCGCGCCCGCGCGATCGCGTGGCGCTGGCTGACGACCGCACCTATCACGCCTGCCGTACCGCCGTGCTCGACTTCCTGTACCGCAAGCAGCGCAATCCGGCGCTGCAACAGGCTGCCTGAGCAAACCGTGGCGTCATGGTGCAGATCGAGCAGGAATCGTGGGCTATCATGAACGCCACCCCCACGATTCCGCAGTCATCATGACTTCTGCATCTCCGTTTTCTGCCGCCCGCTACATCAAGGAGATCGGCCGAGGCGTCAATGGCGCCCGTGCCCTGCCGCGCGAAGACGCGCAGGCACTCTTCGATGCCATGCTGGCCGGCCGTGTTTCCGATATCGAGCTGGGCGCGGTGCTCATGGCCTACCGCATCAAGGGCGAGGCCCCGCACGAACTGGCCGGCATGCTCGAAGCCGCGCACGCGCACTGCCAGCCGCTGGCAGCGCCCGCCGACAAACCCGTCGTGGTCATCCCCAGTTACAACGGCGCGCGCAAGCAACCGAACCTGGTGCCGCTGCTGGCCCTTCTGCTGGCGCGCGATGGCGTGCCGACGCTGGTGCATGGCGTGCGCGCATTTGCAGGCCGGGTGACCAGCCTCGAACTGTTCGAAGCACTGGGCGTGCCGCTGGCTTCCAGCACGCAGGCCGCACAGGATCAGTTGGCCGCATCATCGCATCCGCTGGCGGTGTTGCCCATCGACGTGCTGTCGCCCGCAATCTCGGCGCTGCTCGACAAGCGTTCGATCATCGGCCTGCGCAATTCGTCGCACACCATCGTCAAGATGCTGCAGCCGGTGGGCCAGCACACACCGGGCGAGGCGCTGCGACTCTACAGCTACACCCACCCCGAGTACCGCGAGACGCTGACCGACTACTTCTCGCACGAACCGGCCAATGTATTGCTGGGACGCGGGACGGAAGGCGAGGTGGTGGCCGACGCGCGGCGCAGTACGCGCATCGACTGGATGCACGACGGCCATCAGCAGACGATGATCGATCCGGTTACAGGCTCGATTGGCGACGTACCCGAACTGCCACCGGGCACCGATGTGGCGGCCACCGCTGCGTGGATCCGGCAGGTGCTCGACGGTGCGGCACCCGTGCCGGCCCCGATCGCCACCCAGGTCGAGACGATCAAGGAATGCCTGAAGCAGGCCACCCGGGTGGCCTGGGCCAGCCCGGTCTGACGAACAGGTAAAGGGCGCCTAGCGCCGTGTCGGCAGCGGGATGCGTTCGGTCTCGCCGGGTACGTGCGGGAACTGGTCGTCCTGCCAGCGCTGGCTGGCTTCCTCGATGGCGTCCTTGCTGCTGGCCACGAAGTTCCAGAAGATGAAGCGCCGGCCGTCAGTGGGATCGCCGCCCAGCAGCATCAGGCGCGACGGGATTGTGGCGGTCACCGTGACAGGCTCGCCCGGCGTCAGCGTCACCAGGTGCTCGGCCGGCAGCGTCTCGCCATCCAGTTCCACATTGCCGTCCACCGGATAGATCCCGCGCTGTACGTGCTCCGCCGGAATCACAAGACTGGCGCCCGCTTCCATTTCGATTGCCACGTACAAGGTGCGGCTATAGACACGCACGGGCGACTCGGCGCCGAACGCATCGCCAGCGATCACGGTCATGCGCACGCCAGGCAGTTCCAGCTTGGGCAGCGTGGCGCCGGGGTGATGGTGGAACGAGGGCGGATCGTTCTCGTGCGCCTTCGGCAGCGCCACCCAGGTCTGGATGCCATGCAGGCGCGGCCCGGCCTCGCGCGCGGCGTCCGGCGACCGTTCTGAGTGTGCGATCCCGCGTCCGGCCGTCATCCAGTTCACGTCGCCAGGGCGGATGACCTGTTCACTGCCCAGGCTATCGCGATGCATGATCTCGCCCTCGAACAAGTAAGTCACGGTGGCGAGCCCGATATGCGGATGCGGACGCACATCCATGCCCTGGCCGGGCGCCATCTCCACAGGCCCCATGTGATCGAAGAAGATGAAAGGTCCGACGGTCTGGGTGGTAGCGGCCGGCAGCAGGCGGCGCACTGTGAACTCGCCGATGTCCCGGACGTGGGGTTTCAGCAAGTGTTCGATAGCAGACATGGATGGCTCCGGAAAGGGGCTGAAAAACAACTTCCAGTGTAGCGAATCCAGCAATAGACCATCCCAGAATTCCTCAGAATTCGTAGGAAACCGATGGACAAGAACGCCCTCTAACATTCCTGTTGAGGAAGCGCGGCCGTCAAACCCTTGCCAGTCGCGGATCCGGGGCACCGGAGCAAAGTTTTGTGCCTATTTGAAAATAGCTTCTGATCGTCTGGAACTATCATTTCCATAAGACCTCAAACTTAGCACTCGTCCGGTTCGAGTGCTAATATGCGTTGCAATGCGGTGTCCCACCGGGACACACCGGCAACTGCCAGCCGGATGCGAAAGGAGTCAAAGTGAACGCAGTCCTGTCTGCCGATCAAAACCAAGTTTCCCGCCGTCTGCCGACGGCGCCCCAGAACGCTGCTGCGAACGCTTTCGCGCTGACGTTCCCGGGCACGCTGGGCAATCTGGAAAGCTATATCCAGGCCGTCCACCGTATTCCGATGCTCACCCCCGAGGAAGAGCTTCGGCTGGCGCGCGACCTGCGCGACAACGAATCTGTCGACGCCGCGCGTCGCATGGTCATGTCGCACCTGCGCCTGGTGGTGTCCATTGCCCGCCAGTACCTGGGCTATGGCCTGCCCCACGCCGACCTGATCCAGGAAGGCAACATCGGCCTGATGAAGGCCGTGAAGCGCTACGACCCCGAGCAGGGTGTGCGGCTGGTGTCGTATGCGATGCACTGGATCAAGGCCGAGATCCACGAATACGTGCTGAAGAACTGGCGCATGGTCAAGGTGGCGACCACCAAGGCCCAGCGCAAGCTGTTCTTCAACCTGCGCAGCCACAAGACCGGCCTGCACACCTTCACGCCCGAACAGGTGGAAGCCGTTGCGCGCGAGCTCAACGTGAAGCCCGAGGAAGTGATGGAGATGGAAACCCGCATGGCAGGCGGTGATCTGGCGCTGGAAGGCCAGGTCGACGATGGCGAAGAAGACTTCGCGCCCATCGCCTACCTCGCGGACAACCACAACGAGCCGACCAAGGTGCTGGAAGCCAAGCGTCAGGACCGCCTGCAGGTCGAGGGTCTGGAAGAAGCCCTGACCAAGCTCGATCCGCGCAGCCGCCGCATCATCGAGGCGCGCTGGCTCGACGTGAACGATGACGGCTCGGGTGGCTCCACGCTGCACGAACTGGCTGACGAGTTTGGTGTATCGGCCGAGCGTATCCGCCAGATCGAATCGGCGGCGATGAAGAAGATGAAGGGTGCGCTGGCGGCTTTCGCCTGACTCTCGCTCCCCGAAAGTACGAAAGGCCGGTCAACTGACCGGCCTTTTTGTTTTCATGCCCCGTGGAACGCTCAGGAGGCCATCAGCGCCTTCAAATCATGCGCGATGGGTTCCGGGCCCTGTCCATGCCGGATGAACAGGCGCAGCTGGCCGTTCTGGTCGAACACGTAGCTGCCGGCCGAGTGGTCCATCGTGTAGTTCAGGGGTGACGTCCCCGGCACCTTGGCGTAATAGACCTTGAAGTCCTTCGCCACCTTCTTCAGCGCGACTTCGTCAGCGGGACGCAGGCCGATGAACCGCGAGTCGAAGGCCGGCACGTACTGCCCCATCAACTGCGCCGTGTCGCGCTCCGGGTCCACGGTGATGAACAGCACCTGCACCTTGTCGGCATCGGCGCCCATCTGTTCCATGACCTGCTTGAGTTCGACCATGGTGGTCGGGCACACGTCGGGGCAGTGGGTGTAGCCGAAGAACATCAGCACGACCTTGCCCTTGAAGTCCGCCATCGTGCGCGTCTTGCCCGTGGGGTCCTGGAGCGCGAAGTCCTTGCCGAAATCGGACGCGCCCGAGATATCGACATTCTTGAACGAAGGCTTCGGCTGGCCGCACGCGGCGAGGAACAGCGTGCAGAGCGCGAGCAGGCAGAGGCGGCGCAACAGGGAGAAACTCGTGGAGAAATTCGGCATGCGGCAGTGGGAGGAAGGGGGAGAGACGCCCGAAAGTATCGCCGATCACATCGGCGCTGGCTCCCGGGCGCGTCAAGATGCCGCAGGCAGGTGCGTCAGATCTGCGGCACGAACTTGAAGTAGTGATCCACCAGCAGCGCCGCGAACAGCAGCGAGAGGTACAGGATCGAGTAGCGGAAGGTCTTCTGCGCCAGCTGGTCCGAATAGTTGCGGAACAGCGCCCAGGCGTAGCCCAGGAAAACCAGCCCCAACCCCAGCGCGGCGGCCAGATAGATGTAGCCGCTCATGCCGTAGACGAACGGCAGCAGCGTGGCGGCGATCATCACCAGCGTATAGAGCAGGATGTGGAGCAGCGTGTAGCGCTCGCCATGGGTGATTGGCAGCATCGGCAGGCCGGACTTCTCGTAGTCGGCCCGGCGATAGAGCGCCAGCGCCCAGAAGTGCGGCGGCGTCCACGTAAAGATGATCAGCACCAGGAACCAGCCCTCGGCTGGCACGGTGCCTGCCACGGCGGCCCAGCCCAGCGCAGGCGGCATGGCGCCCGACAGCCCGCCGATGACGATGTTCTGCGGCGTGGCCGGCTTCAGCAGGATCGTGTAGATGACCGCGTAACCGAGGAATGTGGCGAAGGTCAGCCACATCGTCAGGTCATTGGCGTACGCGTGCAGCAACCACATGCCCGCGCCGCCCAGCACGGCCGAGAAGATCAGCGTCTGGACGGTGGTGATCTCGCCGGTGGCCGAGGGGCGCCACGCCGTACGGCGCATCCGCGCGTCGATCTTCTGTTCCACCAGGCAGTTGATGGCGAATGCCGCGCCGGCCAGCAGCCAGATACCCGCTGCGCCGCCGATCAGCACCGGCCACGGCACCATGCCCGGCGTGGCCAGGAACATGCCGATGACGGCGCAGAACACGGCCAGCTGCGTCACGCGCGGCTTGGTCAGCGCGGCGTACTGGCGGGCCAGGTGGACGAATCGGCCCACCGGGGAACGGGGATGGGCAGCGGTGGCGGAAACGGCGGGGGGCATCTTGTCCTTCATGTGACGCGCGCGGCTATCCGGGTAGGAGCGGCGGCGCCTGCGGAGCGGGTCGCGAGGCCGATATTGTAGTTGAGACGGAGTAACAGTATCAAAAGCAGGGCTGCTCCACCATTGTGTAACACCGCCGCGCCGAGCGGCCAGTCGAACACGATGTTCGACAAACCCGTCGCCAATTGCAGCGCCAGCACCGCCAGCAACCATTTGCCGTGGCGCGCCAGACCCTCCAGCCGCATCGTCCGCAGGCCGAACCAGAGCAGGTAGCCGAGCACCACGAATGCGAAGCCGCGATGCACCCAGTGTATGGCCACCAGCGCCGCGTGCGGGATGTAGTCGCCATCCGCCGTCATCCCGAGTTGTCGCCACAGCGTGAAGCCGTGCCGGAAGTCCATCTCGGGCACCAACTGGCCGTTGCAGAGCGGGAAATCGGTACAGGCCAGCACCGCGTAGTTGGTGCTCACCCATCCGCCCAGGAAGATCTGGATGACGAGCAGCACCACGGCCAGCACGCCGGCCCGGCGCAGCGACGCCGCCTGCGGCGCCACCGGATGCGGCGGATCGTTGCGCGAACCGAGCCAGATCAGCGACGCGAGCAGCAGCATCGCCAGCATCAGGTGCGTGACCACGATGATCGGCTGCAGCTTCATCGTCACGGTCAGCGCGCCGAACAGCCCCTGCACGCAGACCAGCACGAATACGCCCGTGGAGAACCACGGCGATTGCCGCAGTTCGCGCCGCTTGACCCAGGCCAGCACCATCAGCGAGATGATCAGCACGCCCACCGCCATGGCGAAGTAGCGATGGATCATTTCGATCCACGCCTTCATGAGCGTGACCGGGCCGCTGGGCAGCGCGGTCTCGGCAGCGCGGATCGGCTCCATTGCCGAATGGGGATTGGAGTGGCCGTAGCAGCCGGGCCAGTCCGGGCAACCCAGCCCGGAATCGGTCAGCCGCGTGAAACTGCCGAACATGATCAGGTCCAGCGTCAGGAACGCCGTGATCCACACGAGCTTGCGGTATTTGTCACGGCTGCCGCGCACCATCACATAGGACAGTGGCAGCAGGGCGATCAGGATGCCAATGATGGCGAGCTGGAGCAGCATTGCGATACAACCGGTGAAATCGTAAAAACCTTAGAAGCCGACCATTATCCGATACGCGAGTACTTGAGCAGCTTCTTGAGGTCGCTGCTGACCTTGGCCGGATCGGGATCGGCGGGCCAGCGCATCATCAGGTTGCCGAGCGGGTCCACCAGGAAGATCGTGTCCTCGACGCGGCCACCCTCGCGGGCCGGCAGCCATTTTGCGATGGCCCCGGCGTCCATGCGCAGGAATCGCACCCCGGCATAGGGTTCGTTGTAGGCGGCGGCGAGCCGTCCGTCCACCTCGCCCGCATCCTGGATCAGCCAGACCGGCACGATCCGCTCGCGGTTCTCGCCTTGCCCCGCCCGGATCTGACGCATCGTGAACAGCTTGCGCGCGCAGGCCTCGCCGCAGGCCGACGGATCGGTCATCAGCATCACCCACTTGCCGCGCAGTTGCGCCAGCGGCATTGGCTGGCCGCGCTCGTCGGTCAGCGTGACGGCCGGCATGGGACGTTGCGGATCGATCAGGGCGCCGTAGTTGGTGCTGCCGCCCTCGGGCTTGATCACGTAGTACGTGAAGTACGAGAACAGCACCGGCGAGGCGCAGACCAGCAGCAGCATGAGCATCTGCAGGCGGCCACGGCGTGTGCGCGCATCGATGCGGGCGTCGGCAGGTGGCTGGGGCGTGGCCGAAGGATCTTGCTGCGACATGGGTTCGGTCTGTACGTTCATCGTTCGGTTAGGTTCTGTGCCGATGCGGCCTGCGGCCCCTCCCGGCGTTCGAGTCGGGCGCGGCGCCAGCCCAGCACGGCCAGCAGCACCAGCGTCAGGGCAGCCAGCCCGAACCACTGCGCGGCGTAGCCATAGTGACGATCGGCGCCGAGGTCGGCCGGCGCCCAGTCGCGCGCCAGGCCGTCGGCGTTATCGCTGGATTGCTCCAGTACCAAAGGCAGCAGTGGTGCGCCGATCTCGCGCGACAACGCGGCGAGGTCCACATTCTGGCGGATCTTCTGCCCGGCTTCTGCCGCCGGGTCACGGCCCATGCTGTAGACACGCGGCACACCGGCAAGTGCCGTGCCGTCGATCTGCACCTCATCGGATGGCGTCGAAAAAGGCGCGATCCGCGTTCGGTCCTGTACATTGCGCGGCAGCCAGCCCCGCAGCACCAGCACCGCGGCACCATCGGCCAGACGCAACGGCGTCAGAACCAGAAATCCCGCGCGCGTGTCCGTGCCGTTGCCATGCGGACGGTTGTCGAGCAGCACGGTATGCGCCGCGTCGAACGTGCCCCATGCGCGGACCTTGCGATCGACGAGTTGCGCGTCGCTGCCTGCAGCAAGTTCCACCGGCGGCTGTGCCGCCAGCGATGTCAGCCGCTCCGCGCGATCGATCTTCTCGTGCGCGCGACGCAGTTGCCAGTTGCCGAGCGCACAGGTCACGGCAATCACCACCAGCGCCGCGATGATCGGCACCGCACCGGGTGAGCGCCACAACACGCGCTTCGTACGGGTCGTCACGGGTTTTCCCGCTGCGATGCGATGCCATAATGGGCGCTTCCCAGAACAGGCCCCGCCATGCGCTTTGTCATCATTGTTGCCTTCATCCTGATCATCGGCAGCCTGGCCTCCGCGCTGTTCTTCATGATGCGCGACCGGGGCCGCACGCCCAACATGATGCGCTCGCTGATGCTGCGCGTGGGCTTCTCGGTGGCGCTGTTCCTGTTTATCCTGTTTGCCAACTGGATGGGCTGGATTCACAGCACCGGCATCCAGATGTCGCCCTGAGCGAGCAACCTTCCCCGACAAAAACAGAAGCGCCGCCGGACCCCTGGCCCTCGCGGCGCTTCGACTCTGCATCGGTACGGCAAGCCGCCACGCGGGCGGCCGCGCTTACAGCCAGTACACCACCACGTAGAGACCCAGCCACACCACGTCCACGAAGTGCCAGTACCAGGCGGCGCCTTCGAACGCGAAGTGGTGATCCGGCGTGAAGTGGCCCTTGAGCACGCGGCCCAGCACCACCGCCAGCATGATCGCGCCCATCGTCACGTGGAAGCCGTGGAAGCCGGTCAGCAGGAAGAACGTCGAACCATAGACACCCGAGGTCAGCTTCAGGTTCAGGTCGCGGTAAGCGTGGATGTACTCGTACGCCTGCAGCCCCATGAAGATCGCACCCAGCAGCACCGTCAGCGCCAGGCCCTGGATCACCTGGCTACGCTTGCCGGCCAGCAGTGCGTGGTGCGCCCAGGTCAGCGTCACGCCCGATGTCAGCAGCAGTGCCGTGTTGATCGTGGGGATCGGCCACGGACCCATCGTGCGGAAGTCTTCCACCACGCCCGCCGGGCCGGTGTTGGGCCACACGGCGGCAAAGTCCGGCCAGATGATCTTGTTGTTCAGGTCACCGAGCCACGGCATGGCGATGGTCCGCGCGTAGAACAGTGCGCCGAAGAACGCCGCGAAAAACATCACCTCGGAGAAGATGAACCAGCCCATCGACCAGCGGAACGACACGTCGATGTTCTTGCCGTACAGCCCGCCTTCGGATTCGCCGATGGCGTCGCCGAACCAGCTCTTGAGCACGAACAGGAACCAGATCAGCCCGAAGCCGCAAACATAGGGCGCCCAGGGCTGCCCGTTGACCCAGCCGGCCGCGCCGGCACCGGTCAGCAGCAGGCCGAAAGCCGCCGTGATCGGATGGCGCGACGGGCCCGGCACGAAGTAGTACGGGGCGTTTGCGCGATTCGCACTCATTCTTCTATCTCCAGCTCAAAGTCTCGATTTCATGGTTTTCCGCCCATCCGGCCCAGACGTCTGCCGGGGGCGTGCTCGCTTTGTATCTGCTGCCCTGCTATGCCTGGCTGACTACGATCTTCACGATGACGATCAGGATCGCCACGAATGCCGCCGCCGCAATCAGCCCTGCGATGATCACGTGAATCGGATTGAGCCGCGCCATATCAGACTCGTGCTCCGATCCCTTGCGCAACCCGATGAACGACCACAGCACCGCGCGTATCGTCTGCCCGAAAGACAGCTTGCGATTGACGGGATCGTTCGTCGGCATCTCAACTCCCCTTCTGCTCGGTGGCCGGTTCCGCCGGGGCCTGTGCCACCGGGGTGCCAACCTCGAAGAACGTGTACGACAGCGTGATGTTCTTCACATCCTTCGGCAGCTTCGGATCGATCACGAACACCACCGGCATCTCGCGCGCCTCGTTCGCCTTCAGCGTCTGCTGCTTGAAGCAGAAACACTCCACCTTCCTGAAATACTCGGTCGCCTGCTTCGGCGCGTAGCTCGGAATGGCCTGCGCCGAGATATCGCGCGTCTGGCCGTTCGCCACTTCGTACACGATCGTCGTCAGCTCGCCCGGATGCACTTCCATCGAGTGCTTCACCGGCCGGAACGCAAACGGTCCACGCGCGTTGGAATCGAACTCCACGGTAATCGTGCGGCTCTTGTCCACCTGCGTATTCTTCAGCGATCCAGCGCCGTGCAGGTCGCGCGTGGTGACCACGTTCAACCCGGTGATATCGCAGATCGCCTTGTACAGCGGCACAAGCGCGTAGCCAAAGCCGAACATGAGCGTCACCAGCACCAGCAGCCGCATCAGCATGCCGCGGTTGAAACGCTTTTCTAGGGCTTTGTCCTGCGCATCCACGCCTGTCTCCTGCTATGTCATTTTTCTTTTCTGGGTTCAGCCGCCAAGGAAAACCATCTTGGCGAAGAACCCCAGGAAGAAGACCGCCACGATCGACAGCAGGATCAGGCCCAGGCGCCGGTTGGCGGCTTTCTGGCTGGCTTGTCTTTCGGTGTGCGACGGGCTTTTTGCTGGGGTCTGCATGATTCTCGTGTTTTCAACTGAGTGGCCGGATGCGCGAGGCATCCGGCCCTGCTGCAAATACCTGTTACCGAACGTGCGGCGGTTCTTCGAAGGTGTGGAACGGTGCCGGCGACGGCACGGTCCACTCCAGACCTTCGGCGCCATCCCACGGCTTGTCACCAGCGGGTTCGCCGCCACGGTACGACGGCAGCACCACGGCGAAGAAGAAGTACACCTGCATCAGACCGAAGCCCAGCGCACCCAGCGAGGCCACGGCGTTGAAGTCCGTGAACTGCGTCGGGTAGTCCGCGTAGCGGCGCGGCATGCCGGCCAGGCCCAGGAAGTGCATCGGGAAGAAGGTCACGTTGAAGAAGATCAGCGAGCCCCAGAAATGGATCTTGCCGCGCATCTCGTCGTACATGAACCCGCTCCACTTCGGCCCCCAGTAGTAGAAGCCGGCGAACAGCGCGAACAGCGAGCCCGCCACCAGCACATAGTGGAAGTGGGCCACGATGAAGTATGTGTCCTGCAACTGGATGTCGATCGGTGCCACGGCGGGCATCAGGCCCGTGAAGCCACCAATCGTGAACACGAAGATGAAGCCGATGGCGAACAGCATCGGCGTCTCGAACGTCATCGAGCCGCGCCACATCGTGGCAATCCAGTTGAAGATCTTCACGGCCGTAGGCACCGCGATCAGCATCGTCGCGTACATGAAGAACAGCTGGCCCGTCACCGGCATGCCCGTGGTGAACATGTGGTGCGCCCAGACGATGAACGACAGGATCGCGATCGACGCCGTGGCGTACACCATCGAGCTATAGCCGAACAGACGCTTGCGCGCGAAGGCCGGCACCACGTGCGACACGATGCCGAACGCGGGCAAGATCATGATGTAGACCTCGGGGTGCCCGAAGAACCAGAAGATGTGCTGGTACATCACGGGGTCACCACCACCGGCTGCCGAGAAGAAGCTCGTGCCGAAGTGGCGATCGGTCAGCACCATCGTGATGGCGCCAGCCAGCACCGGCATCACGGCGATCAGCAGGTAGGCGGTGATCAGCCACGTCCAGCAGAACATCGGCATCTTCATCAGCGTCATGCCGGGGGCGCGCATGTTGAGGATGGTGACGATGATGTTGATCGAGCCCATGATCGACGACGCGCCCATGATGTGCATGGCGAAGATCGCCATGTCCATGCCGGGGCCCATCTGCACCGACAGCGGCGCGTAGAGCGTCCAGCCCGCGGCGGTGGCGCCGCCCGGCACGAAGAACGAACCCACCAGCAGCAGCGCGGCCGGCGGCATCAGCCAGAAGCTGAAGTTGTTCATGCGCGCGAACGCCATGTCCGATGCGCCGATCTGCAGCGGGATCATCCAGTTCGCGAAGCCCACGAACGCAGGCATGATCGCGCCGAACACCATGATCAGGCCGTGCATCGTGGTGAACTGGTTGAACAGTTCGGGGCGGAAGAACTGCAGGCCCGGCTCGAACAGCTCCAGGCGGATCAGCAGTGCCAGCGCGCCGCCTGACAGCAGCATCGTGAACGAGAACAGCAGGTACAGCGTGCCGATGTCCTTGTGGTTGGTGGCAAACAGCCACCGGCGCCAGCCATGCGGATGATCGTGCGCGTGGTCGTGATCGTGGTCATGGCCGTGGCCATGCCCTTGATCGTGCGCGTGGTCGTGCGGATGGCCCAGTGTCTCCGGGGTAACGGTACTCATCGCAATGACTCCAATTGCTGAATGCGGGGCAGCCGCGGGTCAGCCTGCGACGCGGTTGCCCGCGAGGCTGGCCTGCTTGTCTTTGGACTCGGTCGGCGTTACGGCCTTGGGGGCTGCATCGCCAGCGCCGGCTTGTGCGCCGCCGCCTTCCGGGAACTTGCCCGCACGGGCGTTCACGAAGTCCGCCGGCTGAATCACTTCGCCGGTCTTGTTGCTCCAGCTGTTGCGCGTGTACGTCATCACGGCAGCCAGCTCGGTATCGGACAGTTGCTTCCACGACGGCATGCCCGCCTTGCCTTCCAGCAGGATGTGCATCTGGCCGGCCTTCGGGCCGGTGACCACCTTCGAGCCGTCCAGCGCCGGGAATGCGCCGGCGCCCTTGCCGTTGGGCTGGTGGCAGACCGCGCAGTTGGCGGCGTAGACCTTCTCGCCGCGCACCTTGATCTCGTCCATCGTCCACGTCTTGTTGGGATCGTCGGCGGCAGCGGCCATGGCTTTCTTGCGATCGTCGACCCACTTCGTGTACTCGGCGTCGGACACCACGCGCACCACGATGGGCATGAACGCGTGTTCCTTGCCGCACAGCTCGGCGCACTGGCCACGGTACACGCCGGTCTTCTCGGCGCGGAACCACGTGTCGCGCACGAAGCCGGGGATCGCGTCCTGCTTGACGCCGAAGGCCGGCACCATCCAGGCGTGGATCACGTCATTGGCCGTCGTGACGATACGGACCTTCTTGTTGACCGGGACCACCAGCTCGTTGTCCACCTCCATCAGGTAGGTGTTCGATTTTTCCTGCTGGTTGTTGATCTGCTCGCGCGGCGTGGTCAGCGTGGACACGAACGAGATGCCCTCGCCCGGCCCCTTGAGGTAGTCGTACCCCCACTTCCACTGGTAGCCGGTGGCTTTGATCGTGATGTCCGAGTTGGTGGTGTCCTTCATGGCCACCACGGTCTTGGTGGCAGGCAGCGCCATTGCGATCACGATCAGGAACGGGATGACGGTCCAGACCACTTCCACGGTGATGCTTTCGTGGAACGAGGCTGACTTGGCGCCCTTGCTCTTCCGGTGCTTGAAGATGGAATAGAACATCACGCCGAACACGGCGATGAAGATCACCGTGCACATGATGAGCATCATCCAGTTCAGCCAGTGAATCTGTTCGGCGATTTTTGTAACGGGTTCGGTCAGGTTCAGCTGCCGTACGGCGGGACCGCCTGGCATGTCGCTGACAGCAGAGGCCGCCTGGCTGACGAGCAGGGATGCCCCCGCCAGACATGCTGCGGATGCCTTCTTCCACATTTTCATTGTTTATCTACCTAATCTGCAGATTCAAATCTGTCCCCGCCCTGCCCTGCGTCGCATCCGGTCCGGATGCCATGCAGGGCCGCCACGAGTTCCTGCGCGAACTTGCGCCGCCGATACGGGTCCAGATACGACCCCACCCGTACCGTGCGCTTGTCCGACCGCAAGACCACCAGCGCCCGGAACGATTCACCCAGTTCAACCCGCACCCAGTGCGGATTGAAGACTTCCCGCGTGATCCGGCTGGCGCTGGCTGTCTCCACGACCAGCATGCCGTCGGTTACACACACGCGTTCATAATCCGTCGCATGGCGCGCATACGCCAGCAGGGCAATCCCCAGCCCCGCGAGTTCCAGGCCCGCAAACGGCAACACGAGCCAGGCCCCATGCCACACGGTGACAAACGCCGCGACGGCAATCGAGAAACATGCGATGGAGAAGTAGAACCAGGCAACCTGGCGGGGAGAGAGCGAGCAATTCCGCTTCATCAGCCAGTTGCTCGGCAAGGGGGTGCGTCCGTCGAGATTTCCGCCGGAGTCACCTACTGCCGTCTGGAATGCGATACCCAAGTCTTGCATCGCCAACCACTCTGCATCGGATGCACACCCGGGACGAAAGGCGCCACAAGGAGAGCACGTGCGAAGTGCATTCCAGAAGCGTTCTTGTGCCAGGGGACCACTGCGACAAACCGGGCCATTATATGACCCTTCGCATACTCGAACAACTTAGGATTTGACCGAAGTGCTTGCCTCGTGCGCATTTTTGTGCATGACACCACAGGGCCCGATAGGCAACACAAACGATGCGGTCCGATTGTCGGGCAACCGTGGTGCCCCCCGCGCGTCAGCGGGGGCGAGGTGCGCGGCCGATCTTGTCGACCGGGATGATGGCACGCCCCTGATCGTCAGTCGCCTGTTTGCCACGCGGGGGAATTTTCCATGCGTGGCCGTAGACAATCTCGAATGTCAGCGGGATCACGCCATCCGCGTTACGTTGCCGATCGAGCGCGGCCAGCACGGCGCGATGCCAGCGGCGGCCCCGTAGCCCGGGGTTGCCCGGACGACGGAGGCCACCGAACGCCTGCACTTCCTGCAACAGCTTCTCCGGGGATTCGTAGGTGACGGTCAGCGTCTCCATGTCCATCACGGGTGTGGACCAGCCGCTGTGCACGAGCATGTCGCCGATATCGTGCATATCGACGAAACGCAGCGTGTGCGCGTCCAGATCGACATCGGCAAACGCGTTGCGCAGTTCTTTCAGCGTATCGGGCCCGAACAGCGAAAACATGACAAGGCCTTCATCGGCCGTCACGCGGTGCCACTCGGGCATGACGCGATGCGGCTCCGGGTGCCAGTGCAGCGCGAGGTTCGACCACAGCAGGTCGAAGCTGGCGGCGCCGAAGGGCAATGTGGCAAGATCGCCCTGCACCAGATCGAACATCGGCCGCTTGCCCAGCATGCGGCCGATCCAGCCGGGCCGGCGCTGCGGATCGCGCTGCCCGGCCTGTTGCAACATCGCGCCGGAGATATCGAGCCCGGCAATCTGCGCGTCGGGAAAGCGTGCACGCAAACCCGCCAGACCCTGCCCGTGGCCGCAGCCGATATCGAGCGCGCGGCGCGGTTGCAGCTTGACCACCTCCATCCGCTCCTGCATGCGCTGGCCAATCTCGCCAAGCAGGAAATCGAGTTGGCCGAAGCGCGGGCTGCGGCGGTCGAAGGCAAGCCGGGTCAGCCGCGCGGGCGGCAACCAGGCATCGGGGGATTCGGAAGCATGCAGGGACACGGACGGACAGGGCAGCAAGAAACGGATGGGGATCGGCGGGCGATGCGACAAACTGTCGCACCTTCCATGGACGAGGCCGCGCGAGGCGGCCGGGCAGGCCCCGAAGTATACGCGCGCGGATGGAAGGCTGCCGGAGCGGCCCTCGTCGATCACGTGACAAGCCTGTGGCCAGATCTGCTGCCGTCGGCGTGCCTGATCTGCGAGCAGGTCCAGCGTGAAGTGGTCTGCACCGCTTGCGCGGACGCGCTGCTGCGGCCCGTGCCACGCTGCCCCCGATGCGCCATGCCCGATAGTGTGGGCCTGTGTGGCACTTGTGCCGACGACGATCCGATCGACGCCACGCTGACGCTTGGCGACTACGCCGCTCCATTCGACCGATTGATCCTGCGGCTCAAGTTCGGCGCCCGGCTGCCCGCCGCCGGGTGGATCGCTGTGCAACTGGCCAGCCAGCTTCGCGCGACGCCCCTCCCCGACCTGCTGCTGCCCATCCCGCTTTCATCGCACCGCCTGGCAGAACGCGGATTCAATCAGGCATGGGAGATCACCCGGCCGCTGGCCCGGCAGCTCGGCATCGCCAGTTCTGCAACCCAGCTGGTCCGCGACCGCGACACGCCAAGCCAGCGTGCACTCGATCTCGCGTCCCGGCATGCCAACCTGCGCGATGCGTTTGGGCTGAGCGATGCCGGGGCCGTATCTGGCACCCATGTCGGCCTGATTGACGATGTGATGACAACCGGCGCCACGCTGCGCGAAGCCGCCAGAGTGCTGAAAGCGCACGGCGCGGCGCGCGTCACGGCCATCGCGGCACTGCGCACGCCGTGACACCCGCGCCGGTAAGCGGTAAGCTGCGCCCCGTTTCCCGAGTCCATCCCATGTTCAACGTCGTCCTGGTCGAACCCGAAATCCCGCCGAACACCGGCAATGTGATCCGCCTGTGCGCCAATACCGGCGCGCAGCTGCATCTGGTCAAGCCATTGGGATTCCCGCTGGAAGATGCGCGCATGCGCCGCGCCGGACTCGACTATCACGAGTTCGCGCCGATGCGCGTGCATGAGAACTGGGAGGCGCTGATGGCTACCGAGCAACCCGACCCGTCGCGCATGTTCGCGCTGACCACGCATGGCTCCACGCCCTTCGCGCAGATGAGCTTCCAGCCGGGCGACTGGTTCGTGTTCGGTTCGGAAACACGCGGCCTGGCGCCGGAACGCCGCGAGTGGTTTCCTGCTGCGCAGCGCATCCGCCTGCCGATGCGCCCTGACAACCGCAGCCTGAACCTGTCGAACACGGTGGCCGTGGTGGTCTTCGAAGCCTGGCGCCAGAACGGCTACGCAGGCGGCGCCTGATCAGTTCTCGGGCGTGACGCCCGCCGCGCGGATCACGCGCTCCCAGCGCGCTTTCTCCAGCGCCATCATCTGTCGCAATGACGCAGGCGCCGTGCCGGCTGGCGAGAAGTACTGCGCCCGCATCCGCTCGCGCACGTCCTCGCTGCCGATGATCTTCACCAGTTCCCGATAGAGCCGATCCACGATCGATACCGGCGTACCCGCTGGCGCAAGAATGGCCTGCCACGAGATCGCTTCGAATCCCGGATAGCCCGATTCCGCAACCGTGGGCACCGAGGGCAGCAGCGCTGTGCGCCCAGTCGTCGTCACGGCCAGCAGCCGCAACTTTCCGGCGTTGACCATCGGCATCGCAATCGCCGGCACCATGAAACCCGCCTGCACCTGCCCGCCCACGATGGCCGTGGTGATCTGCGGAAAGCCGGGATACGGTACATGCGCCAGATCGATCCCGGCCATGGCCTTCAACTGCTCCATCGCCAGATGCGCGGCGCTGCCATTGCCGACCGAGCCGTAGTTGAGCGCGCCCGGCTTCGACTTCGCCAGTGCCACGAAATCGCGCAGGCTATGCACCGGCAGCTTCGCATCCACTACCAGCACATTGGGCGACGTGGCCACCAGCGTGATCGGCGCCAGTTGCTTCATCGGGTCGTAGCTGAGGTTCCGGTACAGCGACGGCGCGGTGACCAACGGCCCATTGATCGTGAACAGTAGCGTGTAGCCATCGGGGGCTGCCTTGGCAACGAGTCCCGTGCCGATGTTGCCGCCCGCCCCCGGCCGGTTCTCGACCACGACCGGCTGGCCCAGCACATGCGCCAGTTTCTCCGTGACGATGCGTGCAATCAGGTCGGGGGAAGACCCGGCAGGAAACGGCACGATCATGCGGATCGGGCGGGTGGGCCAGGTGTCGTTGGCGAAGGCGGGGAAAGCTGTCGCAGTGGTGACGGCGAGCAGGGCTTTAAGGGATTGGCGGCGGGTTGGCATGTTTTCGAAAGAGATGCGCCTGCCCTCTCCCCAGCCCCTCTCCCGCGTCGCGGGAGAGGGGAGAAACCACGGGCATATCGGACCCAATCGGTTTGCTCCCCTCTCCCGCCTGCGGGAGAGGGGCGGGGGAGAGGGCTAGCAGTTCAACAGAGACAGCGCAGGGATTTCACTCATCCCGCGCATCCCGCTGCAACAACCTCGCCACGGCATCCGCCACAGGCAATCCCTCAAACAGCACCGCACACACAGCCCGCGTGATCGGCATCTCCACACCCAATCGTCCCGCCAGCGCCGCCACGGCCTGCGCACAGCGTACGCCCTCGGCAACGTGGCCAAGATCCGCCAGAATCTGCTCAAGCGTCTTGCCGCCCGCCAGTTGCTGGCCGACCTTGCGATTGCGCGAGAGGTCGCCCGTGGCGGTCAGGATCAGGTCGCCCATGCCAGCCAGGCCCATGAAGGTTTCCGTGCGTCCACCGAGCGCCAGCCCTAGCCGCGTCATCTCGGCAAGTCCACGCGTCACCAGCGCCGCGCGTGCGTTGAGCCCAAGACCCAGGCCATCGCTCGCGCCCGTGGCGATCGCCAGCACGTTCTTGACCGCGCCGCCGACCTCGACGCCCGTCAGGTCATCGCTGCCATAGATCCGCATCGCGTGATGGTGGAAGGCCGCCTGCGCGCGATCGGTCAGCGCGTGCGTCGTGCCTGCCACGGTCAGCGCGCACGGCAGGCCCTGTGCCACTTCGCGGGCAAAGCTCGGACCGGTCAGCACGCCGTACTCGATCTCGCCGGGTGCCACGCCAAGCGCGTCCAGTTCCTCGCGGACCATCTGGTGCGGCAACGCGTGTGTCTCCGCTTCAAACCCCTTGCAGAGCCAGAGCATGGCCAACGGCCCCTTGCGACGCGCAGCCAGTCGCCGCGTCATCTCGCGCAGGCCCGACACGGGCGTGGCGACGATCAACAGGCCATTGGCATCCGACACCGCATGGTCTACGGCGCGGTCGAAATCGGGATCGTAAGCAAGACGTCCGGACAGTGGTACGCCTGGCAGGTAGGCCGCGTTGATGCCGGTGGCGAAGATGGCGGCCAACTGGTCCGCGTCGCGGCCCCAGAGCACCACATCGTGGCGGGTATCGGCAGCGGCGTGGCTGGCCAGCGCGGTGCCCCAGGCGCCTGCACCGAGTATCGTGATTTTCATGGCTGTTCCGCGAGATTGGCGGTGAGCAGTGTCATGGCGACAGTATGGACGCCAACGGATCGATCAGCGCCCGACAAAGCAAAACGGGGCCGAAGCCCCGTTTGCCGAAATCCGAATGCGATTCGGATCACGCGCCTGATCAGTGACGCAATCAGTGGCGAGCCTGGCTGCCGTCCGGCAGCACGATGCCCGACTCTGCGCCCTGGCCTTGTGCTTCTTCCATCGCGGCTTGCAGGCGTTGCTCGTACAGCGCCTGGAAGTTGATTTCCGACAGGTGGATGGCCTGGAAGCCGGCACGCGTGATCACGTCGGCGATGTTGCCGCGCAGGTACGGGTACAGGATGGTCGGGCAGGCGATGCCCAGCAGCGGGTCGAGCTGCTCGGCGGGCACGTTGCGGATATCGAAGATACCGGCCTGGTGTGCTTCCACGAGGAACGCAACCTTGTCCTGCACCTTGGTCGTCACGGTGCCGGTCACCACGACTTCGAAAATGCCTTCCTGCAGCTGGGCGGCACCCACATTGACCTGCACCTCGACGGACGGCGCTTCCGATTCGAGGAAGATGCCCGGCGAGTTCGGCTGCTCGAGCGACATGTCCTTCAGGTACACGCGCTGGATGTTGAAGAAGGGCTGGTCGTCCTGCTGGGTAGCTTGTTGCTGGTCGCTCATGAAAGGCTTCCGGATGGATCGGTTTGGGCGCGCTGCGCCATGCGCTGCCGGCGGTCTAGATCCGCCGGCCGGCGGTTGGAAAGCGCATATGGTACATGACGCCGATGTCGAATTCACCGTACGGCGGCAGAATCAGAATCGTCTATTGATTTGCCGCCGCACGGCATGCCGCATGGGTCGGAGCAACCTCAGGCCGCGAGCAGGGGCACGAGTCCGCCCTGGCGGTCGAGCGCCGACAGGTCGTCGAAGCCGCCCACATGGGTATCGTCGATGTAGATCTGCGGTACGGTGCGCCGGCCGGTGCGGGTCATCATTTCCTCGCGGCGGCCGGGTTCACGGTCGATCAGCACTTTCTCGATCTCTTGCACGCCACGCTGCTTGAGCAGGCGCTCGGCCATCTGGCAATACGGGCACACAACCGTGCTGTACATGACGACGCGGGCCATGCGGGTTCTCCTTTGACTAAAAAAACAACGGCGCGGACCACCCAGGGCACCCCGGGCAATACCGCGCCGCGACTGCGTTCGAAAATGGGGCTTTGCTTTCGTGCTTACTTGACGACCGGCAGGCCGGCCTGCTGCCAGGCAGCCAGGCCGCCCTCCAGCGCGTAGACCTCACTGTAACCGGCTTCCTTCAACGCTGCTTGGGCCTTGCTCGAGCGCTGGCCCGTCTGGCACACCACGATGATGGGGACCGCCTTGTCCTTTGCAAGGCCGGCAGCGCGGCCAGGCAGGTCGGCAAGTGGCGCGCTCTTGGCCTGGGGCAGGTGACCCTTGGCAAAATCGGCGGCGTCGCGGATATCCACGACCACCGCATTGCGACGGTTGATCAGCTGCGTCGCGGCAGCCGTATTCAGACGCTTGCCGCCCGTACCGGCCTTGATTTGCGGCCAGGCCAGCAGGCCGCCCGAGACCACGGCGATCGCGATCAGGGCCAGGTTGTTGTAATCGGCGAAGAAATTCACGTTGGCATTCCGTTGGGTTGGGTCGGCGGCATTATAAAATACGCGGTTTCGCGCCAGCGCCGATATTTGCAGGTCGTGTTTCGCGCACCCGCGCCGACCCGCCGGCCCAGAGCCTCGATAGCCTCGATGGCGCCACAGGTTACCTACTACCCTGGAAGCTGCAATGTACAAGCTCGTCCTCATCCGCCACGGCGAATCCACGTGGAACCTCGAAAACCGCTTTACCGGCTGGGTCGACGTCGACCTGACCGATACCGGCGTGGCCCAGGCCAAGCAGGGCGGCCAACTCCTCAAGGAAGCCGGTTTCGGCTTCGATGTGGCCTATACGTCGGTGCTCAAGCGCGCCATCCGCACGCTGTGGCACGTCCAGGACGAAATGGACCAGATGTGGATTCCGGTGCGCAATGAATGGCGCCTGAACGAGCGCCACTACGGCGCCCTGTCCGGACTCAACAAGGCGGAAACCGCCAAGCAATACGGCGACGACCAGGTGCTGGTGTGGCGCCGCAGCTACGACACCCCGCCGCCTGCGCTGGAGCCGACCGACGAGCGCGCCTCGTTCGACGATCCCCGCTATGCCAATGTGCCGCGCGAGCAGATCCCGCTGACGGAATGCCTGAAGGACACCGTGGCCCGCGTGATGCCGTTGTGGAACGAATCCATCGCTCCGGACATCAAAGCGGGCAAGCGCGTGGTGATTGCCGCCCATGGCAACAGCATCCGCGCGCTGGTGAAATACCTCGATCAGATTTCGGATGACGACATCGTCGGCCTCAATATTCCCAACGGTACCCCGCTCGTGTACGAGCTGGACGCCGACCTGCGCCCCCTGCGCCATTACTACCTGGGTGACCAGGCGGCCATCGCCGCGTCGCTGGCCGCCGTGGCCAACCAGGGCAAGGCCCGCTGACAACCGGTGCGCCGCAGCGCCGGCCCGGACTGCGTCCGGGTAGGCGCTGCACCCGTTGTGTGGCCACCCCCACCGTGGTCTGGTGGCCCGCAGGCCTTTTTCTGCGCACGCTCTTATACTGTCGGTCAAATCCGCGCCGGTCGCCCTCCGCCTTCGGCTGGATTTCACCTTGCAAAAATCCTCACACGTTCAGGCTGCCCTCATGCGTAAGACGCTCAAGAACATTAGCCTCGTCTCGGTCGGCGTCGTTGCCGGCGTGCTGGCCACGCTGCAAATCTCGGCCACGGCCCAGAATTCCTCCGGGCCACTGCCACTCGACCAGTTGCGGCTGATGTCCGACATCTTCGGGCAAATCAAACGCGAATATGTGGAGCCCGTGGACGACAAGAAGCTGCTGACCGAAGCCATCAAGGGCATGGTCGCCAGCCTCGATCCGCATTCGGCCTATCTCGACGAGAAGGATTTCAAGGAACTGCAGGAAGGCACGCGCGGCCGCTTTGCTGGCCTCGGTATCGAGATTTCGCAGGAAGAGGGCCTGGTCAAGGTCATCAACCCGATCGAGGACACGCCGGCCTTCCGCGCTGGCATCCAGCCGGGCGACCTGATTACCCGTATCGACGACAAGCCGGTGCGCGGCCTGCCGCTGGAGCAAGCGGTCAAGCGCATGCGGGGCGAGCCGGGCACCAAGGTTACGCTGACCATCTATCGCAAGAGCGAGGAACGCACGTTCCCGGTCTCGATCACGCGCGCCGAGATCCGCGTGCAGTCGGTCAAGACCAAGATGCTCGACAACAACACCATCGGCTGGGTACGCCTGACGAGCTTCCAGGAGCGCACCGTGGCCGACCTGGGCCGCCGCCTCAAGGAAATGGCGGAGAAGAACCCGAACCTGAAGGGCATCATCCTGGACCTGCGCAATAACGGTGGCGGCGTGCTGCAGGGCGCGGTCGGCGTGGCCGCGGCGTTCCTGCCCGACGATTCCACGGTGGTGTCCACCAACGGCCAGGTGCCCGACGCCAAGCGCGTCTACAAGGCAACGTTCAACAACTATCGCCTCTCGTCGCTCGAGGATGATCCGCTCAAGGATCTGCCGCCGCAGTTCAAGAAGCTGCCGATGGTGGTGCTGACCAACGCCTACTCGGCATCGGCTTCGGAAATCGTGGCCGGCGCGCTGCAGGATCACAAGCGCGCGCTGATCATGGGCAAGACCACGTTCGGCAAGGGCTCGGTCCAGACCGTGCGTCCGCTGACCAACGACACCGGCATCAAGCTGACGATCGCGTACTACTACACGCCGTCGGGCAAGTCGATCCAGGCCAAGGGCATCCGTCCTGACATCCCGGTCGACCAGAATCCCGAAGGCGATCCGGATGACGCACTGATCACGCGCGAGATCGACACCGAGCGCCACCTGCACAACAAGCAGGAATCGGAAGAGCCGGAAATGAACGAACGCGAGCGTCGCCGCGTGGACGAACTGCGTCGCCTGGAAGAAGAAAACTCGAAGAAGACGGCTGAAGAGCGCGAAAAGGAACGCAAGAAGAAGCCGGTGGAGTTCGGCTCGCCGGAGGACTTCATGTTGCAGCAGGCCATCGCGCAGCTCGACGGCAAGCCCGTGCAACGCTCGAAGTCACGCCTGGAAGCCACTGGCACCGCCGGCAAGCCGGACACCAAGGAAGAAAAGCAGGACGGCAAGGCCGCGAAGCCCGCTGCCAAGCCGGCGCCCGCCAAGCCTGCGGCACCGGCCAGCCAGCCGCCTGCCAGCGCGCCGATCGGCCAGCCGCTGGGCACGCCTACCGGCAAGAAGTAAGCAGAAGGCGCGCGGCTGCGGCGGCGCGTTTTCGCCCATATTCACGGCCCACGGTATCGCACCGTCGGGCCGTTTTCATTGGTATCGAGCCATGAATGACGATCAGTTGCTGCGCTACTCGCGCCACATCCTGCTGGACGAACTGGGCATCGAAGGCCAGCAACGGCTGCTGGCCGGCCACGCGCTGGTCATCGGCGCGGGAGGCCTGGGCGCTGCGGCACTACCCTTCCTGGCCTCGGCTGGCGTGGGACGGATCACCATCGTCGATGATGACGAGGTGGACCTGACCAACCTCCAGCGCCAGATCCTGCACACCACGGCCAACGTCGGCCGCCCCAAGGTAGAGTCAGCGCGTGAGGGCCTGCTGCGGATCAATCCCGATATCGACATCCGCCTGGTGCCGCAACGCGTGGGCGATGCCGAACTGGACGCCCTTGTGGCGCAGGCCGATGTCGTGCTGGACTGCTGTGACAATTTTGCAACGCGACAGGCTGTGAACCGCGCCTGCCTGACACATCGAAAACCGCTGGTGTCCGGCGCCGCGTTGCGGTTCGATGGCCAGGTCAGTGTGTACGACCTGCGCCAGCCCGACGCGCCCTGCTACGCCTGCCTGTTCCCGCCATCGGAACCCGCTCCCGAAGCCGCGTGCGCCACGATGGGCGTCTTCGCGCCGCTGGTCGGCATGGTCGGTACGGTCCAGGCCGCCGAGGCTTTGAAGCTGCTGACCGGCGTCGGTCAGACCCTCTCGGGCCGGCTGCTGATGGTCAATGCACTGTCGATGGAATGGACCACGATGCGGCTCGCACGCACCCCCGGCTGCGAAGTCTGTGGCGGAAAAACCGAGGGGAACTGAGAGGGTCGGCGCCGGTGCTGCCGGCGACCCGTCGGTGGAGCCCCCTCCCCGTTGGGTCGCCGTGACTGGCGCGATGCGTCGCAAAAGACGAACGACTGGATGAAGACAAGAATCCGAATGAGAAAGGTTATTGCAACGCTTCACACTCGGGCGCGGCGCCATCCTGCGCCACGCGCCTGACCCGCCACCCCGTTTCCGGAGGCGGCCGGCCGTGGACCGGCGCGCTTATTGCGCGCCCGGCTCCATCTGGGACTGCAGGTAGTTCTGCAGTCCAACTTTGTCGATCAGGTCCAGTTGCGTTTCCAGGTATTCGATATGTTCCTCGGTGTCCGTGAGGATATCGACCAGGAGTTCGCGGCTGACGTAGTCACCGACCGACTCGCAATACGCAATACCTTCCTTGACCGTGCCGTGCGCAGTCTGCTCGAGCTTCAGATCGCACTTGAGGATCTCGGGCGTGTCTTCGCCGATCATCACCTTGTGCAGGTCCTGCAGGTTCGGCAGGCCGTCGAGCATCAGGATGCGGTCGATCAGGCGGTCGGCGTGCTTCATTTCGCCGATCGATTCCTTGTACTCGACATCACCGAGCTTCTTCAGGCCCCAGTGGCGATAGATACGTGCGTGGAGGAAATACTGGTTGATCGCGGTCAGCTCGTTCTTGAGCTGGGCGTTCAGATGCTGGATGACCTTCTTGTCACCTTTCATGGGGGCTCCTGTTGGATTGCAAACAACAATGAACCCGGCTTCCACGAAGGCCAGCACGACAAAACACGCAAGCAACAAAGCGCGCCGCGGATATCCTCCGTGGGCGCGCTTCTCAATTCACGCTTTGTTCTGTGAACAGTCTCGCTGTGCTAAGTGAGCTAACTCAGCCAAAAAGGCTTCAGGCAACCAGCGCCGTGCGCTGATCGTTCGCAACTGCCGGGTCACGAGCCTCGATTATGGCATGTGACGAAGCAGTCGAACAAACGGAAATTTCCACGACCTTGATGGCCGAGAGGCTGGAGACCTTCATATCCTGTACGGCGGCCACGCCTTCGCACAGCACTTGCTTCGCGCAATCGCGGCAACGGCCACAGCAGGTTCCTACGCCAAGCGTTTCGGCAAGCTCGTCCATCGTGGTCACGCCAAGATGTACAGCGCCGTGAATCTCACGGTCGGTAACCTGGTTGCAAATGCAAACGTACACAAAAGCCTCCTGCGGAGCAGCGTCGGCACCGGCATGCCGAACGCGATGAGAGGCAGAATAACAGAGAACCAAAATGATAACAATTCCCATTAAACGAATGAGAACTGCCGTGCACGCGACGCATTGTCTGGACAATTTCAAGGAGCGATTGCCGCACTTTCACTGATGAAAAGTGGCGCAATCGGTAAAACGCCAACGTAAAAAAACCCTTCACAAGGAAGGGTTGGTTGGCTCGGCCGCCTTCACGCTGCCAGCTGCTTCAGGGCGCTGGCCAGTTCGTCGGGTTCGTAGCAGTTCAGGATCTGATCCACGACCTTGCACAGGCGCTCGCAGTCGGCGTGGATGATCTCTTGCTTCACGCGGAGCAATTGCGCCGGGTGCATCGAGAACTCGCGCAGACCCATGCCCAGCAGCAGTCGCGTCATGACAGGGTCTCCTGCCATTTCGCCGCAGACCGCCACAGGCACGCCGGCGTGGTTGGCTTCGCGGATGGTGCGGGCGATCAGTTGCAGCACGGCCGGATGCAGCGGGTCATAGAGATGCGCCACGGCGTTGTCGGCGCGATCAATGGCCAGCGTGTACTGGATCAGGTCGTTTGTGCCGATCGACAGGAAATCCATGCGCTTGAGGAACAGCGGCAGCATCAGCACGGCGGCCGGAATCTCGATCATGGCGCCGATCTTGATGCCAGGGTCGTACGGCAGGCCGCGCTGGTCCAACTGGCGCTTGGCCTGCGCAATCAGGTCCAGGGTCTGATCGATCTCACTGGCATGGGCCAGCATCGGAATCAGCAGGCGAACCGGTCCGAAGGCCGACGCCCGCAGCAGCGCGCGCAACTGCGTCAGGAACATCCCGGGCTCCGACAGCGACCAGCGGATGGCGCGCAGTCCCAGAGCCGGGTTCAGTGCCGTCTCGAAATCATCGCTCAGTCCGTCCAGCGGCTTGTCGGCGCCCACGTCGATGGTGCGGATCGTCACCGGCAAGCCGTGCATCGCCTCCACGGCGTTGCGATAGGCCAGGAACTGCTCTTCCTCGTCCGGCATCTCGCTGCGCCGGTTCATGAACAGGAATTCGGAACGGAACAGACCCACGCCCACGGCACCGGCGGACAGCGCTGCGCCGGCGTCCTCCGCCAGTTCGATATTGGCCAGCAGTTCGATTTCCAGTCCGTCCAGCGTCACCGCCGGCATATGGCGCAGGCGCTGCAGCCGCTTCTTCTCCAGCGCGCGTTCGCTCTGGCGGTGGCGGTATTCCTCGAGGATGATGGCCGACGGATCCACGATCACCAGGCCGGCATCGCCGTCGATGATCACCCAGTCGTCCTGCCGGATCAGCTCGCTGGCGCTCTTGACGCCGACAGCGGCCGGGATATCCAGGCTCCGCGCGACGATGGCCGTGTGCGAGGTGCGCCCGCCCAGGTCGGTCACGAAGCCGTGGAACATCGTGTGCTTGAACTGGAGCATGTCGGCGGGGCCGATATCGTGGGCCACGACGATCACGCCCGGTGCCGCCTCGCCATCGGGCGCCAGCGCCGGCACAGGCGCCGGGGCCAGCACAGGCGCGCCGGCCAGCACCTTCAGGATCCGCTCCACCACCTGCTGGATGTCGGCCTTGCGCTCGCGCAGGTATTCGTCCTCGATTTCGTCGAACTGGCGCATCAGCTCTTCGAGCCGCGTGGTCAGCGCCCACTCCGCGTTGTAGCGGCGAGTCAGGATCAACTGTTCGGGTTCGCGCGACAGGGCTTCGTCGTCGAGGATCATCGCGTGGACATCCAGGAACGCGCCCATCTCCTCGGGCGCATCGCGCGGCAGGTCGCGCTTCAACGTGACAAGCTCGGCGCGCACGGCGGCACGCGCCGCGCGCAATCGCTCTACTTCCGCATCGAGCCGATCCTCATCGACCAGGTAATGCGAAACATCGAGCGCCGCGGGCGCCAGGATGTGGGCGCGCCCGATGGCGACCCCACGCGAAACCGGAATGCCGTGCAAGGCAAAGGGCATGACCCGCTCCGTCAGGAACGTTTAAGAAATTTTTATTGTGGCGACACTCACTCGCCCTCGCCGAACCGGTTGGCGATCAGCGCCAGCAGCGCATCCATCGCTTCCTGCTCGTCGGGGCCATCGGTCTCGATAGAAACCGTCGAGCCGATGCCGGCGGCCAGCATCATGACGCCCATGATGCTCTTGGCGTCAACCTGGCGACCGTTTCGCGACATTTTGACCTGGCTTGTAAACTTTCCGGCGAGCTGTGTCAGCTTGGCGGACGCACGGGCATGCAGCCCGAGCTTATTGATGATGGTTGTGTCCCTCTGCAGCATATTTGTCGGGATGATTTGCGGTTTGGTTCTGGACTGAGGTGGTACCCACCTGCAGCACCCCCTGGGCGCCACCGGCGAGGGCCTTGGTGGCCAGCTGGTCGAGTTTTTCGGTGCGATAGCAGATCGCGCGCACGAGCATCGGCAGATTCACGCCTGCCAATACCTTGACCCGGCCTGACTCGGCCAGCTTGGCGGCGATGTTGGCGGGCGTGGCACCGAAGATGTCGGTCAACACCAGCGCGCCGTTTTCTTCGCAGACGGCTTCCAGGCCGCGGCGCGCCTCGGCCAGCACGGCTGCCGGGTCGGCGTCGGCGGCCACGTCGATGGCTGCGAGCCGGGGTGGCTGGCCGCAGTACACGTGGGCAGCACAATCGCGCAGCGCCGAGGCTAGCGGCGCATGCGCGATGATCAGAATTCCGGCCATGATGTGAATCCGTTGGACTGCTGCGAATTGTAGCAGGCAGCCTTACGGCCCCTTCCCGTCTTTATGGCTGAGATCCCCACTGTGGCACTTCCGCATCGGATTGCCAAATTTCGTGGATAACTCAGCGCCGCTCGGCTGCCACCGCGGCTTCCAGCGCATCCACGAACATCCCCGCCACATTGAAACCGGTCTGCTGCGCGATTTCCTGGAAACACGTTGGACTCGTCACATTGACTTCGGTGAGGTAGTCGCCGATCACATCCAGTCCCACCAGCAGCAAGCCCTGCTTCCACAGGCCCGGCGCCAGGGTTTCGGCAATCTCCAGGTCACGCGCGCTCAGTTCCTGCGCACGGCCCAGGCCGCCTGCGGCCAGGTTGCCCCGGATCTCGCTGCCCTGCGGAATACGAGCCAGCGAATACGGCACTGGCTTGCCGCCGATCAGCAGGATGCGCTTGTCGCCCGCCTTGATCTCGGGGATGTAGCGCTGGATCATCAGCGTCCGCGCCCCGTTGTCGCCCAGCGTCTCGACGATGGCACCCAGGTTCAGCGCGTCCGGGCCCACCCGGAAGATGCCCATGCCGCCCATCCCATCGAGCGGTTTGACGATGATGTCCTGATGCTCGGCGTGGAAGGCGCGAATCCGGTCGGCATCGCGCGTGACCAGCGTCGGCGTGATGAACTGCGGAAACTGGCCGATCGCCAGCTTCTCGGAATGGTCGCGGATCGCCTGCGGCTTGTTGAACACGCGCGCGCCCTGCTTCTCGGCCAGTTCCAGCAGCCAGGTGCTGGTCACGTATTCCATGTCGAACGGCGGGTCCTTGCGCATCAGCACCGCGTCGAACGTGGCCAGGGGCGTCAGGGCGGCATCGCCCAGGCGGAACCAGTCGTGCGCGTCGTCGGTCAGGTCCAGCGGACGCGTCACGGCCTCGACTACGCCTGCCGACAGCGAGAGTTGCGACTGCAGGCAGAACGCCAGTTCGTGGCCGCGCGCCGCGGCCTCCTTCATCATGGCGTAGGTGGAATCCTTGTAAGTCTTGAAGGATTCCAGCGGATCGGTAATGAAGAGGATGCGCATGATGGGGTGTCGCGTTCGCGTCAGGAAATGAACATCCGGCTCAGCCGAGCCGGACCGGGGGCGGACAGGGAGGCGGGCGGCCCGTGGAGACCGCGCCTCGCATCAAAGGATCGGATTCGGGTCGGTCTTCTCGAGTTCCACCGAAGCGGCCAGCAATGCCAGCCGCGCCACCACGCCGTACATATAGAAACGGTTCGGCACGGCCGCGCCCGGCTTGGCGTGGCTGTCCGGAATGCCGTTCGGCGCAAACGCCAGCGGCACGAAATGCATGCCCGGCGCATTCAGGTTCTCGTCGTTGCCCCGGCCCGTGTGCACGCGATAGAAGCCACCCACCACGTAACGGTCGATCATGTAGACCACGGGTTCCGCCACGGCCTCGTTGACCTTCTCGAACGTGTGAACGCCTTCCTGGATGATGACGTCGGAGACTTCCAGCCCCTCCTTCACCACGCTCATCTTGTTGCGTTCCTTGCGGTTCAGGCCCTTGATCTCGGACGGATCGCGCACGGTCATGATGCCCATGCCGTAGGTGCCCGCATCGGCCTTGACCACCACGTAGGGGGTCTCCTTGATGCCGTATTCGCGGTACTTCTTGGCAATCTTCTTGAGCACGCCTTCCACGGAATCGGCCAGTTCTTCCTCGCCGATGCGCTCATGGAAGTTCACGCCAGTGGCGCGGGCAAAGTAAGGGTTCACCATCCACGGATCGACGTCGATCAGCTTGGCGAACTTCTTGGCCACCTCGTCATAGGCTGCGAAGTGGCTGCTCTTGCGGCGCGTGGACCAGCCCGCATGCAGCGGCGGCAGCAGGTATTGCTCGTTGATATTCTCCAGGATCGGCGGGATGCCGGCCGAGAGGTCGTTATTCAGCAGGATCGAGCAGGGATCGAAGTCCTTGAGCCCCAGACGGCGGCCCTTCGAACCCAGGCGCGCCAACGGCTCCACGACCAGTGTCTGGCCGTCGGGCAGTTCGATCGGGGTGGGCTCGGTGATTTCCTCGGACAGCGAACCCAGGCGCACGTTGAGGCCGGCCTGGCGCATGATCAGCGACAGTCGCGCCACGTTCTGCAGGTAGAACATGTTGCGAGTGTGGCGTTCGGGGATCAGCAGCAGGTTCTTGGCATCCGGGCAGATCTTCTCGATCGCGGCCATGGCGGCCTGCACGGCCAGCGGCAGCATTTCGGGCGCCAGGTTGTTGAAACCGCCCGGGAACAGGTTCGTGTCCACCGGGGCCAGCTTGAAGCCGGCATTGCGCAGATCGACGGAACAATAGAACGGCGGGGTATGTTCCTGCCATTCCAGCCTGAACCAGCGCTCGATGGACGGTGTGGCGTCCAGGATCTTCTTTTCCAGCTCGAGCAGTGGACCGTTCAGCGCGGTGATGAGGTGCGGGACCATATCCATCCTAAATTTTCAGCTTTATTGTCCGCCCCGATTGTAAGGGAACGGCCAAGGGGCTGCTGGCCCACAACAAATAACCTTATGCGGAGCCAGCTTGAGGGAGGAAGATATTGGGCCGATCCGCCTATTTCAAACCCCGCGGCGGCGGGCGAGCCGCCTGCTGCAGGCGACTCGCCCGCCAGGGGCAGGGGAAAAAGCGGACAAAAAAAAAAGCGCGGCTGGCGCCGCGCTTTCAAATGGCCTGACAGATACGGGGAGCGTTCTGCAGGTGGAGGAAACTGCCTCACTGGCACTCTATGCCCGCGCTCACCTAAAGACAATTGAGACTTTTTAAGATCCGATTTAAGCACTCTGCGAATACTGCATCCACGCCCATTCAGCCGCTGATTCGCGTGCCGCCAGCGCCAGCCAGTGCGGCGCCCATGTTGGAAATGTCGGTCACGATCCCCTCCCCCTGCGGGTTGGCGCGCACATAGTCGAGCACTGCCTCGATCTTCGGCCCCATCGATCCCTTGCCGAAATGCCCCTCCTGCATGTACCGCTCGGCCTCCGCCACAGTCAGGTGATCCAGCCAGCGCTGTTCGGGCTTGCCGAAATTGATCGCCACCTTGGGCACCGCCGTGACGATCAGCAGGCGCTGCGCCCCCAATTGGCGTGCCAGCAGCGCGGACGCGAGGTCCTTGTCGATCACCGCCTCGCGATTGCATAGCGTGCCGTCCTCGGCCATCGTGACCGGAATCCCGCCGCCGCCGCAGGCGATGACGATGTGGTTCTGCGCCAGCAACGTCTGGATCGTGTCCGTTTCCACCACGGTTTTGGGCTGTGGCGACGCCACGCACCGGCGCCAGCCGCGACCGGCTTCCTCCATGATGCTCCAGCCATTGGCCTGTGCCCGCTGGCGCGCCGTGGCCTCGTCCATGACCGATCCGATTGGCTTGGTCGGGTTCAGGAAGGCCGGGTCATGTTCATCGACCACCACCTGGGTCACCACCGTCACCACGCGCGTGGAAACCCCCCGGCGGTGCAAGGTGTTGTAGAGGCTGCGCTGGAACATGTCGCCGATCGCGCCCTGCGTATCGGCGGTGGCATAGTCCATGGGCACCGGGGGCACCTCCCCCATCGCCAGTTCCGACCGGCGCAGGATGTAGCCCACCTGCGGCCCGTTGCCATGCGTCAGCACGATGCGCCAGCCCTGCTCCGCCACATCGACGATATGGCTGGCCGCGTCGGCCGCCGCGCGCGCCTGGTCGTGCAGGCTCGTGCCGCCGCCCTCGGGGGCCAGTGCATTGCCGCCGACCGCAATCACCGCGATGGGCGCGTCCTTGTCCGCAACGTTATGCATGCTCGACTCCTTACTGGGGGGCCGGCAGCGTGGCTGCCAGAGCCTCGATTGCCTGGCTGAAGCACGCCAGTGGCGCATGCGTGATCCCCGCGCCGATCTGGCCGACCCCTGCATCCTTGTGTGCGATACCGGTATTGATGACGGGCTGGATTCCGGTATCGAGCACGCGCCGGGCATCGATACCCGCCGGCGTGCCGGTGAAATCAAGCGCCGGCAGCGTGAACGCGCCGTTCTGTCCCAGCGTGATATGGAGCATGCGGCGCGTGTTGGCCACCGCATCGCGCGGCGTGCCGCCAATGAACTGCACGATGGCCGGGGACGCCGCCATGGCGAAGCCGCCTACCCCAGCCGTCTCCGTGATGGCACTGTCGCCCAGATCCCGTGCGGCATCTTCCGTGCCGAAGCCGGGAAAGAACAACCCGTCAATGATCGCGGCAGGTGCCACGAACCATTGATCAAGTCCGGACAGCCGGATACCGAAGTCGACGCCATTGCGCGCCATGACGGTCACCATCGACGCATGCGGTACGCCGTGCGCGGCGTCGAGCATGACCTTGCAGGCTGCCATCGACAGGTTCAGGAAGAAATGGTCGTTGCTGGCGATGAACGCCAGTGACTCGGACACCGCCCGCGCATCGAGCCGGGTGGATGCGAGCGCCGCCACGGTCAGCTTGCGGAACAGCAGCGCGCTGGCCGCCGCATTGCGGTTGTGGACTTCATCGCCCATATGCAGCGCCTGCGCCATCAACGGCTTCAGTTCGATGCCGCCAATCTCCTCGACCAGCGTGGCGAGTGTCGGCCCCAGCGTCTGCGCCATCCAGCGCAGCCGCTGGACCACTTCCTCGCTGTTGGCGCCGAATCGCAGCACCTTGCCCAGGCCCTCGTTCAGGTTGCAGTAGGCCACGTTCTCCCCGGCCGCATTCCGCACGATCCAGACCGGCATCGACGGGCTGATGATGCCGGCCATCGGCCCGACCGCACCATGGTGATGGCACGGCGACAACTCGACCGCGCCCGCTTCCACCAGCTTGCGCGCATCCTCCAGCGACGGCGCCCAACCTTCGAACAGGATCGCGCCTAGCACCGCGCCCTGCTGCGGTCCGCACATGCGCGCCCATTCGATCGGCGGGCCGGAATGCAGGATGCGCTTTTCCGTCATGCCGGGGAGCACCTGCGCGGCAGTCGACACGCCGCTCAGCACAGGCTGCGCGGCAAGGTAGCGGGAATAGGCGATCCGGTTGGCTTCCTCGACGCGGGGATGGGCCAGCAGTTGCGCCAGGGCCCAGCCAGCGGTCACATCGCCTTCGGCAGGCGGCTGCCATTGCAGTGTCTGTACTTCGCCGCCGCATTGGCGCAGGTTGTCGGCAAAGGCTGCCAGGCCGACGTTGATGACCACGGGTTTCTGCTTGATCAACGGTGTCATGCCTGGGCTCCCTTGTCCGTTGCCTTGGAAGCCTTGCCAGCCTCCAGTACTGCGCGGCACAGCCGGATCGCCTGCGCATTGCTCTCTGCCAATTCCACACCGGCGCCCACCAGCGTGGCGCGCTGTGCGTCCAGTTGTTGCGGATCGTTGCGCGTGCCACAGACGTGGCCGATGAAGAGCACTTCATGACCCGCGGCGGCGGCTGCTTCGCGCGCCGCCTGGATCGACGGCACGATGTCTCCCGCCGGGTCTTCATGCGCGCCATAACCCAGCACGAAATCGAGCAGGATGATGCCAACGCCGGGGACCGCCGCCTCGGTCACGATCCGTTCGTTGCGCAATCCGGGATCGATCATCGGGTGTGGCCGACCGCGCGTGAAATCGTCGTCACCAAGATCGAGAATCGTGTTGCCGACGCTGTTCCACAGGTCTTCGACGCGCGCGACCTTGCCGGTAGGCGTGTTCGATCGAAGGTCTGGCAGAACGTCCTGCAGCATCAGCAACGCTTCATAGCAGAACGTACCGCCGCAGTAGAGGCCACGCAGCATCGTCTGCTCCGGCTTCAACCGCGCGGCCAGTGCGGCAGCGCGTTCCTGCAATGCTTCGGCGCCATCATCCTGCCGCGATGGCTTCCCGGTAGATAGCTCGGTGGCTCGTTGCGCGGCTTCCTCCAGCGTGCTGGCCGGCACCACGCCGGCCGCGCGCAGCGTATCCGGATTGGCACCGAGGAAGCACACCACCACCGGCTTGCCAGTCTCGCGCGCGGCGGCCAGCACCTTGTCGGCCACCGTTGCGGCTGGCGGTTTGGAAATCAGCACGATGACGCGTGTCGCAGGGTCTTCCGCGAGTTGCTGCAACGCAGTCAGCATGGTGATGCCGCCCACTGCTTCGGACAGGTCATGTCCGCCCGTGCCGATGGCATGCGTGATACCGCAACCGTACTGATCGATCAGGCAGGTCACCTGTTGCAGTCCCGTGCCCGATGCGGCAATGACGCCGATATCGCCCCGCGCCACCACGTTGGCAAAGGCCAGCGGCAGGCCGTCGATGATGGCGGTACCACAGTCAGGTCCCATGACGAGCAGGTTGCGGGACTGTGCGTAGCGCTTCAGCGCGATCTCGGACGCCACGCTGACGTTGTCCGAAAACAGCATGACATTCATGCCGAGTCGCAGCGCCTTCATGGCTTCCGCAGCGGCGTAGTCGCCCGGCGTAGAGATCAGCACGAGATTCGCGTGTCCGTCGCTGGCGTCGTGCGCCATCTGCACGCTGCGCAGCGGCTCGCGTTGCGTGTCCTCGGACGAACCGGATGCGGCTTTCTCGTCGAGCAGTGCGGCGGCCTGTTCCAACGCGCCTTCCAATGCAGCGGCATCGCCGCGCAGCACGAGCAGGATGTCGTTCGGGCGTGGCTCGGGCACCGCATCGAGCAAGCCCGCGCCGGTCATCTGTTCGAGATTGGCGCGAGTCGCCATTTGCGCCGATGCCGTCGCCACGCCCGGCAACTTGCCGAGCCGCGCGGACAACTGCATCAACGCCACGGAATCGCGATACAGATTCGGGAAATACTGGCAGGTCGTGGTGCTCATGCCGGCCTCCCCTCCAGCGCGGCCACGACGGCGGCGGATGACGCTACCCAGCCAAAGATGCCTCCTTGTGCCTTGATCATCTCAAGGCCCATGCGTTGGAACTCCGGAAAATACGATCCGGTGGCATCGGACACTACAAGGCATTCGAAGCCCCGGTCATTGGCTTCGCGCACCGTCGTATTGACGCACACCTCGGTGGTCACGCCGCACACGATCAGCGTCTTGATGCCGCGATTGCGCAGCCGGGCTTCGAAATCGGTCGCGTAGAAGGCGCCCTTGCCCGGCTTGTCGATCACCGGCTCGCCCGCGATGGGATACAGCTCGGGAATGATGTCGTGTCCAGCCTGCCCGCGGACCAGGATACGGCCCATCGGGCCGACATCGCCGATGCCTGTCTGCAATTGTCCGCGCGCCAGCTTGGTCGGCGGACAGTCGCCCAGGTCAGGGCTGTGGCCTTCCCGCGTGTGCACCACCAGCATTCCCCGCGCGCGGGCAGCTTCCAGCAACGCCTTGCACGGGGCAATCGCGCCACGCAGCAGCGACACGTCGTTGCCAAGCATCTCACCGAATCCGCCGGGTTCCAGGAAATCCCGCTGCATGTCGATGATGACCAGCGCGGTCGTCGCCGGCGTGAAGGACAACGCGTACGGCTCCGCTTCGATCGTCTTCGTCCGCGATGCCATGTAGGCGCGCCAGTCGCCGAAGCCCGAGATATCGGTGTGCGCCGCCGTGATTTCCTTCTGCGGATAGAGGATGCCGTCCACCACGCGGCCATCCTCAAGCTCCACCGGGCCGCAATACAAGTGCGGCGGCTCGCCCGCCTCCACACGCGCCCAGGTTTCATCGCTCATGCAATACATCTCGCCGGCCACCGCCACGCCGCCTTGCTCCACCCGGTACATGCCAGGATGAATGTCGTGGATCGAGTGAATGCGGTACACCGGCTTGGTGCGGAACTCACCCAGGAATTCGGCACCGGCAAGGTTGCCGTGCAGCGCCAGGCCGCGCATGAGAGTACCGTTCACGAATAGCGTTTTCGCCATGATGGATCTGCTCCTGTTCAAACGTGTGAGGGTTCTTCCTCGTCATCATTGGATGGTGCCCAGCTGATGCGCTCGCCGTTTCGCTGCTGCTGCCAGGCCAGCCCCACGAAGATCAGCGTTGCCACGCCGTAACCGAACGACACACTGGGCGATGCGTTGATCGCCAGTTGCGAACCGTGGATGAAGCCGAAGAATGAGAGAACGGTGGCGGCGCTGGCATAGACGGCCGCCCAGTTGAAGCGCTTGTCGATCACGAACACCGCGATGGCGCCGATCATCAGCCCGGCCAGCACGGCGCCGCCGCCGGTCAGTTCCATGCCGTGGTAGAGCACGCCGGCATTCGCCATGTTGTTGTGGATGGCTTCGGGAATGGCCGCGATGTTGACGCCGTTCGCTCCGAGCGCACCATCGACCTGCGTCTTCGCCCATTCGGCAATGTTCGGCACGAGCGCCAGCACGATGGCCGGGGCATGGCGCTTGGGCGATGCCTGGAATGCCTGCGCGCCGATCACGAGTCCGATGAACAGCAGGATGGGCACGATCGACACCAGCGGAATCACAGACAGCAGCAATGCGGTCAACCCGAGGAAACAGAGCAGCCCGACACCGATGCCGGTGGCCAACGAGTAGCCGATGCGGCCGCCCATCGCTTTCCAGCCCGGATGCCCGATATAGACCGCTGGAGGGAAGGGGGAGCCGAGGAAGGCGCCCACGATGGCGCCCAGGCCATCGGCCGTCAGGATGGCGCGCAGGTTGTAGTTGTCACCACCGACGCTGGCCGATTCGACGTTGTTGATGCCTTCTGTGAAGTTGTAGATGCCGAGCGGAATCGCCGTGACCAGCAACGGCCAAATCTGCTTGAGCGGTATCGACAGGACATCGCCGCTGACCACCGGCAGATACAGAGAGAAGTGCTGCATGGCCTCGCCGACGGCTGTGGGCTGCATCATGTCGCTCCAGCCCAGTGCCGTGGCAATCCACGCCATCGCCGAGCCCACCACCACGACAGCCAGCCCACCCGGTATGTTGAATGGCAGCCGGACGTTGCCGATCCATGCGAGCAGGATGATCATGAAGCAGACCAGCCCGATCCACGCACCGTCGAACATCTGGTACGCCGGGCGCATCGAGATGAACGCGATCGAGATACCGGCCAGTGTGCCGAGCATGGCGGCGCGCGGCGTGTACTTGCGGATGGTGGGGCCCACGAAGGCGCCGAGCAGCACGATGATGCCGACGATCAGTGCCCACACGAGGCCGAGCTTCCAGGCCAGGATCGGATCCTTCGTTGCGAGATACGTCGGGAGCATGACCACGAACACCACGATGAACATGTGCGGCACGCTGGGCCCATAAGGCATGGCGGTGACGTTGTTGCGCCCTTCCTTCTTTGCGAGTTGCCACGCCAGGTAGGCATAGAACAGGTTGCCGAGCGGCAACGCGATGCCGAGCGCCGGAAGGATGCGTCCATAGACCGTATCGTTCGGCATCTGCACCACGTACAACGCGAGGCTCGACAACACCAGCACGTTCAGCAGCACGTTTGTGAACAGGCCGAAAAAGGCGTTGAGGTCCCCTGCCACCCACAATCGCGGATGCATCTCGGTAGACGGCGACGACTGCGCTTCCGAAGAAGTCTGGCTCACGATAGCACTCCTTTCACATCAGAATTTGTCGATCCGGAAAAGACGTTGTTATCGCGCCGGATACTGGGCGGGACGGCCTGGTGTCCCGATTGGGACGCCTTAGGAAATCTAGTTCAGAAATGGCGAAACGGTGGCGCGCATCGCGTTTGCAAATTCTGAGTCCGCCAGGCATCAAACCCCTCTCTGCCCCGACGCATCCGTGGCTGCGTCAGCGTCAAAACCAATCCGGCGATAGTAAAGACCGGCAACTGCCATCGCGCTGCCCGAAATCAAAGGCGGGAACGACTCCCATGCCAACGACAGGGGATCGTTCCAGTAACGTGGCAATGCACTCGGCCTCGTGACGCTTCGGGAAAAATGGGCATAAAAAAACCCCGGCGCAAGGCCGGGGTCAAACTCCTGAGAGAAGATTCCCAATCAGCTCTCCAGCACAACTCTGTTGTCGGGCATCAGCCTTCGTAGGCGGTCTCGCCGTGCGAGGTGATGTCCAGGCCTTCGCGCTCTTCCTCTTCCGGCACGCGCAGGCCAATCAGCATGTCCACCAGCTTGAAGGCCACCAGGGCCACCACGCCGGACCACACGATCGTGGTCAGTACGCCTTCGAACTGGATCCACAGTTGACCGGCGATCGAGTAGTCGTCGGCAACCTTGTTCGCCACATAGTCGTAGATGCCCACGCCGCCCAGGCTCGGGGCTGCGAACACGCCGGTCAGCAACGCGCCGACGATACCGCCCACGCCGTGCACGCCGAACACGTCCAGCGAATCGTCCACACCCAGCATGCGCTTCAGGCCACTCACGCCCCACAGGCACACCAGGCCGGCCACCAGGCCCATCACGATCGAACCCATCGGACCGACGAAACCGGCTGCCGGGGTGATGGCCACCAGGCCAGCCACCGCACCCGAGGCACCGCCCAGCATCGACGGCTTGCCCTTGCCGATCCACTCACCGAACGTCCACGACAGCACTGCTGCGCAAGTTGCCAGCAGCGTGTTGACGAAGGCCAGTGCAGCGCCGCCGTTGGCTTCCAGGCCCGAACCGGCGTTAAAGCCGAACCAGCCGAACCACAGCAGCGACGCACCCACCATCGTGAAGGTCAGGCTGTGCGGACGGATCGCTTCGCGGCCGAAGCCGATACGCTTGCCCATCATGAACGCACCGACCAGACCCGCCACAGCGGCGTTGATGTGCACCACGGTGCCGCCTGCGTAGTCGAGCGCGCCCTTCTGGAACAGCCAGCCGGACTTGGCCGTGGCAGCCGTAGCGGCAGCGGCGTCGGTGTACGCATCCGGACCCGGCCAGAACCAGACCATGTGGGCCATGGGGATGTAGGCGAACGTGAACCACAGCACCACGAAGACCAGCACGGCCGAGAACTTGGCGCGCTCGGCGAAGGCGCCGATGATCAGGCCGCAGGTGATGCAGGCAAAGGCGCACTGGAAGGCGAAGAAGCCCAGTTCCGGAATCACCACGCCCTTGCTGAACGTGGCCGTCACCGCATCGGGCGTCAGGCCCTTCATGAACAGCCGATCCACGCCGCCGAAGAATGCGTTGCCCTCGGTGAACGCGAAGCTGTAGCCGTAGATGGCCCACAGCAGCGCCACGACCGAGAAGATCACCAGGCACTGCATCAGCACCGACAGCATGTTCTTCGAGCGGACCAGGCCGCCGTAGAACAGCGCCAGGCCCGGCAGCGTCATCAGGATCACGAAGGCCGTGGCCACCAGCAGCCAGGCGGTGTCACCCTTGTTGGGAACCGGTGCGGGGGCAGCGGCCGGTGCGGCTTCGGCTGCCGGCGCTGCGGCGGGCGCGGCAGGGGCTGCTGCGGCAGCGGCCGGAGCGGCGGCTGCCGCAGCAGGTGCCGAGGCTTCGGCGGCGGGCTTGTCCTGTGCCACCGCGTGGGTGGACAGGCCAAGGCCGGCTGTGCCGAGTGCCAGCGTCACCGCGCCGGCCGTCAGGAATCGCTTGATCCAGGTTTTCATTTCCGTTGCCTCTGTCTCTTGTCTCTCTGGTGTCACAGCGCGTCGCCGCCGGTCTCGCCGGTACGAATGCGGATGACCTGTTCGATCGGCGCGATGAAGATCTTGCCGTCGCCGATCTTGCCGGTGCGGGCGGCTTTCTCCACGGCTTCGATGGCACGCTCCACCACCTCGTCGGGCACTGCCACCTCGATCTTCACCTTGGGCAGGAAGTCGACGATGTATTCCGCGCCGCGATACAGCTCGGTGTGGCCTTTCTGCCGGCCAAAGCCCTTGACCTCGGTCACGGTGATGCCGGACACGCCTACGTCCGAGAGCGCTTCGCGCACCTCGTCGAGCTTGAACGGCTTGATGACTGCAATGATGAGTTTCATCGGGTTTCTCCTCGGGGCGGCCCGGTCAGGCGGGCCGCCATGCCTCAGGGGTGTGGTTTAGAAAGTCTTGGTGATCGATGCCCAGGCGGCGGCCTTGCCGAGATAGCGGCCACGGTTGGCGCTCGTGTAGAACGACTCGCGGGCGTTGGTATCCACATAGGCCACGGCCAGCGAGAAGCCCTTGCCCAGATCCTTGGTCAGGCCCACCTTCCAGTCCGTGTACGAGGCATCGCTGTTGCCGTCCACACGCTGGTAGCCCACGTGGGCATTGAAGGTCAGGTCCCAGAAGTTCAGCGGCACGTTGGCGGTCAGGTCCACGTAGTAGCTGTTCTTGCTGTCCGGAATGCCGAAGAGGTTCGTGACCGAGTGCGAGTACTTCAGGAACACGGGGCCATAGCCAATGCCGGCGTAGAGTTCGGTCGTGTACGGACGGGTGGTCGTGTAGCCGCCCGGGTAGAAGTACTGGAGCACGCCCAGGTCGTAGTTGAACTCAAGTTCGGAGACCTTGAACGTGTTCTTGAAACCGCCGTAGAAGTCCATCTCGACCGGTGCGGACACCGAACCGTCCGAATCCTCGAGCCAGCTGATGCTCGAGTTCCAGTTGCCGAGGTAGAAGCCACTTTCGTGCGCGTAGTCGAACCCGCCCTGGATGGCCGGACGCAGGTTGGTCTGGCTGATACCGCGATAGCGGTAGTCGGACACCAGCGACACGTTGGCCGTGAACGTGTGGGGCGATGCCGGCTCGGCGGCGGGTGCGGCGGGCGTAGCGGCGTCCGGGGCGGTCTGCGCGAACGCGACCGGAGCGGCCAGGCTGAACAGTACCGCAGCGGCGCTGGCTGCAAGGCTCGACGTCTTCATCGGGTTTCCTCCATTTCCTAAAGTCTTAGCGGGCTCGTTTTGAGGGATCTGCTGCTTTATTGCTTTTAGGGTGACGCTCCTGGCCACCATTACTGCAACTGCCATGCCAGCCATGCCGGGCGGGGTCGCCCTGCTTAAGAAACGTCCGAAACAATGTGTCGAAGATATGCAAGAGGCACATATGACGCGCCAGCAACGGGCTACGAAATGTCCTGGATCTGGCAAAAAATCGGGGGCAAGCCTTGCTGGAGCTTTCATGGCGGGCGCTGAAGCGCCATAATCCGCGTCATGAAGGGTCAAGTGCTGCGCGCTTGGCGTCCGGACGTGGAGAACGCATGCCCGGGATCGCCCAAGCAAGCGCGCGCCCCAAGGCGGTGCATCGGAAGGCGAAAAGCGAGGGCGTGATGCCCGGGTTGGCTTCCCCATTTCGGTGCGAACGTGGCCGATGCGCCATGGCATGCACGCCTCGGGGCCACGCGGCACGGGCCTTATCCGAATCGGGTCACCTAAGGAGCGTTACCATGAAACCGACCGATCTGTTCAACGACCTGCAGAGCAAGGTCAGCGAAGCGCTGCGCAACTCGCCGGCCAAGGACATCGAGAAAAATGTCCGCAGCATGATGACCCAGGGCTTTGCGCGGCTGGACCTCGTCACGCGCGAGGAATTCGACGTCCAGTCGCAGGTGCTGGCCCGTACGCGCGCGCGACTGGAAGAACTGGAGGCACGGGTCGCGGCGCTGGAGGCCCGCGCTGGCGCCGGCACGCCGCCGACACCGGGGGTATGAGCCCGAGCGCTCTCCTCTCCCTGCTTCGCCAGAAAGGCCACCGGATTCCGGTGGCCTTTTTCTTTAACACTTCCGAAAAGGTATTCGCCACGGTATGAGTCTCGCCGTCCTCCGCAGCCGCGCGCTGACCGGCATCGAAGCGCCACCGGTATCCGTCGAAATCCACCTCGCCAACGGGTTGCCCGCGTTCAACATCGTCGGGCTGGCCGACACCGAGGTACGCGAAAGCCGGGAGCGTGTACGCGCGGCCCTGCTCAACAGCGATTTCGAGTTTCCCAATCGTCGCATCACGGTCAATCTGGCGCCCGCCGATCTGCCCAAGGAATCGGGCCGGTTCGATCTCGCCATCGCCATGGGCATCCTGGCCGCCAGCGGCCAATTGCCGGTGGAAGCCCTCGACCGCTTTGAATTCGCGGGCGAGTTGTCACTGGCCGGCGACCTGCGCCCGGTGCGTGGCGCGCTGGCCATGGCGATGGGACTGGCGCGCGACAACCAGGCGCGCGCGGCCAACGACCTGCCGCCGCGCGATTTCCTCGTGGCCGCCGAGAATGGCGCGGAGGCAGCGCTGGTAGAGGGCCTGGCGGTGTACGCGGGCAAGACGCTGCGCGCGGTGTGCCATCACGCCGGGCTGCTGCCGGAATGCCGGCTGCCCCGCGCGCGGCCCCCCTTGCGCAGCGAGGTACCGGCCGATGTCCCCGACCTGCGCGACGTGCGCGGACAGATACAGGCCCGGCGGGCCATGGAGGTTGCGGCGGCGGGTCAGCATTCGGTGCTGCTGGTCGGCCCGCCGGGCACGGGCAAGTCGATGCTGGCGCAGCGCTTTCCCGGGCTGCTACCGCCGATGACCGAGGCCGAAGCGCTCGAAGCCGCCGCCGTGCTGAGTCTGACCCCGGGCGGCTTTCATCCTGCGCGATGGGGCCAGCGGCCGTTTCGCAGCCCGCACCACACCGCCAGCGGACCGGCGATGGTCGGCGGCGGCGGCAATCCTCGTCCCGGCGAAATCTCGCTGGCACATCTCGGCGTGCTATTCCTCGACGAGCTTCCTGAATTCGAGCGCCGCGTGCTGGAGGTCCTGCGCGAACCGCTGGAGACCGGCCACATCACGATCTCGCGCGCCGCCGCGCAGACGGACTTCCCCGCCCGGTTCCAGTTCGTGGCCGCGATGAACCCGTGCCCGTGCGGCTACCTTGGTCATCCCACCCGAATGTGTCGCTGCACGCCAGATCAGATCCAGCGCTACCAGTCGCGCATCTCGGGCCCGCTGCTCGACCGCGTGGACCTGCAGATAGAAGTCCCCGCGCAAAACCAGCGCGACATGCTCGACGGCCCACCCGGCGAACCGAGCGAAACGGTGCGTGCCCGCGCCGTCATCGCACGCGACCGCCAACTGGCCCGCCAGGGCATGCCGAACAGCGACCTGTCGGGCCGTGCCATCGACACGCACTGTCCGCTGAACACCGAAGCGCAATCGCTGCTGCGCGGCGCGATGGAAAAACTGGGCTGGTCTGCCCGCGCGTACTTCCGCGTCCTGAAAGTAGCCCGCACGATCGCGGACCTGGACGGCGCGGAAGTTCTCAATGCGAAGCATGTGGCCGAGGCGATCCAGTATCGAAGGGTGTTGCGAACGGGTTAGCGCCAACGAAAAAGCCCGCCAACATTCGGCGGGCCTTCTCGCTTCAGACCGGCGGCTCCAGCGGAGGCGGCGGCGGTTCCTCGATCGGATCCTGGTCGGGTGGGAAGCCGGGTGGCGGCGGATCGCCGGGGCCGGGTTCGCGGTGCGCATGGTAGCGGCCCATCGGAATGGTCTGGGCGCGGGCGATGAGCATCGGGGTCTCCATGGTGAACGGGGTCACTCCCATTGAAGCAAACCCGGACGCGATGTGCCACCCCGGGCTAGGTGGCCGCTCAGGCGTGATGGCGCCGGACGAAGAACAGCGCGGCGCCCACGGCCATCAGCACGCTGCCGAAGAAGCGGTTCTGCCAGCGCACGGCGCGCGCGTTGCGGAACAGGCCCTGCATCCGCGACGCCAGCAGCGCGTAGCCATGCATCACGATCAGATCGACAAAGCACATCGTGGCGGCCAGGATCGCGAGTTGCGGCCCCAGCGCGTGGGCCGGGTCGATGAACTGCGGCAGCACTGCCACCATGAAGATGATGCCCTTGGGGTTGGTCACGTTCGTCAGCAGGCCCGTGGCAAAGCGGCGACGACGGCTCATCACGGCCACGCGCACCGCGCCCGGCGCTGCCTCGGCATCGGTCTCCACCTTCGAGCGCCACTGCTGCACGCCCAGATAGATCAAGTACATCGCGCCAATCGTCTTCACGACGAGGAATGCATCTTCCGATGCCAGCAGCAGCGCGCCGAGTCCGCCCCCGGCAATCAGCAGGATGATGACCAGCCCGGTCTGCAGACCGAGGATCGTGGTCGACGTCTTGCGCAGTCCGTAGGACAGGCCGTGGCTCATCGACAGTACGGCACCGGAACCCGGCGACACAGCGATCACCCAGCACGCCGCAAAATAGGCCAACCAAACTTCCCAACGCATACTGCACTCCCTGATGGATACGACGACGAAACGAATCTAGAACGGATGAAAGCCCGTGAGGAACTGTTCGACCTGCTCGGCCTGGCGCGTATCTCTCGCGGCATCGCCGGCTTCGAGCACCACGGCCTGATAAGCGTGTATTCCGGTTGCCACGAGCCGCGCGGTCAGCCGGCGCGGCGACTGGTCCTGCGGCGAGACGCCAGCCACTGAAACCTCGATGCCCTCCAGCGGCACTGGCGGTTGCGTAGCCGACATGACGGTCACCTGCCTCGCGCGCGCTGGCGTATCGGGATGCGCGCCGAGGTTGGCTACCAGTCCCGCCTGCATGGCATCGATGGCCTCGCGCCGCAATGCCGGATCGTCAACCGGAAGCGTCACCACGCCAACGGCAAACAGTGTGCCGCCGATATTCGCGGCTTCCATCGTCATGGGCAGCTTGCGCCCCGCGATGGAGACATCACGTGCGGCGTTGGTCGGCTTGGCGGGATACATCGCGGCGTACTTGCCATCGTTGGACACAATCGTGCGCCAGTCGTAACGCGGCGAGCAGCCCGCCAGCACAAGCCAGAGCAGGGTGAACAACAGCAGGAAGGACTTCCGGGGGCGGATGTGTGCGGGTGCGGGCATTGGGGGGCGGCGCATTCTGGCGCAAGCCGCTATTATCCGGGAAGCCGCGCGGCCACGCATCCCCTGCCTGTCGCCGGCGTCGCATTTTGTGAGGCCCCCTATGCCAGTTCGCCCCCTGCTCCCCGCCGTCCGGTCCATGCTTGGCACTATGCTGCTGGCTGGTGGTATCGGCGTGGCTAGCGCTGCGGCCCATCTGCCGCCCGTCACCGATATCGCGGCCCAATCGGCCGCCGCAGCCAGGGACGGAGAACCTCTCGTCGTGCTGGTCACGCTGCCGGGCTGCTCCTATTGCGAGACTGTGCGCCGCAACTACCTCGGCCCCCAGCTTGCCGCCGGGGAAATCGCCGCGCGGGAAATCGACATGACAGCCGATACGCCGATTCGCGATGTCGACGGCACGATGACCACGGCCAAGCGTTGGGCGCAGGCCCGCAATATTTCGATGGCCCCGACTGTACTGTTCCTCGACCGCCAGGGCCGCAATCTGGCCAATCCGCTGCGCGGCATGCAGGCCGATTTCTACGGCGCATACCTGGAGCAAGCGCTCGACGAGGCACGCGCGCGCGTATCGGCGCGGTCCGCAGCGCGATGAGGTCACCTGATGCCGATTCAGGCCGGTTGAGGCGCCGCAGCCCCCACATCCGCGCGCGGCAGTAGAATAGCCGCAGTCCGCCGCGTGCTGATTTCCAAAAGGCTGTATCCATGTCCGCCACTACACCCGCAACTTCCCGCAAGCGCTGGCCCATCGCCGCCGCCGTCATCGTCATCGCACTGCTCGGCTTCTTCGGCTATCGCGCCATGACGCCCGCCAGCAGCGTGCCCGACGCCACGTTCACGCTGCTGTCCGGTCAGAAGGTCAGCACCGGAGACCTCAAGGGCAAGGTGTACCTGGTCAATTTCTGGGCCACGAGCTGCGTCACCTGCGTCAAGGAAATGCCGCAGATGATCGATACCTACAAGCAGTTCAAGGACAAGGGACTCGACTTCGTGGCCGTCGCCATGAACTATGACCCACCCATGTACGTAGCGAACTACGCCAAGACGCGGGAGCTGCCGTTCAAGGTGGCAATGGATTCCGATGGCACCAACGCCAAGGCATTCGGCGACGTGCAACTGACACCTACCACCTTTGTCGTGGACAAGAACGGCAAGATCCTCAAGCGCTATGTCGGCGAGCCGGAGTGGGATGCGCTGCACAAGCTGCTGGAAGGGGCGCTGGGGGCGGCGTAGTTCTTCAGATGTTCAATATTCTGGACAGAATCGCTTGTTTTGCATGGAATACTGGACGGCCTCACCAAGTTAAAGGTGCCCATGTGGCACCTTTTTTGTTCTGTGCTTCGACCGCATTTGGTACAACTTGTCTGAATTTGTACCGCTGGCCCTCTCCCCCGGCCCCTCTCCCGCAAGCGGGAGAGGGGAGCAAACCGGCGTGTGAGACAGGACTAACGCCACTAGCTATGCGCTCCCCTCGCCCACTTTTGTGGGAGAGGGGTGGGGGTGAGGGCATGGCGTCCAAATTGCGACGTGTGGTGATTGCACCGCTTACCCTCTCCCCGGCCCCTCTCCCGCAGGCGGGAGAGGGGAGCAGACTGCCGTTTGCGATCACGAGCCTTGCCATCCCAAGCTGTATGGATATACAGTGGGCGCCAGATTTTTTTATTCCTGCCCTCATCCCCCGTGCTGCCGGATCTTGCCCCCGACGCCGATGTTGCCGATCCGGCATCTGACGCCCCCGCCTATCTCGCCCGATTGAATCCGGAGCAGCGTGCTGCCGTGGAGTACGACGGTGATGCGCCGTTGCTGATCATTGCTGGCGCAGGGTCGGGCAAGACCAATACGCTGGCGCATCGCGTGGCGCATCTGGTGGTGGGCGGTGCCGATCCGCGTCGCATCCTGCTGCTCACGTTCTCGCGGCGGGCCGCCGCCGAGATGGGGCGAAGGGTCGAGCGGATCGTCGATCAGGCGCTGGGCACACAGACGGGGGCGGGACGCGCCGCGTTGCAGTGGTCGGGCACGTTCCACGCCATCGGCGCACGGCTGTTGCGCGAATATGCCGAGACACTCGGGCTGGCCCCAACGTTCACGATCAGCGACCGCGGCGATGCGGCCGATCTGATGCATGTGGTGCGGCACGATCTCGGCATGTCCGAGCAGACGTCGCGCTTTCCGCGCAAGGAAACTTGCCTGGCGATCTACTCGCGCGTGGTCAACACGCAGTTGCCGCTCGAAGTGGTGCTGAAAACGCAGTTTCCGCGCTATGCAATGTGGGCCGATGCGCTGAAGACGCTCTTCGCCGGCTACGTGGAGGCCAAGCAGAAGCAGCAGGTGCTCGACTACGACGATCTGCTGCTCTATTGGGCGCAGGCTTTGACTGAGCCCAGCATCGCGCAAGACATGGGCGCGCGTTTCGATCACGTGCTCGTCGACGAGTACCAGGACACCAACGCGCTGCAGGCGTCGATCCTGCTGGCACTCAAGCCGCAGGGCCGTGGTCTGACCGTCGTCGGCGACGACGCGCAATCGATCTACGCATTCCGTGGCGCCACCGTGCGGAACATCCTCGACTTCCCCGCGCAGTTCACGCCCGCCGCGCAGCAGGTCACGCTGTCGCAAAACTATCGATCCACGCAGCCGATCCTGCACGCCGCCAATGCCGTGATCGGTCTCGCTGCCGAGCGTTTCACCAAGGACCTCTGGTCGCTGCGCGAATCGGCGGAGAAGCCCGGCGTGGTGGTGGTCAACGACGAGGCCGATCAGGCGCGTTTCGTCGTGGAACAGGTGCTGGCACGGCGCGAATCGGGGCTCGCGCTGATGCAGCAGGCCGTGCTGTTCCGCGCGGCCGATCACAGTGCGCAAGTGGAGATCGAACTCGCACGCCGCAACATCCCGTTCGTGAAATTCGGCGGCCTGAAGTTTCTGGAATCGACCCACGTCAAGGATGTGATGGCCGTGGTGCGCTGGCTCGAAAATCCGCGCGATCGCATGGCCGGCTTCCGCACGCTGCAGTTACTGCCCGGCGTCGGGCCGAAGACCGCTGCGCGCGTGCTCGAAGGACTGGAGGCCGCCACCGAGCCGCTGCTCGCACTCGAAGCGTTCGAAGCACCGCCCGCCGCCGCGCCTGCATGGGATGACCTGCTCTCGCTGGCGCGCACGTTGATGGCGCCCACCTCGCCGTGGCCTTCGGAATTCGAGCAGGTGGTGGCGTGGTATCTGCCGCATCTGGAACGCATGCATGACGATGCGCCCGCGCGGCAGGCCGACCTGCAGCAGATCGAGCGCATCGCAGCCACGTATGGCTCGCGCGAACGTTTTCTGACTGAATTGACGCTCGATCCCCCGAGCGCATCGAGCGACGAATCCGGCGTGCCGTCACGCGACGAAGACTATCTGATTCTCTCTACAATCCACTCGGCCAAGGGTCAGGAGTGGAAAGCAGTCTACGTGCTCAATGCGGTGGATGGCTGCATGCCATCGGACCTCGCCACGGGCACCACCGAGGAAATCGAGGAAGAACGCCGCCTGCTTTACGTAGCGATGACCCGCGCACGCGATCACCTCGACGTCATCGTGCCACAGCGCTTCTACGTGCATAACCAGGTAGGCTTCGGTGACCGCCACGTCTATGCATCGCGCACGCGCTTCCTGCCAAACCGCGTAATGCCGAATTTCTACAGCCGCTCGTGGCCGCCCCCACCGATGCCCGGCGACGCACCGGCCAAGCCCGCACTGCCGCAGGTGGATCTGGCGGGACGGATGCGGAATATGTGGAAGTAGGGAGGGGCTTTCCTCCCCTCTTCCGCTTCACGGGCGGGGGGGGGGAAGAAAGCGTAGTCGAGCTATAGTCCGTAGCGCTTGATCTTGTCGTACAGCGTGGCCTTGCCCACCTGCAGCAGGTCGGCCGCCTGGCTCACGGCCCCACCGGTGTGCGCGAGCGTGTCCGCGATCACGGCGCGTTCGTAGCGTTCCATACGCTCGCGCAGCGGTGTGGTGTCATCGACGGATTCCGCCTTTGCAGCGGAGCCGCCCTCGGGCACACCCAGCACGAAGCGATCGGCGGCATTGCGCAGCTCGCGCACATTGCCCGGCCAGGGTCGCTGCATCAGTTGCTGGCGTTGCGACTCCGAGAGGATCGGCGCGGGGCGCTGGTAGCGCACGGCCGCCACCAGCGTGAAATGCTCGAACAGCGGCACGATGTCTTCGCGGCGATCGCGCAGCGGCGGTAGCGGAATCGTCACCACGTTGAGCCGGTACAGCAGATCCTGCCGGAAGGCGCCTTGCGCCACCAGCGCTTCCATGTCGCCCTTGGCGGCGGCCACGATGCGCACGTCGATCGGCACCGATGCATTCGATCCCAGCCGCTCCAGCGTGCCCTCCTGCAACACGCGCAACAGCTTGACCTGCAATGCCAGCGGCATGCTCTCGATCTCGTCGAGGAACAGCGTACCGCCCGATGCATGTTCGAGCTTGCCGATGCGGCGCTTGCCCGCGCCCGTGAAGGCGCCCGGCTCGTGGCCGAACATCTCGGACTCGAAAATCGCTTCGGGCACCGCGCCGCAATTCAGCGCGATGAACGGTGCATCGCGGCGCGTTGACAACGCGTGCAGGCTGCGTGCCACCAGTTCCTTGCCCGTACCAGTCTCGCCGTTGATCATCACCGGCACATCGGTCGCTGCCACGTTGGCAATCAGGTCACGCACCTGCCCCATGGCGGGGGAGCGGCCGATGATGCGCGTGCCGGCGGCCTGGCCTGCCAGTTCGCGGCGCAGGGCGAGGTTTTCGAGTTCCAGCGCGCGGCGCTCCAGTGCGCGGCGTACCGTCTCGGTCAACCGGTCGGCGCCGAATGGCTTCTCGATGAAGTCGTACGCCCCTTCGCGCATGGCCTGCACGGCCATCGTGATATCGCCATGGCCGGTGACGAGGATCACGGGCACACCGGGCGCCACGTTGCGGCTGTGCTGGAGCAAGTCGAGTCCCGATGTGCCACCGAGCCGCACATCGGTCACCAGGACGCCGGGGAAATCCGCACTCAGATGCGGCATGGCCGCTTCCGCCGATGGCAGCGCCAATACCGCAAACCCGGCCAGTTCCAGGCTCTGCGCCGTGGCCTGGCGCACCAGGGGTTCGTCTTCCACGAACAGCACGCGCAGTCCGTCTTGCATCGCCATCATGTCCCTGTCCTCGTCATGCGCATGTCGATCTCATGCGGCCACCGGCTGCCGCGCCCGCCGCAGCGTCACTACGAACTCCGCCCCGCCCTCTGCCAGGTTGCCGGCCGTCAATTGACCGCTGAACTCCCGCACGATCGACGACGAGATGGCGAGTCCAAGACCCAGCCCCTGGCCGATCTCCTTGGTCGTGAAAAACGGTTCGAACAGGCGCGGCAAGGCTTCCGGTGCGATGCCCGGGCCGTTGTCGCGCACGGCAATGCGCACGCGCTCTTCCGCCGCTTCCACGGTCACGTCGATGTGACCATCGGGCCGGCCTTCGCCAGCAATGGCGTCGAGCGCGTTGCCAACGAGGTTGAGTAGTACTTGTTCGAGCTTCAATTCATCGGCCCAGACGCCGAGGTCCGGGCAGTCTTCCAGACCATGCACGGCCAGCGTGGTGGTGCCGAGCCGGGGCGCAATCAGTTGCAGCACATGATCGATGGCCGCGCGGACCTGCACCGCATTGCGCCGCTGCCGTGCCTTGCCTGCGAACAGCTTGAGCTGGCTGGTGATCTTGCCCATGCGCTCGGTGAGTCCGGCGATGGCCGTGAGATTGCCTGTGGCCGCGTCGAGCTGCCCGCGCTCCAGCAGCACGCGCGTGTTATCCGAGAACGTGCGCAGCGCCGCCAGCGGCTGGTTCAGTTCATGCGTGATGCCGGCCGCCATCTGTCCCAGTGCCGCGAGCTTGCTGGCCTGTACGAGTTCGTCCTGCGTGGCGCGCAGTTCGCTCTCGGCGCGCGTGCGTTCGGCCACTTCGCCTTCGAGTTGTTCGTTGATGGCCATGAGGTCGGCGGTACGCGCCTCCACGCGACGCTCCAGTTCGTCATAGGCCGCTTCGAGCAGGCGTCGGCTGTACTGCATGTCCCGCGCGCGCTGGCGGCGCTGGCGCAGGTTCACCAGCAGCAGGCACACGCACGCATAGGCGAGCGCCGCGCCGATGGTGGCGCCACGCGCACTGGCCAGCACCGGGTCGAGCGGCGCCATGACCTGCATGTTCCAGCCTGCCGGCCCCACCGAGCGGTTGATTTCGAGATAGCGGTCCGCGCCGTCCGCAGAGAGTCCGAAGCGCATGCCGGCCCCGTCCATGCCATCGGGCACGTCGGGCGCGCCGCGCTCGGCATTGCCCACGCGCACCAGGCGCTCGCCGTCACTCAGCGTGGCATTGGCCAGCCAGCGCGTGACCGGCGAATCGAGCGGCTGCAGCGGCAACGGGCGCACATCCACATCGTGATACTGGCGGCTGTTGACGATTTCCGCCTGCAGGTCGCGTGGCAGCGGACGCAGCGTGCGGTACTGCCATCCGGGCACCGATGAGAGGAAGATCACGCCATGATCGTCGGAAACCAGCAGCGGCTCGCCACGTCCCGATCCGGCGCGCTGGAACCACTCCAGGTTCAGCTTCACGACCGTAACGCCGATGAACTTGCCACCTGCCTCGATCGGCTGGGCGATGTAGTAGCCCGGTTCGTCGCTGGTGATGCCGATGGCGTAGAAACGCCCGATCTCGCCACGCGCGGCGCGTTGGAAGTACGGACGGAAGCGGTAGTCGGTGCCCACGAAGCTGCCGGGCTCGCCGTGGTTGCTGGCCGCCAGTGCAATGCCATTGGCGGCGATCACATAGGTGGCCGAGGCGCGTGCGCGCCGATTGACATCGACAAGGTAGTCGTTGACCGCGGCAATGCGCGCGGGGTCCTGCGGCGAGGCCAGCAATGCGCGCACCGAGGGGTGCAGCGACACCAGCGCTGGCAGGAATTCGTAGCGGTCGAGCGTGGATTCGAGCGTGGCGGCGTAGCGATCCGCGCGCATGGCGGTGGACTGTTGCAGCGCCGCAATGCCACGCTGCACCGACAGCAGCCACGTCAGCGAGCAGAGGATCAGCAGCCCCGCCAGCAGCGCGACGGCGAATCCCCACCAGCGCGAGCCGTTCTCCGGCGCGTGCAGTGCGTCGGGGGCGGTGGGGTCGTGCACGGCGAGGAAGTCGTCGGAATGGGGCATCGATGGGCGCGGAAGCTCTCGCGCCGATGATACCCGCTGGCCGGACTGACCGCCGCCCGGCCCGGCTTCCCCGCTGCCCGCGGGAGAGGCCGCCTCCCCGGGGGGCGCGGCCAGCGTCACGTCAGCGGGCGTCGGCGAGCGCGACGCTGTCATCGTCGCCACCCTGCAGCACGCGGTTCAGGCGCGCACGGTCGAGTTCGCGTTCCCAGGCAGACACCACCACGGTGGCCACGCCGTTGCCGACGATGTTGGTCAGCGCGCGGCACTCGCTCATGAAGCGGTCGATACCAAGGATCAGCACCATGCCCGCCACCGGAATCGTCGGCACCACGGCCAGCGTGGCCGCCAGCGTGATGAAGCCCGAGCCGGTCACGCCGCTGGCGCCCTTGGACGTGATCATGGCCACACCGAGGATCGTCAGTTGCTGCAGCAGCGTCAGCTCGATATTGGTGGCCTGCGCGATGAAGATCACCGCCATCGTCATGTAGATGTTGGTGCCGTCGAGATTGAACGAGTAACCGGTCGGCACAACCAGGCCCACCACGGACTTCGAGCAGCCCAGCTTCTCCATCTTCTCCATCAGGTGCGGCAGCGCGGCTTCAGACGAGCTCGTGCCCAGCACGATCAGCAGCTCTTCCTTGATGTACGCGATGAAGCGGATGATCGAGAAGCCCGTCAGGCGCGCCACGGTGCCCAGCACCACCAGCACGAACACGATGGCCGTGAAGTAGAACGTGCCGATCAGCTTCAGCAGCGGCACCAGCGAGCCCAGGCCGTACTTGCCGATGGTGAATGCCATGGCACCGAAAGCACCGATCGGTGCCACCTTGGTGATCACATGGACGATGTGGAAGAACACCTTCGACACCTGATCCACCATCTCGTGGATCACGCGCGCGCGGTCACCCACGATGGCCAGCGCCGAACCGAAGAACAGCGAGACCAGCAGGATCTGCAGGATGTCGCCGTTGGCGAACGCGCTGAAGATCGTGTCCGGGATGATGTGCATGAAGAACTCGACCGTGCTCTGGCCGTGCGCCTTCGAGACGTACTGCGAGATCGACTTGGTGTCCAGCGTGGCCGGATCGATGTTGAAGCCGACGCCGGGCTTCAACACATGCGATGCGATCAGACCGATCAGCAGCGCGAACGTGGAGACGATTTCGAAGTAGAGCAGCGCCTTGCCGCCTACGCGTCCCACCTTCTTCATGTCGCGCATGCCGGCAATGCCGGACACCACGGTACAGAAAATGATCGGGCCGATGATCATCTTGATCAGCTTGATGAAGGCATCGCCGAGCGGCTTCATTTCCACGCCGGTCTGCGGCGCGAAATGGCCGAGCATGATGCCCACGGCAATCGCGAACAGAACCTGGACGTACAGGATCTTGTAGAAGGGTTTCCTCATGGTGTCTTCCTCGGTGTGTTTGACCGGTGCCGGGCGCTCGGAAGGCGCCCACGTCGCGCGCCTCGGGCGCGTCTGCTGTAACTAATTGCAACGGCCATGCCAACGCCCGGCGAATCCACAAGCCCTTGATTTCAAAGGAAAACCCTTTTCAACGCCCGCGCAGCCTTTCCGGCGTTCCGGAATTCCGGAATCGGGGCTTCCGGAGATTCGGACAGTGACAATGCTGTCGATGCCCCCAAAAGTGGCGCATCGGGCATCAAATCTCCATGAAAGCCAGGTTTCCACGCGCAGATGCCGGTCCCGGGTGCCATGCGCACATCGTCGATTCCGGAATTCCGGTCGCCGTCCGCATGCGGATGCGCCGGCACGAACACGTATAATTCCGACCTTTCCCGATTCCGCCGCGCGCGGCTGCCAGCCTCATGCCGCTGGTGCCTCGATTGCCGGCTCGCCGTCATGAGCAGCTACTACAAACACCACGTCTTCTTCTGCCTGAACGAGCGCGACGACGGCAAGGCCTGCTGTGCCGACCACAATGCCAAGGCCATGCAGGAGTACGCCAAGAAGCGCTGCAAGCAACTGGGCATTGCCGGGGCCGAAGGCCGCGTGCGCATCAACAAGGCGGGTTGCCTGAACCGTTGTGAACTCGGCCCGGTGCTGGTGGTCTACCCCGAGGCCGTCTGGTACACGTTCGTCGACGAGCAGGACATCGACGAGATCATCGACAGCCATCTGGTCAACGGCGTCCCCGTCGAACGACTGATGGTGGATCACTGATCCGCACCACGCGCCCGCGCCGGGTCCAAAGCCCGGTTTTTTGTTGTGCCGCTGCCTGTCGTCCAGTCGTTCCGTAGATCCGTAGCCCCCTGCCCCTGCCACCATGAACGCGCATACCCAGGTCACCACCATCGCCGGCCCCGTCGGCGCCATCGATATCTCGATCGATCTGCCGCAGAACGAACCCGTGCGCGGGCTGGCGCTCGTGGCGCATCCGCATCCGCTGTTTGCCGGCACCAAGGACAACAAGGTGGCGCAGACGCTGGCGCGCACCTTCGTCGCGCTCGGCTATGCCACGGTGCGTCCGAACTTCCGTGGCGTGGGCAATACCGAGGGCGAGCATGACAAGGGCATCGGCGAGCAGGACGACCTGTTGGCCGTGATCGACTGGATGCGCACGCAGACCGCGTGGTCCGCAGACGCAGCTTCGCTGCCGTTGGCGCTGGGCGGTTTCTCCTTCGGCAGCTTCGTGCAGACGCACGTGGGGCGCCGCCTGGCCGAGGCGGGTACGCCCGCGCAGCGGCTGGTGCTGGTGGGCACGGCCACGAGCCGCTGGGAGGTGGCTACCGTGCCGGCCGACACCATCGTGATCCATGGCGAGCAGGACGAGACCGTGGCACTGGCCAGCGTGCTGGACTGGGCGCGGCCACAGGAACTGCCGGTCATCGTCATTCCCGGCGCCGACCATTTCTTTCATCGCAAGCTGCACCTGATCAAGCAGCTCGTTGTCAACGCGTGGGTACGGTGATTCGTCCCGTCCGCGCAGCAACCTTTTTTTCGTTGGATATCCGCACATGCTGAACAGAGCCACGCCGCACTTTGCATCCGCCTTTGCCCCGGTCGCCATTGCCGCGACGATCGCCACCGCGCTTGCCGCCGCCCCCGCCGCCGTAATGGCGCAAGGCGTGCCGATGCCGCAGGTTGCCGCCAAGTCCTGGATGCTGTTCGACGTGACCAGTGGCCAGGCCCTGGCGTCGCAAAACGCCGATCTGCGCATCGAGCCCGCATCGCTGACCAAGATCATGACCGCCTACCTGGCGTTCGAGGCGCTCAAGGAAAAGCGCCTGACGCTGGACCAGATCGTCACCCCCACGGACATCGTGCGGAAGGTGAAAAGCGATGAGTCGCGCATGTTCATCGAGGCTGGCAAGCCGGTGAAGGTGCAGGACCTGCTGATGGGCCTGATCGTCCAGTCGGGCAACGACGCCGCGCTGGCGCTGGCCGAAGCCGTGGGCGGCTCCGAGGAAGGCTTCGTGGCGATGATGAATCGCGAAGCGCAGCGCATGGGCATGAAGAACACGCACTTCACGAACACCGATGGCGTGCCCGACCCGGAGCACTACACCACGGCCGTGGACCTGGCCACGCTGACCACGCGCCTGATCAAGGACTTCCCCGAGTACTACGCGATGTACTCGCAGAAGGAGTTCACCTATAACAAGATCAAGCAGCCCAACCGCAACCGCCTGCTGTACATCGACCCGACCGTCGATGGCGTGAAAACCGGCCACACCAAGTCTGCCGGCTACTGCCTGATCTCGTCGGCCCAGCGTCCGCTGGCCAATGTGCCGAATGGCCAGCGCCGCCTGATCTCGATCATGATCGGCACGGCGTCCGACCAGGTGCGTACGCAGGAAAGCCTGAAGGTGCTGAACTACGGCTTCCAGTTCTTCGACACGCTGCGCCTGTACGACAAGGGCCAGGTCCTGGCCACGCCCGAGATCTACAAGGGCAAGTCCGGCACGGTCAAGATCGGCGTGGCCAACGAGACGTTCGTCACGGTGCCCAAGGGCACGGGCGGCCGCCTGAAGCCGGTGCTGGAGCGCCAGGAACTGCTGCTCGCGCCGATCTCGGCCGGCCAGCAGGTAGGCACGGTCAAGCTGATGGACGGCAACAACAAGGTGGGCGAGTTCCCGGTAGTGGCGCTGGAAGAAGTGCCGGAAGCCGGCTTCTTCGGCCGCCTGTGGGATACGATCCGCCTCTGGTTCAAGCGCAAGTAAGAAGGCTCTCAATGACGACAGATCCGAAAGACGGTCCGCTGATCCCGGGCGATATCCCGCCCGAGCAGTCGCTGATCGAATACCCGAGCGATTTCCCGATCAAGGTGATGGGCGCGATGCAGGACGGCTTTGCCGAAGCCATCGTGACGCTGATCCAGGAATTCGACCCGAACTTCCACGCCGGCAAGATGGAGATGCGTCCGTCGCGCAACGGCAACTACCTGGGCCTGACCGTGACCGTGTGGGTCACCAGCCGCGAGCAGCTCGACGAGCTGTATCGCACGCTGACGTCGCACCCGATGGTCAAGGTGGTGCTGTAACCGCATGAACGTCATTACCCTCAAGCCGGGCAAGGAAAAATCCCTGCTGCGCCGCCATCCGTGGATCTACGCCACGGGTATCGCCTCGACCGAAGGCCGCTGCGAGTCCGGTTCGACCGTGGTCGTCCGGGCCGCCGATGGCCGCTTCCTGGCGCGCGGCGCCTACAGTCCCGAATCGCAGATCCGCGTGCGCGTGTGGACGTTCGACGAGAACGAGCCCGTGGACCACGCGCTCTTCAAGCGCCGCGTGGCCGCTGCCGTGGCCCATCGCAAGCAGTGGGTGCGCGACACCAGTGCCGTGCGCCTGATCTTTGGCGAAGCCGACCGCATTCCCGGACTCGTTGTGGACTACTACGGCGAAGGCGAGCGCGGCCAACTGGTCTGCCAGTTCAACTCGGCGGGTGTGGAGCAGTGGAAGGACGCGCTCGTGCAGGCGCTGATCCGCGAAACCGGCTGCCCGAACGTCTACGAACGATCGGACGCAGCAGTGCGCCAGCGCGAGGGCCTGGAACTCGTGACCGGCGTGCTGGCCGGTGCCGAGCCCGATCCGGAACTGTCGGTGACCGAGCACGGCGTGAAGTACTACGTGGACGTGCGCAACGGCCACAAGACCGGCTTCTACGTGGACCAGCGCGACAACCGCAAGCTCGTGGGCGACCTGGCCGAAGGCCGCGAGGTGCTGAACTGCTTCTGCTACACGGGCGGCTTCTCGCTGGCCGCGCTGCGCGGCGGTGCCACATCGGTGACGTCGATCGATTCGTCGGGCGAAGCCCTCAAGACCGCCGCGAACAACGTAACGCTGAACGGCTTCGATGCCGACCGCGCTACGTGGCTCGACGCCGACGTGTTCAAGATGCTGCGCGAGTTCCGCGCCGAAGGCCGCCAGTTCGACCTGATCGTGCTGGACCCGCCCAAGTTCGCACCCTCCGCTGCGCATATCGACCGCGCCGCGCGTGCCTACAAGGAAATCAACCTGGTCGGCATGCAACTGCTGCGCCCGGGCGGCCTGCTGTTCACGTACTCGTGCTCCGGCGCCATCGGCATGGAGCTGTTCCACAAGATCGTGGCCGGCGCCGTCACCGATGCCCGCGCCGACGCCCGCATCCTGCGTCGTCTCTCGGCCGGCACCGACCATCCGATGTCGGCAGCATTCCCCGAAGGCGAATACCTCAAGGGCCTGCTGCTCGAAAAAGTCTGAGTCCGAAACTGCCTCGGAACTGACTTCTGGAGGTCATATTGACCACCTAAGATTCATCTCACGGTTGGGCATTGGCAGGTGTCTGACCGTCTCTTCTTATCAGTCTTCGTGGTAATGGCCCCGTCTCTCACGAGCGGGGCGTTTTTTTTGGGCGCTCGATGCCCTCGGACACGTAGACCCCACCCTCTACCCGCCCCCGCCGCCACGCCATCCGAAACTCCCTATAATCGAACGATCGTTCAGTTCACCGACAACGTACCCATCATTCGAGGAGACTTCATGCCCGGCGCCAAACATATTCCAGCCGCATTGCAGAACCTGGCTCTGCCTGTCATCGCATCGCCGATGTTCATCGTCAGTTACCCGGAGCTGGTGCTGGCACAGTGCAAGGCCGGTATCGTCGGTTCGTTTCCGGCGCTCAATGCGCGGCCGGCCGAGTTGCTGGGCGAGTGGCTGACGCAGATCGAGGAAGAACTGGACGCATTCAAGGCGGCCAATCCTGGCAAGCCGGTGGGGCCGGTGGCGGTGAACCAGATCGTGCATGCATCGAACGCGCGGCTGGAGCAGGATGTGCGGCTGTGCGTGGAGCACAAGGTGCCGGTTTTCATCACGTCGCTGCGTGCGCCGGTAAAGGAAATGATCGACGCGGTACACAGCTATGGCGGCATCGTGCTGCATGACGTGATCAGCATCCGCCATGCCGAGAAGGCCATCGAAGCTGGCGTGGATGGGCTGATCCTGGTGGCAGCGGGTGCCGGGGGTCACGCGGGTACGCTGTCGCCGTTTGCGCTGGTGGGCGAAGTGCGCAAGATCTTCGACGGCCCCATCGCGCTGTCGGGTTCCATCGCTACCGGTGACGCCGTGCTGGCCGCGCAGGCCATGGGCGCCGATTTCGCCTACGTGGGCACGCGTTTCATCGCCTCGCAGGAAGGCCATGCGAGTGCCGAGTACAAGCAGTCGATCATCGGCTCCGCCGCCTCGGACATCGTCTACACGAACCTGTTCACGGGCGTGCATGGCAACTACATCCGCGAGAGCATCCTGAATTCCGGCCTCGATCCAGAAAACCTGCCCGTCGCCGACAAGACCAAGATGGATTTTTCGAGCGGTGCGTCGAAGGCCAAGGCTTGGAAAGACATCTGGGGCGCCGGCCAGGGCGTGGGCCAGATCAGCGATATCCCCACCGCTGGCGAGATCGTGGCGCGCATGAAGGCCGAGTACGATGCGGCACGTGCCCGGCTGGGGCTGGTAGCATAAGGGCGTTTCGCGCCCTGCGCCCCTCGCCATCCAACGTTGCCTTCCACCGACCCAGACCAACCGATCGGCCCCGCCGACCTGCCCGGTACGCTTTCGCACCGGGAGCGCGTGATTCGCGCGTTCTGGGTCACGCTCGGTGTCATCAGCCTTGTGCTCGGCTTCATCGGCATCTTCCTGCCCTTGCTGCCGACCACGCCTTTCGTGCTGCTGGCCGCCGCGTGCTTTGCGCGCGGTTCCGAGAAATTCCACAACTGGCTGATCACGCACGAACGGTTCGGGCCGCTCGTGCGCGACTGGCAGGCCCATCGCAGCATTCCGCTGCGCGCCAAGTGCCTGGCACTCTCGATGATGTGGCTGTCGATGGGCACCACGGCGTATCTGCTGCGCGCACGGCCCGTGTCATCGCTCACGCTGCTGGCGATCGGCGCTGCGGTCTCGATCTGGATGATCCGCCTGCCCACACGGCCACGCGGCGGGTATCCGCAACCGGATGTCCCCGCCAGCGTTGGCGATCAGTCCTCTCAGTCGTAACGACGCGCATCCTCGATCGTCTTGCCGTCCTGCGGCAGCGATCCCTCCGCAACAAAATTCACCTCGCCGCGTAGCCGCAAGACGTCGCGCATCGATTCCGCCACGGCCCGTGCGAGGGCTTCGTCGTGACGCGTGGCATCGCAATGCAGTGTCATCGTGTCCGCGCCGACCGTCCCCGTGACGACGAGTCGTGCAGCGCGAATCTCGGGATGCCGCCGCACCACATCGGCCACCTGACCCGGATGCACGAACATGCCCTTGACCTTGGTGGTCTGGTCGGCGCGGCCCAGCCATCCCTTGAGGCGGATATTGGTGCGGCCGCACGGACTCGCTTGCGCCCACGAATCGGCGACGATGGCGGAGAGATCGCCCGTGCCGAAGCGGATCAGCGGATAGTCGCCGTTGCCGAGCACCGTCACCACCACCTCGCCCACCTCGCCCTCCGGCATCGGCTGCGTGCCGCCCGGCTCGACGATTTCCACGAGCACGCCTTCATCGACTACCCAGCCATCGCCGCCTTCGGTTTCGTACGCGATCAGCCCCACGTCCGCCGTGCCGTACATCTGCCGCGCCGTGACGCCGTGATCGCGCAACCACGCGCGCAGCGTCGGCGGGCAGGCTTCGCCCGATACCAGCGCCTTGGAAAGGCTCGCACACGGTTGCCCCATCTCCTCGCCGCGTTCGATCAGCAGTTTCAGGAACGATGGCGTCCCCGCATAGGCCGAGGGCTGCAGACTGGCCAGCGCCTGGACCTGCGATTCGGTCTGGCCGACGCCTGCCGGGAACACACAGCAACCGAGCCGATGCGCACCCGATTCCATCATCATGCCGGCGGGCGTGAAGTGATACGAGAACGTGTTGTAGACGAGTTCGCCCGCGCGGAATCCCGCTGCGAACATCGCGCGCGCGGTGCGCCACCAGTCCGCGGAGAAACCATCGGGTTCGTGGATCGGACCCGGCGACTGGAACACATGCTTCAACGCGCCAATCGGCGTGGCATTGAGTCCGCCCAGCGGCGGCGCACCACGCTGTCGCGCAGTGAGTTCGGATTTGCGCGTGACCGGCAGGCCAGCCAATGCACTGCGCGAGCTGATCTCGCGCGCATCGATATCGCAGAGGATCTCGGCAAAGTACGGCGCGTGCGATTGCGCATGCGCCACCTGTCGCGAGACCGCTGCGAGCAGCGATGCCTCGCGCTCCGCAGGCGCACGCGTTTCCAGCGAATCGAAATAGTCACCCATGATGGCAGCCATCCCTGGCGAAATTGGATGTGGAGCGGTAAGCGGTATCAGGCCAGCCAGCGCTTGCGCCGGCGGTAGCTCTTGACGTCGCGGAACGATTTGCGCACGCTGCCTTCGGCATCGTTGGCAGCCACGCCGAGGTAGAACTCCTTGACGTCCTCGTTGGTGCGCAGCGATTCCGCGTCGCCATCCATCACCACGCGGCCGTTCTCAAGGATGTAGCCATAGTCCGCATGGCGCAGCGCCACCATCGTGTTCTGTTCGGCCAGCAGGAAGCTGACGCCCTCACGCGTGTTCAGGTCGCGCACGATCTCGAAGATCTCCTCGACGATCTGCGGCGCCAGGCCCATCGACGGCTCATCGAGCAGGATCATCGACGGCTTGGCCATCATCGCGCGGCCAATCGCACACATCTGCTGTTCGCCACCCGAGGTGTAGCCCGCCTGCGATTTACGCCGGGTCTTCAGGCGCGGAAAGTAGCCATAGATCTTCTCCAGCTCGTCACGCGTCTCGCCGCGCGAGAGACCACGCGTGTAGGCACCCGTCAGCAGGTTTTCCTCGATGCTGAGGTGCGCGAAGCAGTGGCGCCCCTCCATCACCTGGATCACGCCACGCTTGACGAGGTCATTCGGCGTGAGCTGGTCCACGCGCTGACCCTTGTACTCGATCGATCCCTTGGTGACATCGCCGCGCTCGGCATGCAGCAGGTTCGAGATCGCCTTGAGCGTCGTGGTCTTGCCCGCGCCGTTGGCCCCGAGCAGCGCGACGATGCGTCCCTCAGGCACATCGAGCGACACACCCTTGAGCACCAGGATCACGTGATCGTAGATGACTTCGATGTTGTTGACGGAGAGGAGGGTCATTTTCCTTTGTCCCGATGCGTGTGTTTGCTCCCCTCTCCCGCAAGGCGGGAGAGGGGCGGGGGAGAGGGCGGGCGGTGCGTTCACAGACAGTTCGCAATTTGGACTGCTGGCCCTCTCCCCTAACCCCTCTCCCGCGTGCGGGAGAGGGGAACTGACTTACGACTTCACACAAGCCGGCGTGATCCCCTTCTCCTTCGCGTACTGCGCGGCGTTGGCCTTGAACAGCGGGTGGATCAGGCTCTTGTTGCCTTCGATCCAGTCGGAGACCACCACCCACTTCGCGCCGTCCCACTGCTGGATCTTCACCTTGCCCGATCCCTCGTGGTTGTCGCAACTCGTCTTGATCTCGGGCAGCAGGCCCGTGGCGCCGAGCTGTTGCAGACGTGCATTCGTGACGTTCAGGTTCTCGAACGCCCAGCGCATCTGGTCGCCAGTCATCACCTTGCCCTTGCCAAATTTCTCCTGCGCCACGCGTACGGCTTCCACGGTGACCACGGCAGCAGACACGCCACGGTTGTAGAGGATCGAGCCCACCTTGTTCTTGTCCTGCATGTTGCCCTTGCCGGCGCCATACACGACCTTCTCGATATCGCCGATCAGCGGCACGTTCTTGCCTGCCACGTTCCAGGTCGCGCTCATATAGCCCTTGGCGGCATCACCCGCCGGCACGGTGTCTTCCTCCGAGCCCGCCCACCACGAGCCAATCATCTTGTCGCGCGGATAACCCACCTTCTGCGCGGCCTTCAGCGCGGTCTGGTTCATCACCCCCCAGCCCCAGAACACCACGTAGTCCGGATTCTCCTGACGGATCTTCAACCACTGCGCGCCCTGCTCGTTGCCGGGGTGGGCCACCGGAATCTCGACGAGGTTGAACTTGTTCAGGCGCGCCTCGGCCTGCATTGCGACGATCGGCTCCTTGCCATATGCCGAGTCGTGATACAGGTAGACGATCTTCTTGCCGGCCAGCGACCCGCCGCTCTTCGACGCCAGGAACTTGACGATGGCCGATGCCTGCATCTGGTACGTGGTGACGAGCGGGAATGCATACGGGAAGACCGAGCCATCCACGGCGTCGGTGCGGCCGTAGCCCATCATCACCAGCGGCACCTTGTCTGCAGCAGTCTTGTCGACCAGTGCGTACGAGATGCCCGTGGACATCGTGTGATACGCCGTGCCCTTGCTCGTGGCGTTCTTGGCCTTGAGCCGCTCGTAGCACTCCACTCCCTTGGCGTTGTTGTACTCGGTCTCGCACTCTTCCCAAGACAGCTTCACGCCATTCACCCCGTTGTCCTTGAGGTTGACGTAGTTCAGGTAGTCCACAAAGCCGCCGTAGAACGATTGCCCGTTGGCACCATACGGCCCGACGCGATAGCTAGGCAGCGCCACGAACTGATCGTTGGCCTGCGCAAGTGCCGGCAGCGAAGGCGCCAGCAGGGCAGCCGCGACGCTGACCACCAGGGCGGCGCGCTGCACGTTTTGAAATACGGTCATGACAGTCTCCTTCACCTCGGTCGGGTGTAGTTATCGGTACGACGGTTATGGGCTAGTGCGGGAACGGCCAGAGTCTGAGTTTCTCCTTCGCGATCTGCCACAAACGTGCCAGTCCGTGCGGCTCCACGATCAGGAAGAAGATGATCAGCCCGCCGAACACCATCAACTGGATATGCGACACCGTGGCGTTCGTGAACGGCAGATGCAGCAGCGCCGCCAGACCGGGGAGCGTGTTGTCGAGGAAGATCGGCAGCAGCAGGATGAACGCGGCTCCGAGGAACGAGCCAAGAATGCTGCCCACGCCGCCGATGATGATCATGAACAGGATGCGGAACGACAGGTCCAGCGAGAAGCCATCCGGCTCCACCGATCCGAGATAGCAGAACGCATAGAGCGCACCGGCCACGCCGCAATAGAACGAGCTGACCGCGAACGCCAGCAGCTTGGTGCGCATCAGCGGAATGCCAATGACTTCCGCCGCCACGTCCATATCGCGCACGGCCATCCATGCACGGCCCGTTGCCGAGCGCACGAGGTTCTTCGCCAGCAGCGCGAGCACCGTCACCAGCGCGAGCACGAACAGGTACTTCTTCACCGGCGTATCGATCTGCATGCCGAACAGGTCAAGCCGCTGCGCCGTGATCACGCCCGACGAACTGTTGTTCGAGAACCAGGGAAACTTGGTCAGCGCCCACACCACGAAGAACTGTGCGGCCAGCGTGGCCACGGCGAGATAGAAACCTTTGATCCGCAGCGACGGTAGCCCGAAGGCCACACCCACCAAAGCTGCAGAGAGTCCTGCGAGGATGAACGTCAGCAGCACCGGAATGCCTTCGATGCGTAGCTGAAAGTTATAGGCCGCGTACGCACCCACAGCCATGAACGCCGCAGTGCCGAGCGAGAGTTGCCCGGCGTAGCCGGTCAGGATGTTGAGTCCCAGCGCTGCCAGCGAAAAGATCAGGAATGGAATCAGGATGGCACTGAGCCAGTATTCGGTGCCGACGAACGGGATGACGACAAACGCCACCACCATCAGCAATCCGAAGATGATGCGATCCTGCCGGATCGGGAAGATCTGGCTATCGGCAACGTAGCTCGTCTTGAACTGGCCGGACTCGCGATAGAGCATGATGGGCCTCCGTCAGACGCGATCGATATGCTTCTCCCCGAAAAGCCCCTCGGGCCTGACGAGCAGAAACAGCAACGCAAACACATAAGGGAACCATCCCTCGATCCCACCGAAGTTCCCGCCGAACATCGACTGGAACACGGGCGGAATGTAGATCTCGGCCAGCTTCTCCGACGCGCCGATGATCAGGCCGCCCACGATGGCGCCGGGCACCGACGTGAAGCCACCGAGGATCAGCACCGGCAACGCCTTCAACGCGGTCAGCGTCAGCGCAAACTGCACGCCGTTGCGCGAGCCCCAGAGCATGCCCGCCACCAGTGCAACAAAGCCGGCCACGCCCCAGACAATCGCCCAGATGTTCTGCAGCGGAATGCCCAGCGACAGCGCGGCCTGGTGATCGTCGGCCACGGCGCGCAGCGCGCGGCCCACTTTCGTGTACTGGAAGAACAGCGCGAGTCCGGCCACCAGTACGGCGGCGATCCCTGCGGCGGCGAGGTCGAACTTCGACAGCACGATGTTGAAGTTCGTCAGGATCGATTCGATCGGTTCATCGACGATACCCAACTGGATCGGGCGGACTTCATTGCCGAACAGCAGTGGTCCCAATCCTTCGAGAAAGAACGACAGGCCGATGGTCGCCATGAACAACGTAATGGGCGGTTGATTGACCAGCTTGCGCAGCACGAAGCGTTCGGTGGTCATGCCCACGATGATCATGACCACGAACGCGCCAATCACCGCCGCCCACATCGGCATGCCCTTGTCCATGAGGCCCACCACGGCCAGTGCGGCGAAGTACACCATCGCGCCCTGCGCGAAGTTGAACACGCCGGACGCCTTGTAGATCAGCACGAAGCCCAGCGCCACGAGCGAGTACATCAGCCCGGAGAGCAGCCCGCCAATCAGGATTTCGAAGAAGAACGTCATCGTCAGTTCCTGCGTGTTAGCGTCGCGCTCAGTGCGACGTGCCGAGGTAGGCGCGGATCACGTCGGGATTCGACTTGACCTCTTCCGGCGTGCCATCGCCGATCTTCTTGCCGTAGTCGAGCACGACCACGCGATCGGAGATATCCATGACCACGCCCATGTCGTGTTCGATCAGCACGATGGTGGTGCCGAACTGCTGGTTCACGTCGAGGATGAAGCGGCACATGTCCTGCTTCTCTTCCACGTTCATGCCGGCCATCGGCTCGTCCAGGAGCAGCATCGACGGCTCCGCCGCCAGCGCACGCGCCAGCTCCACGCGCTTCTGCAAGCCGTAAGGCAACCGTCCCACCGGCGTCTTGCGGATGGCCTGGATTTCAAGGAAGTCGATTACCTCTTCAACCTTGCGGCGATGCTGCATTTCCTCTGCGCGCGCCGGTCCCCACCACAGCGCATGCGCGAACACGCCCGTGCGGAACTGCGTGTTGCGGCCCGTCATGATGTTGTCGAGCACGGTCATGCCCTTGAACAGCGCGATGTTCTGGAACGTGCGCGCAATGCCTTGCCGCGCCGCCGCCGTGGGATGCATCTGCCGCCGCTCCTGTCCGCGAAACACGATGCGGCCCTGTTGCGGGTGATACACGCCGTTGATCACGTTCAGCATCGAACTCTTGCCCGCACCGTTCGGCCCGATGATGGCGCGGATCTCGTGCTCGCAGACATCGAACGAGATATCGGTCAGCGCCTTCACGCCGCCGAACGACAGCGAGATGTTCTGCAGATCCAGGATCACGTCGCCACGCGTATGCGTATGCGCGGTGCCATCGGGGCCATGCGAATCCCCGGTGCGCGGCGCGTCGTGCGCAGCGGTGCCAGTCTCGGGATGTGCGGGATGGGCCAGCCCGCCGGGCGCCACCATCGTGCCCGTGGCATCCACGCGCGCCATGCCACCCTGCCACGCTGTAGGGGTTGCGGTCATGCTTTGCCTCCGTCCATCACGCCGCGCGCGCGCCGCCGGCTGGCGGGAAACGCTTGGCATCCATCAGCTTCAGCGTGGCCGACACACTGCCCTCGCGGCCATCCTCGAACTTCACGCGCGTATCGATGAACTGCTCGGCGCGTCCGGCAAAGAGCGCATCCACCAGCACGCCGTACTTCTCGGCAATAAAGCCGCGCCGTACTTTTCGCGTCCGCGTCAGTTCGTCGTCATCGGGGTCCAGTTCCTTGTGCAGGATCAGGAAGCGCGCCACCTGCGAACCCGCCAGCATCGCATCGTTCGCCAGGTCGGCATTCACCTGCTCCACGCACTCGGCGATCATCGCAATCACGTCGGGCTGACTGGCCAGATCGACATAGCCAGCATAGGCCAGGTGTCGACGCTCGGCCCAGTTGCCTACCGCATCGAAATCGATATTGATGAACGCGCACACACGGTCGCGATCCGTACCGAAGGCCACGGCCTCCTTGACGTACGGAAAGAACTTGAGCTTGTTCTCGATGTACTTGGGCGCGAACATCGAGCCGTCGGCCAGCTTGCCCACATCCTTGGCGCGATCGATGATTTTCAGATGCCCATCGGCATCGATCACACCCGCGTCGCCGGTCATGAAATAGCCGTCGTCGTTGATGGCCTCGCGCGTGGCGTCGTCGCGCTTGTAGTAGGACTTGAGCAACCCCACGCCGCGCACCAGCACCTCGCCGTTGTCGGCAATGCGGATCTCCATGCCCGGCGCGGCCGGACCTACGGAATCGAACTTCACATTGCCATCGGGCTGCAGGCACACATACGCGCAGGTCTCGGTCTGGCCGTAGAACTGCTTCAGGTTGATGCCGATGGAGCGATAGAAGCGGAACAGGTCGGGGCCAATCGCCTCGCCTGCCGTGTAGCCCACGCGGATGCGGCTCATGCCGAGCACGTTGCGCAGCGGGCCATAGACAAGCACTTCGCCCATCGCATAACGCAACCGATCCATCATCGGCACGGGGCGTTTGTCGAGGATGTCCGCACCGCAGCGACGCGCCACGTTCATCGCCCAGCCGAACAGGCGGCGCTTGATCCAGCCCGCGTCTTCCATGCGGATCATCACTTGCGTGAGCAACCCTTCATAGATGCGCGGCGGGGCGAAGTAATAGGTCGGGCCGATCTCGCGCAGATCGGTCATCACGGTCTCGCGCGATTCAGGACAGTTGACCGTGAAACCGGCCACCATCGCCTGCGCATACGAGAACAGGTTGTCGCCCACCCACGCCATCGGCAGATAGGACAGCACATCGTCATTCGGACCGAGTCCATCGAACTGGCAGCCGTTGCGCGCCGCGCCGATCAGGCCCGCATGCGAGTGGCACACGCCCTTGGGCTTGCCCGTGGTGCCTGATGTATAGAGGATGATCGCGGTGTCATCGGGCGCGCCCTGCGCAATCGCTGCATCGTAGAAGCCGGGGTTCGCCTGATCGTACTCGCGGCCAATTTCCTGCACGCGTTCGTACGAAAGCAGCGACGGATGATCGTAGTCGCGCAGCCCGCGCGGATCTTCGTAGATCACGTAGCGCACCGCGCGGCCGTGCTGCGCCAGTTGCGGTTCCACTTCGAGCAGCTTGTCCACCTGCTCCTGATCTTCGACGATGGCGAATTCGATCTCCGCGTCTTCGAGCACGTACACCATCTCGTTGGCGATGGCGTCCTGGTAGAGCGGCACGGGCACGCCGCCCAGCGCCTGCGCGGCAGTCATCGACCAATACAGGCGCGGACGGTTGTCACCCACCACGGCCAGGTTCATGCCACGCCGAAAGCCGAGCGCGGCCAGCCCGCACGCCAGCGCACGCACTTCACGCGCAGCCTGCGACCAGCTGTATGTCTGCCAGATGCCGAGATCCTTCTCACGATGGGCCGGATGGTCGGGCCGCTGCGAGGCATGCGCCTGCAGCCATCGCGGGAAGGTCGTTGCCGACGATTCCTGCATCGCTGTCTCCTCTCCCCTGCGGATGGCGTAGGTGCCATGCCGGGTATCAAGCCGCCTGACCGGTCGCTATACTGGGCGTTTCGCGTCGTTGCCGCACCGCGTCACGCCAGTCTTGCCTTGCCCTTGTTTGGTGAGGATCTGCTGGCAGGGCCGGTTCCGTGTGATCGTAAGATAGCCGATGCCATCTGACCGGGTTGTCGCGCCGGCGACAATTCCGGGTTAATCCCTACGGGAGCCCGATGCCTGCCGCTTCAAGCCACGACTTCATCGACCGCTGCGCCTGGGCGGTCGACCTCAGCCCCGAGCAACGCGAGCGTGTCAAACGCGTGACTACGGTGCGCGAGTACGCACAAGGCGACTACGTCTGTCACAAGGGTGAAATGGCCGAGCACTGGCTCGGCGTGGTCGAAGGCATCGTGAAGATCACCACGGTGTCGCCTTCGGGCAAGTCGGTCACCTTCACGGGCGTCCCCACCGGCGGCTGGTTCGGCGAAGGCGCCGTCCTCAAATCGGAAATCCGCAAATACGACGTGATGGCCTTGCGCCGCTCACGCATCGCCTTTGTCCCGCGCGACACTTTTCAGTGGTTGCTGGATACCAGCCTGCCCTTCACGCGCTTCCTGCTGATGCAGTTCAACGAACGGCTCGGACAATTCATCGCGGCCGTGGAATACGAACGCCTGCTTGATATCGATTCGCGCGTGGCACGCGCGGTGTCATCGCTGTTCAACGAACACCTGTATCCGAGCCTGGGCAATACGATCGAGATTTCGCAGGAAGAGATTGGACTGCTCGCGGGGATTTCGCGGCAACGCGCGAATCAGGCACTGAAGGTGCTGGAGCAGCAGGGGCTGGTGCGGGTGGACTACGGGGTGATCGTGGTGCTGGATCTGGAGGGGTTAAGGCAGTATGGGGAGTGATTATTTTCCCCTGCTGGTTTAGCTCCCCTCTCCCGCCTTGCGGGAGAGGGGTTGGGGGAGAGGGCTAGAGGCTCTGCTTGCCGACTTGTCGCAATTTGAACTGCTGGCCCTCTCCCCCGCCCCTCTCCCGCTCGCGGGAGAGGGGAGAAAACCGAGTGGGATAGTCAGGTCTTACTTGCTATAAACATAAACCCCCCGTCCCGTCTTCCGCCCCAAATACCCCGCAGCCACCATCTCGCGCATCAGCATCGCGGGCCGATACTTCGGATCAGCAAACTCGGTGTACAGCACCTCCATCACCGCGAGCATCGTATCCAGACCAATCATGTCGGCCAGCGCCAGCGGGCCGATCGGATGGTTGCAGCCGAGCTTCATGCCTTCGTCGATTTCCTCGGGCGATGCCAGGCCTTCGCCCAGCACGCAGAACGCCTCGTTGATCATCGGGCAGAGGATGCGGTTGACCACGAAGCCCGGGCTGTTCTTCACCGTGATCGGGTACTTGCCGAGCTGCTTCGACAAGGCTTCCACGTCGGCGTGCGCGGCGTCGCTGGTTTGCAGGCCGCGGATCAGTTCGACCAGCGCCATCATCGGCACCGGATTGAAGAAGTGCATACCGATGAAGCGGTCGGCGCGTTGCGTCACGGCAGCCAGCTTCGTGATCGAGATCGACGAGGTGTTCGACGCGATGATCACGTCCGGGCCCACGATGCTGTCGATCTGCTTGAGGATCTTGACCTTGAGATCATAGTTCTCGGTAGCGGCCTCGATCACGATATCGGCGCGCTTCAGATCTTCATACGCCGTGCTGCCCTGGATGCGCGACAGCGCCGCAGCCTTGTCGGCCTCGGTGGCCTTTTCCTTCTTGATCAGCCGATCCAGGCTGCCCGCCACGGTCGCGATGCCCTTCTGCACCGCTGCGTCGCTGATATCCACCATCACCACGTCGAGGCCGGACACCGCGCATGCCTGCGCAATACCGTTGCCCATCGTGCCCGCCCCTACGATACCCACTGTCCTGATTGCCATGTCTCGCTTCCTTTGTTTGTCAGATATCAATCGATTCCATTCGATGCCGATTCAGGCGCCCTGCTTCGCCAGCGTGGCCGCCACGCGTTCGGCATGCGCCTTGAGCACTTCCATCTTCTGCTGGTCGCGCGCGTGACCGCGCAGCGACTGGTCCGCGTAGCGCGGCACGATGTGGAAATGCACATGCGGCACGGTCTGCCCTGCAGCCGCGCCGTTGAACTGGCTGATCACCACGCCATCGGGCGCAAACGTTTCGCGCACCGCGCGGGCCACGATCTGCGTGGCGCGGATGGCGGCCGCTGCACCGGCTTCGGACAAACCGAAGATGTCCACCGCCGGCTCCTTCGGCACCACCAGCGTGTGGCCGTCGGATTGCGGCATGATGTCCATGAACGCGATGGTGTCCGCGTCCTCGTAGACCTTGAAGCAGGGAAGTTCGCCGCGCAGAATGCGGGCAAAGATGTTGTTGCTGTCGTACTCGGCTTGCATGGTGATTGTCTAATGGATGCACGCTTGCGGAAACGCTGAGTGTATCCCCAGCGCCCCGCCGCGTGAACCACCTGCACAGCCTTCCGATGCTCTGGCAAGCCTACATATTGCGTCGATACTGACCGCCAACCTCGAACAGCGCATGCGTGATCTGCCCCAGCGAGCACACGCGCACAGCGTCCATCAGCACGGCGAATACATTGCCGTTGTCGATCACCGTCTGGCGCAGGCGGTCGAGCATCGCCGATGCATCTGCCGAATGGCCGCCCTGAAATTCCGCCAGGCGGGTCAACTGACTCTGTTTCTCTTCATCGCTTGATCGCGCAAGCTCCAGCGTCTGCGGCGTGGGATCTCCATTCGGATTGCGGAACGTGTTCACGCCGATGATCGGCAGCGTACCGTCGTGCTTGAGTTGCTCGTAATACAGCGACTCCTCCTGGATCTTGCCGCGCTGGTAGCCCGTCTCCATCGCCCCGAGCACGCCGCCGCGCTCGGCAATGCGCTCGAACTCCTGCAGCACGGCTTCTTCCACCAAGTCCGTCAATTCCTCGATCAGGAAGCTGCCCTGGTTCGGGTTCTCGCACTTGGCTACGCCCCACTCGCGATTGATGATCAACTGGATGGCCAGCGCGCGGCGCACGGACTCCGCCGTTGGCGTGGTGATGGCCTCGTCATACGCATTCGTGTGCAGCGAATTGCAGTTGTCGTAGATCGCGATCAGCGCCTGCAGCGTGGTGCGGATATCGTTGAAGTCGATCTCCTGCGCGTGCAGCGAACGGCCCGATGTCTGGATGTGGTACTTGAGCTTCTGGCTACGCTCGTTGGCACCGTACTTGTCGCGCATCGTCACGGCCCAGATGCGGCGTGCCACGCGGCCCAGCACGCTGTACTCGGGGTCCATGCCGTTCGAGAAGAAGAACGACAGGTTCGGCGCGAAGTCATCGATATGCATGCCGCGCGCGAGGTAGGCCTCCACATACGTGAAGCCATTCGCCAGCGTGAAGGCGAGTTGCGATACCGGGTTCGCACCGGCCTCGGCGATGTGATATCCCGAGATCGACACCGAGTAGAAATTGCGCACCTGATGGTGGACAAAGTACTCCTGGATATCGCCCATCACCTTCAGCGAAAACTCCGTCGAGAAGATGCAAGTGTTCTGGCCCTGATCTTCCTTGAGGATGTCCGCCTGCACCGTGCCGCGCACGTTTTGCAGCACCCACGCGCGAATCTTCGCTTCCTCGTCGGCAGTGGGCTCGCGACGGTTGTCGGCGCGGAACTTGTCGAGTTGCTGATCGATGGCGGTGTTCATGAACATCGCGAGGATCGTCGGCGCAGGGCCGTTGATCGTCATCGATACCGAGGTGCTGGGGCTGGTCAGGTCGAAGCCGTCGTAGAGCACCTTCATGTCGTCGAGCGTGGCAATCGACACGCCCGAGTTGCCGACCTTGCCGTAGATGTCGGGCCGCTCGTGCGGGTCTTCGCCGTAGAGCGTGACCGAATCGAATGCGGTGGAGAGCCGCTTGGCGTCCATGCCTTCCGATACGAGCTTGAAGCGGCGATTGGTGCGGAACGCATCGCCCTCGCCCGCGAACATGCGCGTAGGGTCTTCGCCCTCGCGCTTGAATGCGAACACGCCAGCGGTGTACGGGAAACTGCCGGGCACGTTCTCGCGCATCAGCCACTTCAGCACTTCACCATCGTCCTCGAAGCGCGGCAGCACCACCTTGCGGATCTTCGTTCCAGAGAGCGTCGTGGTGATCAAACCCGTGCGGATTTCCTTGTCGCGGATTTTGACCACGTATTCGTCGCCGCTGTACGCATCCTGCATCTGCGGCCACATCGCCAGCAGCTTGCGCTCCACGGCGCCGAGCGAGGCATCGCGCTCCGTGGCGAGCGATTCAAGTGCCTGACCATCGGCATCATGGTTCGACGCCTTGAGCATGCTGTGCGCCGCACGCAGTTGCTGACGTTCGCGCGCCGTGCGGCTCTGGGCCGCCACGCGACGATGATAGCCGCGCACGGTATCGGCCAGCTCGGCCAGATAGCGGCCACGCGCGGGCGGCACGATCACGTTCTGGCCGGTGGAGATGCGGCCCGGCAACTTCGGCAACATACCCGCCTTGAATACGAGACCGCGCGTGCCCAGTGCCTCGGCCAATCCCTGATACAGCATGGTCACGCCATCATCGTTGAAGCGCGATGCCTGCGTACCATACACCGGCATGTCCTCGGCCTTGCTGTGCCATTGCTCGCGATTGCGCAGCACCTGCTTGGCCACGTCGCGCCACGCATCCTGCGCGCCCTTGCGGTCGAACTTGTTGATGGCGACGAAATCGGCGAAGTCGAGCATGTCGATCTTCTCCAACTGGCTTGCCGCGCCAAACTCGGGCGTCATCACGTACAGCGACAGTTCCACGTGCGGCACGATGGCGGCATCGCCCTGCCCGATGCCGGACGTCTCCACGATCACCAGATCGAACGATGCGGCCTTGCATGCGGCGATCACATCGGGCAATGCCTGCGAGATTTCAGAACCCGCCTCGCGCGTGGCGAGCGAGCGCATGAAGATCTGCGGATGGTTGATCGCGTTCATGCGGATGCGGTCGCCGAGCAGCGCGCCGCCCGACTTGCGGCGCGACGGATCGATCGAGATCACCGCAATCGACAACGCATCCTGCTGATCGAGCCGGAAGCGGCGAATCAGTTCATCGGTCAGCGACGACTTACCGGCACCACCCGTGCCTGTGATACCGAGCACCGGCGTGGTGGCGGTCTTGGCGCGGTCGTGCAGTGCACTTACCAGCGCCGGCGCAGCCTTTCCGTTCTCCAGCGCGGTAATCAGTTGTGCGAGTGCGCGACGATCACCTGCGGCCACGGCATCGAGCGTGGACGGCGCGTAACGCGTGAGATCGATATCGCAGCGCTGCACCATATCGGCAATCATGCCCATCAGGCCCAGCCGCTGGCCGTCCTCGGGGCTGTAGATGCGCGCCACGCCGTACGCCTGCAATTCGCGGATCTCTTCGGGCACGATCACGCCGCCGCCGCCACCGAACACCTGGATGTGTTCGCCGCCGTGCTCGCGCAGCAGATCGATCATGTACTTGAAGTATTCGACGTGGCCACCCTGGTAGCTGGAGATGGCAATCCCCTGCACGTCTTCCTGCAGCGCTGCGGTCACCACCTCATGCACAGACCGGTTGTGGCCCAGGTGAATCACCTCGCAGCCATGGGACTGGAGGATGCGCCGCATGATGTTGATCGACGCATCGTGGCCGTCGAACAGCGACGCGGCGGTGACAAAACGCACCTTGTTGGCCGGGCCGCTGCCTGCGGTCGCCTTGGAATGGGCGGCCGCTGTCCTGCTCACATCGGAAAGATCAGTCATTGTCTCCACCGCTCGTTATGTGGCTGGCTGCCCGCTTGCGGCTGACGTGTGCGTAGCACGACACGTCTGCGGTTCTGACGACCGCACTCACAGGGGCCGGACGATTATATGACGTTTACGTTAACGTAAGTCGAGGGGCGCGGGTAAGCACCGATCGATGCTACGGATGACGTCAAACGCTTCCACATCATCGTGGCACGGCGACGGGATTCAGGAAAGACCGACGAGAAACGAGGAGGAAAGGAGAAGGGCCCGGAGACCGCGCCCGCGCCGCGGGAGGTCGGCGAAGGTGATGCATGCGGCTCCGGATCCCAGGAGAACGGTAGGAGAAGGGTTTCAGGCGCTGGCTTGCGGGCAATCGCCAAACGCGTCGGTCTTGCGCGCATTCCAGCGACGCGCGAGTTGGCGGGCGATGAACACCGCGCGACGCATCGACCACGGCGCCGGGACTTCAGTCAGCAGGAATCGCGCGATGTCCGTTTCCGCGGACAACCACACGCGGTCACCTTCGGTCAGCGCGCGGGTATCGCCCGGCTTCAGCCAGATATCGGCCAGTTGACCTTCCACGGTCAGCCAGAGGCGACCTTCGAGCGCAGTCACGCTCTGGCCGTGGCGGGCGCGCCAGCTCACGGGCTGGCCGGGATCGTCGAGTTCGAATGTCCTGAGTTCACGCATGGGCGTCTCCTTAAGGTGCCCGGCGCTGCGTGGCCTGTCATGGAAAGCCGAGGGGGCGCTGCGCCATGGCTGTATTTATCCACGGCGCGCACTACAATCCCATGCACAGTTCCGAACAGTTTTCGAAGTACTGTTCAGTAGTTTTTACTGACAGTTGCTCGCCAGTGCCCCCGCCCCCGCTCCTATGAAGCTCATTCTCGACCCCTCCACCGGCGTGCCGCTCACCGAGCAGATCGTGCTCGGCGTGAAGTCGTGGATCTCGTCCCGCGAAGCCACGCCGGGCGCGCGCCTGCCTTCGATTCGCGCACTGGCTGCCGAACACGGCATCAGCCGCTTTCCCGTGATCGAAGCCTATGACCGTCTGGTCTCGCAAGGCTTGGTCGATTCGCGCCAGGGGTCGGGCTTCTATGTGGCCGAGAGCGCGCTGGCCGGTCGCAGCGGACGCGGCTGGTCGGACCCCAGCCTCGCCGAAGATCTGTCGCTGCACATCATCGACCAGTTCCACCATCCCAGCGGCACGCTGAAACTCGCGGGCGGCTTCGTGCCCGAGGAATGGCGCGATGTGGAAGGACTGACGCAGGCCATCCGCCACATCACGCGTCACGACATCGACAGCGTGATCCACTACGCCACACCGCTCGGCCATCCGGAACTGCGCAAGCATGTGCTGACGCGCGTGCGTCAGGTGGGCGTGCAGGCCGATCTGTCCCAGGTGCTGATCACCTCGGGCGCGAGCCAGGCACTCGACCTGATCGTGCGCCATCTGCTGAAGCCGGGCGATACGGTCTTTGTGGAAGACCCCGGTTACTACAACCTCTTCGGCCTGCTGCGCATGCATGGCGTGCAACTCGTTGGCGTGCCGCACACGCCAAACGGTCCCGACCCGGAAGCGTGCGAGCGCCTGCTGCGCGAGCACAAGCCCAAGCTGTTCTTCACCAACAGCATCCTGCAGAATCCCACCGGCTCCACGCTCGCGCCGCCCGTGGCATTCCGTCTGCTCGAACTCGCGCGCAAGCACAACTTCCGATTCGTGGAAGACGATATCTTCTCGGACTTCCAGCTCAACTTCACCGATCGACTCGCCACGCTCGACCAGCTTGAACACGTCATCTACATCGGCGGATTTTCGAAGACGGTGTCTGCCGCGCTGCGCGTGGGTTATGTCGTGGCCGACAAGACGCTGATCAAGGACCTGATCGATGTGAAGGTGCTGACGAGCGTTGCGGGATCGCACTTCGCGGAGGCCGTGACCGCGACGATGCTGGAGCGCGGCGCCTATCGCAAATATGTGGAACGGTTGCGCGTACGCACGCGCGAGGTGACGGCCGATGCGGTGAAGATTCTCGACCAGTACAACTGGGAAGTGTTCTGCGAGCCGGCCGGTGGCAACTTCCTGTGGGCACGGCCACGCGGCATCGAGGACTCGCGCGAGATCGTGACGATGGCCGAACGCTATGGCATCTCGCTGGCGCCGGGACATTTCTTCCGCCCCGGTGGCGAGACCTCGGCCTGGGTGCGCATCAACTCCGCCTATGCCGGCGATGCCCGCTCGCGTGCGTTCTTCGACGAAGCGGGCAGCCGGTAACCTGACGTCCCTCCCTCTTCATGGAAGGAGGGACTGTGCCCTTATGTCGGACGCTTGCACTCCAGGACCGTCATGCCGTGCTGCACGCCAGCCGCTGCGTTCAGGCGCCATGGCATCACGACGATATGGCCATCGCCCACACCGTCGCCGATGCTCAAGGTGTATTCGATCGGCCTGGTGGGCGTGCTGGTCATCATGCCCACGAAGGTTGTGCCCCCGATCATCGTGAATGTGTGGTTGAACGTGACCGGCGTCGCATTGCCGTCTACCTGCGTCAGGACCAGGTTGGCGCTCACGGAAATCACGCCATCGGCGATGGTCATCGTCGACGTGCCTGCCATCGTCTCGCCCTTGCCCCTTGCAGTTCGCGGCGAGGTGATGTGCGGCGTGCACGTCAGCGTGCCATCGGCCTTGGCCTGCGCCGGGCGGTTGAACACGGCGTAGGACACGCCATTCGGCGTCGAGACTTCCCTGTTCCCATCGCTATCCTGGACCTTGCCGACCCAGTTGCCCATCGCAAAGGACGCGTTGCCCGCAATGCCACCGACGCCACCGCTGCTCGTGCTGTACGTGCTCAGCGCGGGGAATGTGCCATTCGCGGCCTGCTTCGCGCCACCCAGCGCGCCAACCCGCGTATCGAGTCCGACCGCCGCGAAGCGGGCATCGCTGCCTTCCACGAACGATGCTTCCACCGCGCCCACCACCACGCTCGACGCTGGCTGCGTACCGCTCGATGTACCACCCGATGTACCGCTCGATGTACCACCCGACGGGCCACTGGTAATCGTCGTTCCCGGACCGTCGTCGCCACCACCGCAAGCCACCAGCGCCATTGCGCACAGCGCCACCGCGCCCAGGCGCATTACCTTTGCTTCAAGCTTCACGTTGCATTCCCAATAATTTCCCTCGCACGCAGGGCGCGGAACATCGTGGCCGGGGGAGTTACGGCAGATCCGGCGCCGTACGATGGGAAAGGATTCCCCTTGCCGCCAGGGTCGATCAGTGATCGCCATGGACGGGCCGCGCAAGCGTAGCGATGGAGCAACGGCAGGAGCTTGAGGCGCGTCAAACGCAACGTTGGGGATTGCAATCTGAGGTAATTGGCAACGACGGCAACAAAAAAAAGCGCTCCATCAAGGAGCGCCTTTCCACTTGAAGTGGGAGGATGGCTACTTCGCCACCGGCATCGTAAATTCCGCACCCTTCGCGATGCTGTCCGGCCAGCGCTGCATCACGCTCTTGTAGCGCGTGTAGAAGCGCACGCCTTCTTCGCCGTACGCGTGATGATCGCCGAACAGCGAGCGCTTCCAGCCGCCGAACGAGTGCCACGCCATCGGCACCGGAATCGGTACGTTGATGCCGACCATGCCGACCTGGATCTGGCGCGCGAAGGCACGGGCGATACCGCCGTCGCTGGTGTAGCACGACACGCCGTTGCCGAACTCGTGCGCGTTGATCAGCGATACGGCTTCGGCAAAATCATGCACGCGCACTACCGACAGCACCGGACCGAAGATCTCTTCCTTGTAGATCGTCATGTCCGGCTTCACGTTGTCGAACAGCGTGCCGCCGACAAAGAAGCCATTGTCGTGGCCGTCCACCTTGTGGCCGCGTCCATCGATCACCAGCTTGGCACCCTCTGCCACGCCCTTGGCAATGTAGCCCTCGACCTTGGCCTTGTGCGCGGCCGTGACCAGCGGGCCCATCTCGGCATCGTCTTCCATGCCGTTGCGGATCTTCAGCGCGGCAGCACGCTCTGCCAGACGCGGCACGAGCTTGTCGGCCACGTCGCCCACGGCCACCGCCACCGAGATCGCCATGCAACGCTCACCTGCGGAGCCGTACGCGGCACCGATCAGTGCATCCACCGCCTGATCGAGATCCGCATCGGGCATCACGACGAGGTGATTCTTTGCGCCGCCCAGTGCCTGCACGCGCTTGCCGTGCTTCGTGCCTTCCGTGTAGATGTACTCGGCAATCGGCGTGGAGCCGACGAACGACAGCGCCTGCACGTCGGGATGCGCCAGCAGCGCATCGACAGCGGTCTTGTCGCCCTGCACCACGTTAAACACGCCATCGGGCAGACCGGCCTGCTTGAGCAGATCGGCGATCAGCAGGCTTGGCGACGGGTCACGCTCAGACGGCTTCAGCACGAACGTGTTGCCGCAGGCCAGCGCCACCGGGAACATCCACATCGGCACCATCACCGGGAAGTTGAACGGCGTGATGCCGGCCACCACGCCCAGCGGCTGGCGCAGATTCCAGTTGTCGATGCCACCGCCAATGTTGTCGGTGAAGTCGGTCTTGAGCAGGTTGGGAATGCCGCAGGCAAACTCCACCACTTCGATGCCGCGCGTGACTTCGCCCTTGGCATCCGAGAACACCTTGCCGTGCTCGCGCGTGATCAGCGCGGCCAGATCGTCGTGATGGCGGTCCAGCAGCTCCTTGAACTTGAAGAGGATGCGCGCGCGGCGCAGCGGCGGCATTTCTGCCCAGGCAGGCCAGGCGGCCTTGGCTGCGGCCACGGCTGCCGCCACATCGTCGGCGGTGCCCATGGCCACGCGTGCGGCCACGTCGCCGGTGGCCGGGTTGAACACATCGGCAAAGCGATCGGTGGCGGCGCGCTGCACGGTGCCGCCGATGTAGTGGTGGATTTCGGCGATCTGCCGGTTTTCTGCGATGTTCACTGCGGTCTTCCTCTCGGTGTCTCGGGGTGTGCCGTTCTTGCGGGCAGGTCTTACTGGATGCTCTGCAGCGCCTGCTTCACGGTGTCGAACAACTTGTCGATCTCGGACTCGGAAATGATCAGCGGCGGCGAGAACGCCAGGATGTCGCCGGTGTAGCGTACCAGCACGCCCAGTTCGAAGCACTTCAGGAACGCCTCGTAGGCGCGCGCACCCGGTGCGCCGGGACGCGATTCCAGTTCCACGCCCGCCACCATGCCGAGGTTGCGAATGTCCTTCACGTGCGGCGCATCGCGCAGGCCATGCACGGCAGCCTCGAACTTCGGTGCCATCTCCGCAGCGCGTTCGAACAGCTTGTCGCGCTTGTAGAGGTCGAGCGTGGCGATACACGCGGCCATGGCCAGCGGATGGCCCGAGTACGTGTAGCCGTGCGGCAGTTCGATGCCACCCTGCGGCGCGGCATTGACCACGGCGTCGTGCACCTCGCGGCGCACGGCCACGGCACCCATCGGCACGGCGGCATTGTTGATGGCCTTGGCCATCGTGATCAGGTCCGGCGTGACCTTCAGGCGCTCGGCAGCGGTGGCCGCGCCAAGACGGCCGAATGCCGTGATGACCTCGTCGAAGATCAGCAGGATGCCGTGCTTGCTCGTGATCTCGCGCAGCTTTTCCAGATAGCCCACGGGCGGGATCAGCACGCCAGCGGAACCTGCCATCGGTTCGACGATCACGGCGGCAATGTTCGATGCATCGTGCAGCGCCACCAGACGCTCCAGTTCATCGGCGAGATGCGCGCCCCATTGCGGCTGGCCCTTCGAGAACGCCGCCTCGGCGATGTTCAGCGTGGCCGGCAGGTGATCGGTGCCGGGCATCACGTTGGCCGACCACATCTTGCGGTTCGGGCCGATGCCGCCCACGCCCAGGCCGCCAAAGCCCACGCCGTGATAGCCGCGCTCGCGACCGATGATGCGCGTGCGCGTGCCTTCGCCGCGAGCGCGGTGATAGGCCAGCGCGATCTTCAGCGCCGTATCGACCGATTCCGAACCCGAGTTCGTGAAGAAGATGCGATCCAGCCCCTTCGGCATCAGCGCCGCCACCTTGGTCGCTGCTTCGAATTCAAGCGGATGCCCCATCTGGAACGGCGGCGCGTAGTCCAGCGTGGCCGCCTGCTGCGCGATGGCTTCCACGATCTCCTTGCGTGCATGACCAGCCGCCACGCACCACAGACCGGCGCAGCCATCGAGGATCTCGCGGCCATCGTGCGTCGTGTAGTACATGCCGTTGGCCGACGCCAGCAGGCGCGGCGCGCTCTTGTACTGGCGATTGGCCGTAAAGGGCATCCACAAGGCTTCGAGATCGGGAATCACGGTCTTGGCGGCGTCCATACTTTCTCCTGTTCGCAATGCGCGGGGCGTGGCGGCATGCCACGGATTGGGCAACTCTACCGGCGGGGTCCGAACTCAAGAATATACGGTCTCCACGGCTCCGCCTGACCGTACAGGTCAAGATGCCCAGACCGTACAGATGCAACGCATGGCGAATCCGGCTCCGCAGTTGCACGACACCCGCTGTTACATCGATGAAACAGCCGATTCACGCTGCGGCGCGTCAAATTTCCCCCATCGCCACCCGGCCTGCCACAAGCCATTACACTGTACAGGTTTCGATTTTCCCGAGCGCCGCATGCTCAACCTGAATCTTGTCCGCAGCCGCCGTGGCGGTGAAACCCTGACCGAGCAGATCGTGGCAGCCATCGCCGCCATGGTCGATCAGCGCGCGCTGCGTGCTGGCACCGCGCTGCCTTCGGTGCGGCGTCTGGCGCAGCAGCACAACGTCAGCACCTTCACGGTGGCCGAAGCCTATGGCCGGCTGACGGCATTGGGCTATCTGGCGGCGCGCCCCGGCTCGGGCTACACGGTGGCCCATCGCCACACGCCTTCGGGTCATGCACGCGCGCCGCACTGGGAGGTGCCCGGACTTAACGCAGCGTGGCTGCTCTCCGATGTATTCGCCGATCACTCCGTGCCGATCAAGGCGGGCGCGGGCTGGCTGCCGGGGGACTGGCTCAACGAGGAAGGTTTGCATCAGGCCATGCGCAGTGCATCGCGCGTGCCGGCCGCGCAGGTGTCCGGCTATGGCCACCCCTACGGATTCGGCGCGCTGCGCGAGCACATCGCCACGCATCTGAGCCAGTACGGCATGCCCGTGCAGTCGCAGCAGGTGGTGCTGACGCAGGGCGCCACGCAGGCACTGGACCTCGTGGTCCGCACATTATTGCGACCGGGCGATACCGTGCTCGTGGAAGCCCCTTGCTACTGCAACCTGCTACAGATCCTGCGGCTGGCCGGGCTGCGTGCCATCGGCGTGCCACGCACCGCAGCGGGCCTCGACACCGATGCGCTCGAAGATGCCATCCGCCAGCACAGCCCGCGCGCGCTGTTCGTCAACACGGTGCTGCAGAATCCCACCGGCGCCAGCCTGACCAGCATGAACGCGTTCCGCGTGCTGCAACTGGCCGAGCAGCATCGGCTGCTTGTGGTCGAAGACGATATCTATCGCGAACTCGCCCCCGCCGGCTCACCGATGCTGGCGGCCATGGATGGCTTGTCGCAAGTGGTCTACGTGAACGGATTTTCGAAGACGATCGCGCCGTCGCTGCGCGTGGGCTATCTGGCGGCCAGCCCTGACCTTGCCAAGGCATTCGCGCGCACCAAGATGGCGGTCGGACTGACCTCGTCGGAAGTCACCGAGCGGCTCGTGTATTCGGTACTGACCAGCGGTCACTATGGGCGGCATGTGGCGGCGCTGGCCGAACGGCTACGCGCGCAACAGGATCACGTGTCGGAAAAGATGGAAGCGCATGGGCTGGAAATCATGCTTCGGCCCGAAGGCGGCATGTTCACATGGGCGCGACTGGCGCCGGGGCACGATGGCGTCGCCGTGAGCGGCAATCACCTGGCCACGCTGGCGCTGGAGCACGGTATCTGGCTGGCGCCGGGCGCGTATTTCGATCCCGCGGAAGCAGACTCGCCGTGGATCCGGTTCAACGTGGCCACCAGCGACGCCCCCGAGTTGTGGGCGTTCTTCGATGCCGTCCGCAGCGGCGGGACCGCGATGGTCCGCGCCGCCTGACGGCTGGCAGTTCTGCGCAGGCGCTCAGAAGCGGTAGCGCACGTAACCCGTATAGAAGTTGCTGCCCGGGTTGGGTTCCTTGATCCCGGCATTGGAGATGTGCTGGAAGCGGAAGCCCACTTCGGTGGCGGCGTTCTTGCCGAAGCCCACACCTACGCCGAGCATGTCCGAGAACTGGAACGCACTGCCCATCCGATGTTCATCGGACGTGCCCGCGTGGCTCAGCACGCGCAGGCCTACCGATCCCTCGACGAACGGCACGAAGTAGCCGCCGCGCTTTTCCACGCGCAGGATTGGCGAAATACCGAATTCGACCAGATTCTGCTGGTTGGTGCCGCCACGCGTATCCCAGCCAGCCAGGTTCACTTCGGCCTGCAGGCGGAACAGCCAGCCCTGCGGATTGCCATACTGGATCGGCGTGTTGAAGTTGATGCCGACTTCGTACTTGTTGACGTCATGGCTCGTGTCACGGCCATAGGCCACATGTACGGCGGGGTGTTTCCAGCCCACCAGCTCCTCGGCGCTGGCCGCCGAACTGGCACCCGCCACCAATGCGGCAGCGGCCACGGTTCGGCCCAGGAGCTTCATGCGGGAACGTGGGGCAGTAGACATGTTTCGTTCTTGTTGTGCTTTCTTCATGTTGAAAGGCATCGAAGAGAGAGGGCTCGGAAAAACAACGCACTCGACACGCCCTCGCCCGTCCCTTCCATTCGGCAGCGGGGAACGCGGGTCAGGCCCAGAGCCGCTCCACCAGCCAGCCTGCGGCAACACAAAGGCCGAGCCAGACAGCGAGGCAGCTTGCAATAAATCGGTACGTCATTGTTTGTATGAACAGCAGGTGGGGATTTTTTGAACGAATTTTCGCCGCGCATTATACATGCATCCATGAATGTATGTAACGATCGCGGCACGTTTCACCGCGGCGCATTGCACATGCATCTGATTCGTCAGAAAACTCCCGCCAGCCATAATGCCAGCCCGCGCGGAATGCTGCAGACGGAAGAAACGCCTGCGTCTCTCGTGATTTCGGCGAATGGACAAAATGTGAAAAGGCCAGCGCCTGGCGCGCTTTGGCCCGGAGCGGTGCTCCAGAGGCGAGCCGGTCCCATGCGGGACCCGCCGAAATGACTTTGGTATCAGATATTTACGATGCCGTGCCGCGCAGGAAGGGCAGCACTTCGGCAAGCAACTGCTCGGGGATTTCCTCGGCGATGTAGTGCCCGCAGGGCAGTGCATGGCCAGTCACCAGCCGCGCCACCTTGCGCCACTCTTCGAGCGGCTGGAAACACTTTCCGACCGCACCGTCGCGTCCCCACAACGCCAGCATCTCGCATTCGACACCACGGCCCGCCTCGATATCGGCGCGGTCGTGCTCCAGATCGATGCCGGCGCTGGCGCGGTAGTCTTCACAAAGCCCATGCGCCGCGCCCGGCAGACGCAGGCAACGCTCGTACTCGGCCAGCGCCTCTGCGGTGAACGGCGCCAGGCCCGCGCTGCGGCTGCCCATGGTCTGCTGCAGGTACTGGGCCGGGTCGGCCTCGATCAGCGTCTCCGGGAACGGCGCGGGACGGATCAGGAAGAACCAGTGATAGTAGGCACGCGCAAAGGCCTCGTTGGTCTGCGCATACATCGCCAGCGTGGGCGCGATATCGAGCGTGACCAACTTCTCGACGGCCTGCGGATGATCCACGGCCAGCCGATGCGCCACGCGCGCGCCGCGATCGTGCGCGAGCACGCGGAATCGCTCGAAGCCAAGCTGGCGCATCACGGCCAACTGGTCGGCCGCCATGACGCGCTTGCTGTAGTTGCTGTGGTCGGCCACGCCGGCGGGCTTGCCGCTGTCCCCGTAGCCGCGCAGGTCGGTGGCCACCACGGTGAAATGCCGCGCCAGTTCGCCCACTACCTTGTGCCAGATGACGTGAGTCTGCGGATGACCGTGCAGCAACAGCAGCGGCGGCCCTTCTCCGCCCACCACGGCGTGGATCGGCACACCGTCATGATCGATACGATGCGTGGCAAATCCTTCAAACATCGGCGTCTCCTGGAATTGTGGGGATGGCCTGTGGCCTGGGCAGCAGTCTATCCGCGAATTCCACCGCTATTGATTCGTGCGACGCAAGTCATTCGAGCCTGCGATTCATGAAAATGCCGGCGCGGGCGGCGACGGGAACGCCCTCTTACCCGCAGGGTCGTCAAGAAGCAAACTTCACGGGGCTGATACGCTCCGGACTGACACCCCCGATTCTCAAGAGATTCCTCATGCACTCGCACAACCTGTCCGCGTGGACCCACTCTCACGTCTTCGACACCGGCAACCAGGCTGCCGAACGCGGCACGCGCCTGGTGATGTGGATCACGCTGGCGATGATGGCGATCGAGATCGCCGCCGGGCTCGGCTTCAACTCGATGGCGCTGCTGGCCGACGGCTGGCACATGAGTTCGCACGCCGTGGCCATTGGGCTATCAGCCTTCGCCTATGCGGCCGCACGCAAGCTCGCGCACGATGCACGGTTCACGTTCGGCACGTGGAAGATCGAAGTGCTCGCCGCGTTTGCCAGCGCGGTGTTCCTGCTGGGCGTGGCGGGTCTGATGATCTTCGGATCGGTGGAGCGGCTGCTGAGTCCCGAACCGATTCACTACCGCGAGGCGATGGTCGTCACGGCCATTGGCCTGCTGGTGAACCTGGGCTGCGCGATGATCCTTGGCGGGGCTCATCATCATGGACACGATCACGGGCACGACCATCACGGCCACGCGCATGACCACGGCCATCACCATCATCACGACATCAACCTGCGCGCCGCCTACCTGCACGTGGTAGCAGACGCCGCCACTTCGCTGCTCGCCATCGTGGCACTGGCCGGCGGCTGGTGGCTCGGCTGGAGCTGGCTCGATCCGGTGATGGGCCTTGTGGGTGCGGTGCTGGTGGGACGCTGGGCCATCGGCCTGCTGCGCCAGAGCGGCACTGTGTTGCTCGACCGCGAAATGGACCATCCCGTGGTGGAAGAAGTCCGCGAGGTGCTGGCGGAGTTTGCCGAAGGCGAGGAAGGCACGCGCATCGCAGACCTGCACGTCTGGCGCGTAGGCCGCGAACAGTTCGCCTGCATCGCCAGCCTGGTCACGCATGACACCACGCTGACGCCGCAGCGCGTGCGGCAGGCGCTATCGGTGCATGAGGAACTGGTGCACGTGAGTGTGGAGATTAATTTTTGCGCCACAGTGCACTAGCGGCTTTCTCCCCTTTCCCGCACCATTCTTTCTCCCCTCTCCCGCGCGCGGGAGAGGGGTTGGGGGAGAGGGCGAGCGCTCGCGAACCGAGATGCTTGTTCGTAGCTTGAAACGCTTACCCTCTCCCCCGCCCCTCTCCCGCAAGCGGGAGACGGGAGAAAGACAGAGGCGGGAGAGGGGTACGAACTGACACACGCAGCCGCTCAAGGCATCAACAAAATCGCCCCCGTCGTCTCCCTGCGCTCCGCGGCCTCATGCGCACGCGCCACATCGGCCAGCGGAAAGCGCGCACCGATATCCACCTTCACATGACCTGCCGCGATGGCATCGAACAGATCCTTCGCGTTGGCGCGGAACCGCGCGGCATCCGCGTTGTGCGGAAATACCGATGGCCGCGTCAGGAACAGGCAGCCTTTCTTGTTCAATAGTTCAGGCTCGATGGCCGGTGCCGGTCCCGATGCCGCGCCGTACAGCACCACCATCCCGAACGTCTGCGCGCAATCCAGCGAGCCGAGGAACGTGTCCTTGCCCACCGCGTCGTAGACCACGGTCACGCCGCGCCCATCCGTGGCATCGCGCACCTGCTTGACCCAGTCGCCATGGCTGTAGTCGATGGCGATATCGCACCCGGCCGCCCGCGCACGCTCGCACTTGGCCGGCGAGCCGGCGGTGCCAATCACGCGCGCGCCCAGCGCCTTCGCCCATCCGCTCAGGATCTGGCCCACGCCACCCGCCGCCGCATGCACCAGCACGGTATCGCCCGGCTTCACGGCGTGGGTATGGCGCACCAGATACTGCGCCGTCATACCCTTGAAGATCGTCGCGGCGGCCTGTTCGTCGGTGACGGTGTCGGGCAGCTTCACGAGCTTGTCCACCGGCACGTTGCGTCCTTCGGAATACGCACCCAGGCCCGCGTTCATGTAGGCCACGCGATCTCCCACGGCGACATCGGCCACGCCCTCACCCACCGCCTCCACCACGCCAGCCGCCTCGAAGCCCAGCCCGGTGCCAGCCGGCAACGGATAGGTGCCGCGACGCTGATAGATATCGATGAAGTTGAAACCGATCGCCGTATGCCGTACGCGTGCCTCGCCTGGGGCGGGGGCCGGCAACTCTACCGATTCGAGCCGCATGACCTGCGGCTGGCCGAATTCGTGAAGGCGGATGGCGCGGACAGCAGTCGGCATGGGGTCTCCTCGATGCGCGTTGGCAGAATTTGTGAGCCCCGATTATTGATGCAATTCCGATTTTCTGCCGAAGCTCAACCCAGTTCGGCAGACATGCAGAGCGCGCTGGTATTGCGCAGCCGCTGGAATTCTTCGCTCTCCAGCACTTCGGCAGGCAGCTTGGAGGCGTGGATCAGCGAGAAGCCGTAGCGGGAGAAATAGCTGGGGCACGTGGAGGTCAGAAGCACGGCGCGCCGACTGCCGTTGGCGCGCGCCCGCATCATCACGGCGCTCACGAGATGGCTCGCAATGCCCTGGTCACGCCACTCCCTCAGCACGGCAACCGAGCGGATGATCGCCGTCTCCCCGAAAAGCTGGGCACAGGCGCAACCGACAAGTTGGGATTCGAGCACGGCAACATGAAACTCGCCGGCAAGGCGCGGTAACTCGTCCACTGGCAAATTGCACCGCTCGAGCACGGCGCCAATGGCAGACACATCCGCGGGCTGCGCAAGCCGGATTCGCAGATCTTTAATCATCTTGAGCCTCTGTATCTCTCATCACATCGGGACGGATATGCCATGGAAGCCCTGCATGGTGAATCTTGGTGCGCCAAGGGGAGCGATGCAATGCCGCGATTGGTGCACGCGCCCCACACTATCGCAATCGGCCTCCGGATTCCAGAAGGGAAACCACCGAAAGCGACGGGTGCCACGCATCAGCCTGTCCGCTCCATCGATGAGCACGAAACAGGCCACACACGGCGGCAGCAGTATCTGCATGTCGTGTGACAGTGTCGAGTAGATGGGGATGAAGCGGACTACGGAAAAACGATGGAGGCGGGGATACGGAATCGAACCGTCGTAAACGGCTTTGCAGGCCGTCGCATAACCACTCTGCCACCCCGCCACGGGGATAGACGATCCGGAACCGGTCGTCGGTGTCTGTGGTGCGGGGCGCAGTGTAGCCGAAGTCGAAAAAACGTGCAGGGCGTGCCGTTATTACCCGAAGGCGGGTGCTGTCTGTCGCTGCTACGCGCCGATCTCGCCCATCGCACTCTGCTGGTAGTTCTGCAGGCCGACGCGGTTCACCAGATCCAGTTGCGTCTGCAGCCACTCGATATGGTCCTCGGTGTCGTCGAGGATGGGCGAAAGGACGTCGCGGGAGACGTAGTCGCTCACGGACTCGCAGTACTTGATGGCTTCCTTGAGGCTGGTCTGCGAGACCAGCTCAAGCTTCAGATCGCAGCCGAGCATCTCCTCGGTGGTCTCGCCGATCATGAGCTTGTCGAGGTCCTGCAGGTTGGGCAGCCCATCGAGCATCAGGATGCGATCGATGATCTTGTCCGCGTGCTTCATCTCCTCGATCGATTCCTCGTACTCGTGCTTGCCCAGCGCCTTGAGCCCCCAATGTCCATACATGCGGGCGTGTAAAAAATGCTGGTTGATCGCCGTCAGCTCATGCCGGAGTTGGACATTCAGCAGCTGTATTACCTTCTTGTCCGATTTCATGGCGTCGATCCCCGAATATGGCATGCGGTGATTTTCATGTTAATCCGCCAGCCCGGAAGGTCAAGCCCCATGCGGCTTTGCGGACGACACGCATCCTCATCTACGGCTCGTCATTGAATCTGAGACTGATATTGATTCCGATTTATGGCAATAAAAAAGCGCCTCGAAACGAGGCGCCTTATTTGCGGGGCATGCGGTTATATCGCCCGTGCCCTTATTCCCCACTGGCGCGATAGCGATTACGCAGATCGCGAATCAGGTCGTGATTGCGCAGCACACCCTGGTACTGGCGCTCGATCAGCGCGCGGATGTCGAAGCTCAGGTCGGTCTCCTGCAGCGCATCGGCGTACTTCTTCTTTGCCACGTCCTCGCCCTTCTCGGTCTCCTCCAGGATGGCGAGATCCGAACGATCCGACACCGCGGTACGCAGGCTCACCCAGCCGCGATGGAGCGCGCCGGCCACGCTGCCGTGGTCCTCGGGCTTGGCGCCGAGCGCCGTGACCTGACTCTGCAATTCGCGCACTGCGGCGCCTATCTCTGTTGCGCGGCTCGAGAACAGCGTCTTCAACTCGGGATTCTTCGCATCCTCGGCGGCCTTGCGGAAGCCTTCCTCGCCATCGCGCGAGACTTCGATCAGGTCGTTCAGTACAGACACATTGTTGTCAGCCATAGCAAACTCCTCGTTATCTCTCGGACACGCCGCACGCCTGCGCGCAACGCGTCATGGAACATTCCGCGCACACCATCCAGGGTGCGCGGCCCTTGGTTCCAAGATAGAGGAGCCGCCTGCGGGGGACTGTCGGGGCGCCTCGCAACCGGCTGTCGGTCTGCGCCTACATCTGCGTCGCCCCCGCCAGTCAGTCGAACAGGTGACCCATGCGCGACCGCTTGGTCGCCAGATACTTTTCGTTTTCGGAGTTGGACGGCACGATGTGACGCATCTGTTCGGTCACCTTGATGCCCGCATCCTCGAGCGCCCGAATCTTGATCGGATTGTTGCTCATCAGCCGCACCGAGGTGACACCCCACTGCCGCAGGAAATCTGCCGCGAAGGCATAGGTCCGGGAATCGATAGCTTGACCCAGTGCCAGATTGGCATCCACGGTGTCGAGTCCGCCATCCTGCAGCGCGTACGCACGAATCTTGTTCGACAGCCCGATGCCACGGCCTTCATGGCCACGCAGATACAGCAGGATGCCACGCCCTTCCTCGGCAATCTTGCGCATGGCGAGATCGAGCTGCTCGCCGCAATCGCAGCGGCACGAGCCAAACACATCGCCGGTCAGGCATTCCGAATGCAAACGAACGAGCACGTTCTCGCCCGAAATATCGCCCATCGACAGGGCCAGGTGCTCGGTTCCCGTATCCATGCCCTGGAAGGCATGAGCGGTGAATTCTCCGTAACTGGTCGGCAGGCGGGCAGAGCCGATCAGCTCACTTTCTAGGTCTTTCATATTGATGTGCAAGGGCTGGAGGCGCCATGGTGCCCGCACGGCATGATGCAGGGGCGGGGCAGGCGCACCGCGCCGCGCCGATTGGGAGAGGCGCAGACGCAGCATGCCGGCAAGGATACCCCGAAATGCATTCCGTTATCGGATGTGGGGTTACCGGGCGGTAGGCACATGCCTGGTTGTAGACGTTTCCCCCGCGCAGAAAGCAAGAAGGGCCACCCGGATGAGCGGCCCTTCTCGCTGAGACAACGTCACCTTGCGAACCAGTTGCCCGGTCCGCAACAGCCTTACTCCACCGTCACCGACTTCGCCAGATTGCGTGGCTTGTCCACGTCGGTGCCGCGTGCGCAGGCGGTGTGATACGCCAGCAGTTGCAGCGGTACGACGTGCAGGATCGGCGAGAGCGCGCCGTAGTGCTCGGGCATGCGGATCACCTGGATGCCGTCCGACGACTGGATGTGCGTGTCGGCATCGGCGAACACGTAGAGACGGCCGCCGCGTGCGCGCACTTCCTGGATGTTGGACTTCAGCTTTTCCAGCAGCGCGTCGTTCGGTGCCACGGTCACCACCGGCATGGCTTCCGTCACCAGTGCCAGCGGGCCGTGCTTCAGCTCGCCGGCCGGGTAGGCTTCCGCATGGATGTACGAGATTTCCTTGAGCTTGAGCGCGCCTTCCAGAGCGATCGGATAGTGCAGGCCACGACCCAGGAACAACGCGTTCTCGCGGCGGGCGAAGTCTTCCGACCAGGCGATGATCTGCGGCTCCAGCGCCAGCACGCCATGCAGCGCGGCGGGCAGGTGGCGCAGGTTCGTCAGCGCCTCGGCTTCCTGTTCGTCGTTCAGGTAGCCGCGCACCTTGCCCAGCGCCAGCGTCAGCATGTACAGCGCGGCCAGTTGCGTGGTGAACGCCTTGGTCGATGCCACGCCGATCTCGGTGCCTGCGCGGGTCAGGAAGCGCAGTTCGGTCTCGCGCACCATCGCGCTCGTGGCAACGTTGCAGATGGCGAGCGTGTGCGTGTGGCCCAGCGAGCGGGCGTGGCGCAGTGCAGCCATCGTGTCGGCCGTTTCGCCGGATTGCGAAATCACCACCACCAGTGCGCGCGGATTCGGCACGGTGTCGCGGTAGCGGTATTCGCTGGCGACCTCGACCTGCGTCGGGATCTTGGCGATCGATTCCAGCCAGTACTTGGCCGTGCAGCCCGAGTAGTAGCTCGTGCCGCAAGCCAGGATCAGGATGCTGTCGATGTTGGCAAACACCTGCTCGGCGTTATCGCCGAACAGGTCGGGCGTGATGGCGGCGATGCCTTCGAGCGTATCGCCCAGGGCGCGCGGCTGCTCGAAGATTTCCTTCTGCATGAAATGGCGGAACGGACCCAGTTCCACGGCGGCGGCATGTGCCTCCACCACGCGATCCTCGCGCACTACCTCGATATCGTTGACATCGCGGATCGTGACGCCAGCGCGCGTCAGTTCCACCACATCGCCTTCTTCCAGATAGATGATGCGATTGGCAGTGCCGGCCACGGCCAGCGCGTCCGATGCCAGGAACGTTTCGTCGTTGCCGAGGGCCACGACCAGCGGCGAACCGGCGCGCGCGCCGACCACCACGTCAGGATTGTCACGCGCCACCACGGCAATGGCGTAGGCGCCGTGCAGGCGCTTGGTCACCACGCGCACCGACGCAAACAGGTCGCCACGCGTGGCGCTGCTCGGATACGTGTAGGCCTGATGGATCAGGTGGGCCACCACTTCGGTATCGGTCTGCGACTCGAAACCGTAGCCCACGGCGCGCAGTTCTTCGCGCAGCGGCTCGTAGTTCTCGATGATGCCGTTGTGGACGAGTGCGATGGTCTCGTCCGAGAAGTGCGGGTGCGCGTTGACCGTGTCGGGCTTGCCGTGCGTGGCCCAGCGCGTATGGGCGATGCCCAGGTTGCCGCCGAGACCCGACGATTGCGTCTGCGCGTCCAGTTCGGCCACGCGCGACACCGTGCGCGCGCGTTCGAGAATGGCGTCGCGCACCACGGCGACGCCGCACGAGTCATAGCCGCGATATTCCAGGCGACGCAGACCTTCGACCAGGACCGGAACGATATTGCGGTGCGAAACCGCGCCAACGATGCCACACATGCTCTAACCCCTTATTTTTTCGGTTGCTTGACCGGACGCTGCCATGCGTCGATCGTCATCTGCTTGGAACGCGACAGCGTGAGCTTGTCGGCCGGTGCTTCCTTGGTCAGCGTCGTGCCAGCGCCAATCGTCGCGCCACGGCGCACCGTTACCGGCGCCACCAGTTGCGTATCGGAGCCGATGAACACATCGTCCTCGATGATGGTGCGATGCTTGTTCACGCCATCGTAATTGCACGTGATGGTGCCTGCGCCGATGTTCACGCGCTGGCCCACGGTGGTGTCGCCGACGTAGGCCAGATGGTTGGCCTTGCTGTGGTCGGCAATCTGACTGTTCTTGACTTCGACGAAATTGCCGATGTGCACATCCTTGCCCAGTTCCGCACCCGGCCGCAAACGCGCGTACGGACCGATGCGCCCGTCCGGCCCGATCTTTGCTTCCTCAAAGTGGCAGAACGGTTGCACGCGTGCGCCAGCCCCTACGGAGGTGTTGCGGATCACGCAGTGCGCACCGATGTGCACGCCATCCTCCAGATGCACGCGGCCTTCGAACACGCAGCCTACGTCGATGGTCACGTCGCGTCCGCAGGTCAGTTCGCCGCGCACGTCGATACGCGCCGGGTCCAGCAACGTGACGCCCGCTTCAAGCAGACGTTGGGCAATGTTGCGCTGATGGATGCGCTCGATCTCGGCCAGTTGTACCTTGCTGTTGACGCCGAGCGTCTCCCACAGTGCAGCCGGCTGGGACGACACGATCTCCACGCCGTCAGTGGCGGCGCGTTCGATGGTGTCGGTAAGGTAGTACTCACCTTGCGCGTTGTCGTTGCGCAGCGTGGAGAGCCAGCGGCGGAGGTGACCCGTCGGGCAGACGATGATGCCGGTATTGATCTCGCGGATCGCGCGGATTTCCTCGCTGGCATCCTTCTGCTCGACGATGCGGACGATATTGCCGGCAGCGTCGCGTACGATGCGGCCATAGCCGGTGGGATCGGGCATTTCAACGGTCAGCACGCCCAGGCGCTCGGCGCCAGCGGCCTGCACGAGGTGCTGAAGCGTGGACGCCGACGTCAGCGGTACGTCGCCATACAGGACCAGCGTGGGCTGGCCGTCGTCGAGCAACGGCAGTGCCTGCATGACGGCGTGGCCAGTACCCAGTTGCTGGGCCTGCTCGGCGAAAGAGACATCATCGGCAGCAACCGCCGCACGCACGTGCTCGGCGCCATGGCCCACCACGACGACGAGCCGCGACGGCGAGAGCGTGCGGGCGGTATCGAGTACGTGGGCGAGCATGGGGCGGCCGGCAACCGGGTGCAGCACCTTGGGCAACGCGGAATTCATGCGCTTGCCCATGCCGGCGGCAAGAATGACGATATTCACAAGGAGGGTCCTAAGTGAGTGTGTCTGAGAATATTCTGAAGAATCCGTGCCGTGGAGCACTGCAGTCAGTAGGGCAAAACCGTTGCCACGACTGGGCTGGCGGGCGATCAACCGCCCCTGGAAACATGCGCGCCGATTCTAGCATGCACCCCCGGACCACATCGGGCCGATCACTTCACGTTACGGTTGTTCACATTTGGACACGACGCGTTTTTGCATGGTTTGCAGCATTTACCGTCCTGGCGGCGTTGGGTGGATGCAACGCCATGAAGCTCGGCTACCAGCAGGGTGACCGTCTGGCCTACTGGTGGGTGGATCGGTATGTGGACGTTTCTGACCTGCAGGAGCCGCCCACCAAGGACGCCATCGCCCGGTTCTTCTCCTGGCACCGGCAGGCGCAGCTTCCCGAAATCGCCACGGTCCTGACCCGGGTGAAGGGTGAAGTCGCCGGCCCCATCGACGCCTCGATGGTCCGGCAGGTGCAGCAGGACACGAACCGCCTGGGCCGCCGCGCCTTCGAGAACGCCGTCCCCGACGTGGCCGACCTGATGCTGACGCTGACGCCCGAACAGATCAAGCGTATGGAAGGCAAGTTCGCGGAAAGCAACGCCAAGTACCGGAAGGAGTTTCTCAAATCCGACCCCAAGGCGCGCACCGACGCCCGCTTCGACAAGATCATGGACTATGCGAAGCTGATCTACGGCAATTTCTCGGGCGAACAGGAACGCACCATTCGTGACGCGATGGGCCCATATATGGAAGGTGCCGAGGCGCGCTACGCGGAGCGGGTCAAGCGGCAGCAGGAATGGCTGACGTTGGCGCGCGAGGTATCGACCTCACATCCGCCGAAGGCGCAGGTCGAGGATATGCTGCGCAAATATGCCGATCACTGGCAGCGCCCGGCCAGCGGCCAGCAGCGCAGCAACGAGGCAGGGGTGGATCTGTCTGTGAAGATTGCCAATCTGACCACGCCCGAGCAGAAGGCTCATGCCGTGGATCGATTCCAGAAGTGGATCGACGATACGAGGTCGCTGACGCGGGAGGGGGCTTCGCAGGCAGCGAAGTAATGAAACTCCCCTCTCCCGCGCAGTGGGAGAGGGGTTGGGGGAGAGGGCTGGAAGTTCTGCTTGCCGACATGTGGCAATTTGAACCGCTGGCCCTCACCCCCGCCCCTCTCCCGCAAGCAGGAGAGGGGAGCAAACCCATCAGGCCGCAGGCTCTTCCGCCTTCTCGATCTTGTCGAACCGCACAAACTCCATCCGGTTCGCTCCCACGTTGCCCGTGAACGTCAGCGCCTGCTGCGTGAACGTGGTTTCCCCGAACAGCGATGCCTCGTCGACCTTCGCCAGTCCAGTCGCCAGCCCGTTGAACGGGAACAGCTCGGTATCCGCCAGGTGGGACGGCACCACATTACGCAGTGCCGCGAAGATGTTGTCGATGCGGCCCGGGAATTCGCGCTCCCATGCCTGCACCATCTCGCTCACCTTCTTGCGTTGCAGGTTTTCCTGCGAGCCACAGAGATTGCAAGGAATAATCGGGAATTGCATGGCGCGCGCGTAGGACGCGATGTCCTTCTCCGCGCAGTACGCCAGCGGACGAATGACAATGTGCTGGCCGTCATCGGTGGCCAGCTTCGGCGGCATGGCTTTCATCTTGCCGCCGAAGAACATGTTCAGGAAGAACGTGTTGACGATGTCGTCGCGGTGATGGCCCAGCGCAATCTTGTTGGCGCCCAGCTCCTTGGCCGTGCGATAGATCACGCCGCGGCGCAAACGCGAGCACAGCGAGCACGTGGTCTTGCCCTCGGGCACCTTCTCCTTGACGATCGAATACGTGTCCGCTTCGACGATCAGGTATTCCACGCCAACCGATTTCAGGTAGGCCGGCAGGATTTCCTCGGGAAAGCCGGGCTGCTTCTGGTCCAGGTTCATCGCGATGAGCTTGAACTTGATGGGCGCGCGCTTCTGCAGCGCCATCAGCACCGACAGCATCGTGTACGAGTCCTTGCCGCCACTCATGCAGACCAGCACGGTGTCGCCGTCCTCGATCATGCCGAAGTCGCCGATGGCCTTCCCGGTCTGCGACTGCAGACGGGTTTCCAGGCGGTAGAAATTAGCGGAGTGACTCATAAGACGTACCTGAAGCGGGGGCGGGCGCTGAACAATGGCCGGACACCCCCGAAGAACATGCCGGATTGACGGGGCGATATTCTACTGGACCCGCCGCCCCACCGCTCTGCGTGGCTCAGGCCGGCTTGATGTGGAAAACTTCGACGCCTACCGATTCGCAATCCGGATACACATCGGGCTTCTCGGTGGAGACACGCACGGCACGCACCTTGGGATGCTTCAGCATGGCGCGCGCCACATCGTCACACAGCGTTTCCTGCAGGTGGATATGGCCTTGCGCCATACGCTCGGCCACGGTGTTGCGCATGAAGTCGTAATCCACCACTTCTTCCAGCTTGTCGGCCTGCGGCGTGGTTTCGGACAGCGAGACGAACAGGTCGATGTTGACCAGCACGCGCTGCTCGCCCTTCTTCTCGAATTCATGCACGCCGATGTTGATCTGCACTTCGTAATTGCGCAGGAACATGCGGCGGCAGTCTTGCAGGCTGGGATGGGACAGGGCGGCAAAGGTCATGGCGGGAACTATCGTTAAAACTTACTCAGTCAGGAACATCACGTCGCGGGCCAGCGGCATCAGGTGCTGGCCACCATCGACGTAGAGCGTGGAACCGGTCACGGCGCGGGCGATGGCGAGGTAGGCCACGGCCTGCGCAATATCGTCCGGCGTGCTCGACTTGCCAAGCGGCGTCATGCCATGGGCGCGCACGAAGCCCGGATCGGACTGGTCTCCGGACACCAGCGTGATACCCGGCGCCACGCCCACCACGCGCAGGCGCGGGGCCAGTGCCTGGGCCAGTTGCACCGTGGCGGTCTGCAGCGCGGACTTCGACAGCGTGTACGACAAAAAGTCCGGATTCAGGTTGTTCAGCTTCTGGTCGAGCAGGTTGATCACCACGCCACGCTGCTCGGTCTCGTTGCCGTCGGCACCCAGCGCCTTGTGCATCTCGCGCGCCAGCAGCAGCGGTGCGGCCACGTTCGTGCGCATATGCGTATCGAGCGAAGCGTACGAGAAGCTCGTGGCCACGTCGTACTGGAATAGCGAGGCATTGTTGACCAGGCACGACGGCACGCCGAGCGCATCCTTGCAGGCGGCGATCAGCTTGCTCGTGGCACTTTCGTCGGACAGGTCGGCCTGCAGCACGGCAGCGCGGCGACCGAGACTGCGGATCTGCGTGGCAAGCGCTTCGGCCTCGTCGCGCGAGCGGTTGCAGTGGACGGCTACGTCCCAACCCTGCGCGGCAAGCTCGAGCCCGATGGCGCGGCCCAGGCGGCGTGCGCCGCCGGTCACCAGCGCCACCCCACGCGAGGGTGTGGTTCGGGCGGCGGCAGCGCCCTCAGTATTGAAATCTGGCATTGCTACAATTCGCGGTATGCAGAAAGTCGCTAGTCTACCCCTTCCCTCCGCCGACGCGCTCGGCGCCTCCACGGCTCTTTCCACCGTCATCGCCGATGCCATCAAGGCTGCGGGCGGCTGGATCGGCTTCGACCGCTTCATGTCGCTGGCGCTCTATGCGCCGCGCCTGGGTTACTACAGCGGGGGCGCCGCCAAGTTCGGCCGCGACGCCGGCGACGGCAGCGACTTCATCACCGCTCCAGAACTGAGTCCCTTCTTCGCGCGCACACTGGCTCGCCAGTTCGCACCGCTGATCGGCATGAACCTGCCGCAAGTGATGGAATTCGGCGCCGGTACGGGCCGGCTGGCAGCGGATCTGCTGCTCGCGCTCGAAACCGAAGGCGCGTTGCCCGATACGTACCGGATCGTCGAGCTTTCCGGCGAACTGCGTGCGCGCCAGCAACAGACGCTTGCCGAGCGTGCGCCCCATCTGGCGTCGCGTGTGACGTGGCTCGATACCCTGCCCGACCGCTTCGAAGGCGTGATCGTCGGCAATGAAGTGCTCGATGCGATGCCTGTGAGCCTGTTCGCCCGAATCGGCGGCAAGTGGCACGAACGTGGCGTGACACACGATGGGAATGGTTTCGCCTATCAGGATCGCGTGATGGAATCCTCCGCCGTGCCCGCAGTGCTGAAGGATTTTCCGGGCGATCACGACGTGGTCACCGAAACCCACGCCGAAGCCGAAGGCTTCACGCGTGCCGTCGCGGCGATGCTCTCGCGTGGCGCGGCGTTTTTCATCGACTATGGTTTTCCGGCGGCCGAGTACTACCACCCGCAGCGCGTGGGCGGCACGCTGATGTGCCACTACCGCCATCACGCCCACCCCGATCCTTTCCTGTATCCGGGCCTGCAGGACATCACCGCACACGTGAATTTCACCGGCATTGCCGAAGTCGCCGTGGATGCGGGCCTGACCGTGGCGGGTTTCGCCTCGCAGGCACGCTTCCTGATGAATGCCGGCATTACCGAACTGATGATGTCGCTCGATCCATCGGATGCCCGCGCCTTCCTGCCGCAGGCCAACGCCGTGCAGAAGCTGCTGTCTGAAGCGGAGATGGGCGAGCTGTTCAAGGTCATCGCCCTGACCCGCGATCTCGACGATGCGCTGCCGCTGGCCGGCTTCGCACGCGGCGACCGTACCTTCGCTCTCTGACCCGGATCACGCCATGTTGCGTTGGACTTTCACCATCTTCCTCTGCGTGATCGTGCTGTCGACCTCGCTGCCGTGGCTGCAGAAGATCGGCCTCGGACGCTTGCCCGGCGATCTGCGGTTTCGGCTTTTCGGGAAGGAGTATGTGCTGCCGTTTGCATCGACGATATTGCTGTCGCTGGTGGCACTGGTGATTGGGAGGTTGTTGTAGGGGGGGTATGCCATCCCACCAGGTTTTGCTCCCCTCTCCCGCGCGCGGGAGAGGGGTTGGGGGTGAGGGCAAGCCGTCGCTATGCGATGTCGTGGTTAGAGCTTGAACCGCGGGGCCCCACCCCCCCCCCCCCCCCGCGGGGGGGGGGGGGGGGTGGGGGTGGGGCCCCCCCGCCGTCGCTATGCGTTGTCGTGGTTAGAGCTTGAACCGCGGGCCCTCACCCCCGCCCCTCTCCCGCAAGCGGGAGAGGGGAGAAAACCAAGCGGAAAAGGAAACTCAACGCTATTCCTTAATACCCAACCGCTCCGCCACCGCCCTCACCCTGGCCTTGTGCACCCGATCCTTGATCTGGTCCACGCGATCCTCGCAAGCCTTGGCAATCGCGCCCGCATCCACCGACGCCGCTGCATCGCGCACCGCCATCAGTCGCGCCGTCTGCGGATATTCCCGATCTTCAAAACCGAGCCGGCCGCGTGCATCGGCTTCGCACGCCTGCAGTGCTTCGGCGAAGCGATCCGGTTTGCGCAACGCATCGCAACGCTCCACGAGTCGCGTCAGGGCCGCGGCGCCGAACTCCATCGAGCGATGGATGTTGCCGTGTTCGCGCGCCACGAGCACCGCCAGTTCGCGGCAATCGTTGGGCACGCGCAGCCGCTTGCAAACCGCTTCGAGCAATCCCACACTGCGCTGCTCGTGGCCGATATGGCGCGGCAGTACGTCCTCGGGCGTGGTGCCCTTGCCAAGATCGTGCGTCAACGCGGCGAAGCGCACTGGCAACGACGCGCCGACGCTGGCCGCGTAATCCACCACCATCATCACGTGGATGCCGGTATCGACTTCCGGATGGTAATCGGCACGTTGCGGCACACCCCACAGCCGGTCGAGTTCCGGCATCAACCGCGCCAACGCACCGCATTCACGCAGCACGTCGAACATGCGCGACGGACGCGCTTCCATCAGTCCGCGTGCGAGTTCCTGCCACACGCGTTCCGGCACCAGCGCATCGACCTCGCCCATCTCCACCATGCGGCGCATCAGCGCGACGGTCTCGGGTGCCACCGAGAAATCGTGGAAGCGCGCGGCAAAGCGCGCCGCGCGCAGGATGCGCACCGGGTCTTCCGCAAACGCATCGGACACATGGCGGAACTGTCGCGCGGCGAGATCCCGCTGGCCGCCGTACGGATCGATGATCGGGCCGACGAGGTTATCGTCCGCGTCCACGGCCTGCGCCATGGCGTTGACAGTCAGGTCCCGACGCACGAGATCTTCCTTGAGCGTGACTTCCGGTCCGGTGTAGAACGCAAACCCCTTGTAGCCCACCGCTGTCTTGCGCTCCGTGCGAGCCAGCGCGTATTCCGCCTTGGTCACCGGATGCAGGAAGACCGGAAAATCCTTGCCCACCGGCTTGTAGCCGGCGGCTTCCATTTCCTCCGGCGTGGCGCCCACCACCACGTAGTCGCGGTCCTGGCTCGGCTTGCCGAGCAGTTGGTCGCGGATCGCCCCGCCGACGGCATAGACCTGCATGAATCAGCCCGTGACGATGATCGCGTCGGGGCGATCGGGTTGCAAACGGTACGGCTCGTCGGCCACGACGAAATCGCGCTCCTCGCGCGCCGCGGCCACCCACTCCTGCATGGCCGGCACCGTCAGGATGAAATCGGCATAAGCCTTGGCGGCCTCCGGCAGATGCACGCCGTACGTGGCAAAGCGGCTCACCACGGGCGCGTAGAACGCATCGGCAACGGTGAAGGTGCCGAACAGGAACGGGCCCTTGTCGCCATGCTGCGCGCGCAGGCCGGTCCAGATGGCTGCGATGCGGTCGATGTCGCGTTGCACGGCCACGCTCCATCCGATGCCGGGCAGCACGGCCGTGATGTTCATCGGCATCTGGCTACGCACGTTGCCGAAGCCCGAATGCATTTCCGCGCAGATCGAACGCGCCACCGCGCGCGCAGCGGGATCGGCTGGCCAGAGTTGCTTCTCGGGGAATTTCTCGGCCACGTACTCGGAGATCGACAATGAATCCCAGACGGTCACGTCGCCATCGATCAGCGCCGGCACCTTGCCGGCCGGCGAGTACTGCGCGATCTCTTCATCGAATGCCTTCGTGAACAGGCGCAGCGGGATTTCCTCGAAGGCAATGCCGGCGTGGCGCAACAGCAGCCAGGGACGCAGCGACCAGGAGGAGTAGTTCTTGTTGCCGATGACGAGCTTCATCGCAAATTCCTTGGGGGGGCGAAGATCGGGAAGACGTAGGCGCGCGGCGTATTTCGCCGGGCACCGTGGACCGGACATTCTATCGACCCGGACGCGGCAGCTCCAAACGAAATACGCTCGCAAGCCTGTGAGCGCCAGTCACAACGGACGGGCTCAGCGATGCACGCTGCCGCGCAGCCCCTGCATCACGGAATCGCGGCCACGACCGGCCAGCACATCCGTCATCACGGCTTCAAGGCTGACCGGATGCACGCCGAGTTCTGCGGCCATCGGTTGCGCCAGCACATTGTCGAGCCGCATCGAATCGAGATTGTCGCGCGACAACACCGTACCGCCGGGCATGTGTTCGAGCACCGCCGCCTGCATGCGCGCCAGTGCATCGGGCAATGCGATCACCGGGCGCGGATGCCCCGACGCGCGGCCCGCGAACTTGACCAGTTCCTCCAGCGTATAGACCTGCGGACCGCCCAGTTCATACACCTGGCCGATGGTCGAGGGATTCGCCATCGCGTTGACGAACGCCTGCACCACATCCATCACGAACACCGGCTGGAAGCGCGCATGCGCACAGGCCAGCGGCACCACGGGCGCCATCTGCTGCAACTGGGCGAACAGGTTCAGGAAATGATCGTCGGGGCCGAATACCACCGAGGGCCGCAGCACCGTCCACGCAAGGCCGCTCTCGCGCACGATGCGCTCGCCTTCGCCTTTGCTGCGCAGATACATCGACGGCCCCTGCGCGTCGGCGCCGAGCGCACTCATGTGGATCAGGCGGCGAACGCCGGTGCGCTGGCACGCATCGACCAACTGGCGCGGCAGGTCTACGTGCGCCGAGGCGAACTGCGGACCATACGGATCGGCCCGGTCGCCGTGCAGCACACCAACGAGGTTGACGACGATGCCATCCACGCCGAGCGATCCGATGGCATCGTCGAGCACTGCCGTATCGGCCAGCCCAAGCTCCACCGTTTCCACGCGCGGCAGGAGTAGCAGGTGCTGCGCATGCTCGACATGGCGCGTACCGACCACAATGCGGTCAGGGGCGATGGGACTATCGGGATTGGCGGCCGGATCGAGCGGCGCGCCGGACGCGGATGCCGCGCCGGCAAGGCGGGAGACGAGGTGGCTGCCGATGAAGCCGGCACCCCCGATGACAAGAACATTGCTGGTCTGCATGGTGGGCTCCGTGACGGCCGCGCCGCGCACTACCCGGCGAGGGTAGCCGCAGCACGGTCTTCGCATTGCGATTCGCGCATTGCGATTCCATTACACACGCATCGATGCGTGCGCCGGCATCACGAAGACCCTGCCCCGCTTTGGGGCAGCCAGGCTTAGGGCAAGCTGGTCGTCGTGACGCTGGACGGCGCGACCACACCCAGCCGGTCCTTCAGCGACTGGGGGCGGCCACTCATCAATGCAGAATAGTACGTGGCGTTGGAAAGCACATTCTTGACGTAGACGCGCGTTTCCGTGAACGGGATGGTCTCTGCAAAGATCGCGCCTTCCACCGGCCGCGACAGGCTCGAACGCCAGTTCTTGGGGCGTCCCGGGCCTGCGTTATAGCCAGCGGAAGCCAGCGTCCATGAACTGTCGAGGTCGGTCAGCACCATGCTCATGTAATTTGTACCGAGCATGATGTTGATGTTCGGATCGCTCATCATCGACGGCGAGAAGTCGGTCATGCCGATCTTCTTGGCCACGAAACGCGCGGTGGCTGGCATGACCTGCATGAGGCCGTGCGCGCCCGCCGACGAGCGTGCGTCCATGATGAAACGCGATTCCTGTCGGATCAGCCCATACGCCCAGGCCATGTCCAGGCCCACGGCTTCGGTGTTCCGCTGCATGATGTCCTGGTAGGGCATCGGGAAGCGCTGTGCGAAATCGTGTTCGGTCTTCGTACGATCCGACGTATTGACCGTGCGATCCAGCAGCGAGATCTTGCGCGCATACTCGGCGGCAGCCAGCAGTTCGCGATCGTTCATGCCGCGCAGTTCCCAGTTCCACTCGCGGTTACCTTCGAAACGCAGGTTCAGGCTGTAGAACTTCTGCGCGCGGACGAAGCCCGGACGCGAACGCATCGCCATGGCCTCGCCATCGGTCACCGCCGTGCGCTGCGGCACCGTGATGCGGCGCCCCAGTTCCTCGCTGGCCAGTTGGCCATAGAAGTTGAACTGGCTGGCAATCGACTGGAACTGCTGCTCGGCATCGCTGGTGCGGCCATCGGCCTTCAGCGCGCGGCCATACCAATACGTCCATGCCGGGTCCTTGCCGCGCAGTTCCGGACGCATCAGTTCGATGGACTGCCGCACCTGCTTCCAGTCGCCCTGGCGCAGCGCGGCGCGTACACGCCACTCCTGCGTTTCATCGGACAGCCACTGGTTGCCGCCCATGTCGAGCTGGCGGCGATAGTAACCGGCGGCCTCGGGCATCAGTTTCTTGGCGGCGTACTGACCGATCACGCCCCACGCCGCACCTTGTTCATCGCGCGACAGGTTGCCAACGATGGTGCTCAGGTACGCTGCGGCCTGCGCGGGATCGCTACGTGCCATCTTGACCACGGTGGCCAGCGCATCGCTGTCCACGCGCACATCGGGCAGCGTGCCGGCGATCTTCGCGGCCAGCGTCGTATAGTTCTGTTCCAGCGCCTGACGCGCATAGAACGCCACATCGCTGCGCTGGATCTGCTGCGCCTGCGCCATGTAGCCGATCAGGTCCACGCACGCTTCGCCAAAGTAACGCGGGTCCACGAGCAGCGCACGCGAATCGGCCGACACGTTCTGGCCCTTGAGCGCCTTCGACAGCAGCGCGTAGCACTCCACCTGCGTGTCGTCCTTCAGCACGAACTGCGGATACTGGATATCGAAATTGGCCCAGTCGCGCTTCTTGCCCAGCACCAGCAGCCAGTCATTGCGCATGCGGTCGGCAATGGCTTCGCCCTGATAACGCTGCAGGAAGGCGGCAATTTCGGCGTCCGGCGTGTCGATGCGCGCCTGGCCGCCGCTGTCGAACATCTGCGGCTTGATGCGGAAATACTCGACGTACGAGGGAATCGGATAATCGACCAGCGTGGCCGAGATGGCCGCGGCGCGATCCACGTCGTTCTTGCGTGCGGCTTCGCGCAGGGCAACGAACGCATCGTCCGGATTGGACGGGATGGTTTGCGCGGCGGGTTGCTGAGGTGCGGGTCGCGCTTGCGGCGCGGGTTTCTTCTGGGCAAAGGCCGGCGTGGCCAGCAGTGCGCCCGCGAAGGCCAGCCATGCGATGCGGCCTGCGCGGCGCAGATATACTCCCTTCGGCATTCTTTGCTATCCCTTATGTGGTCGTGCATGCCCTTTTTCGACGGCACGCACGCAAATGTTCGTTTGACGGAATCGGTCTGATTGCCGGCCATTATTGCACGCCATGTCACCCACCCAAGTACCGGACAGAGGCCCGGACGACCGCCAATTCAACGCCGCGGAAGACCGGCGCACCATGCGCCGCCGGCTGCTCGAATTGCGCGCCAACCTGCCTGGCCGCACCGAGGCCGATGCCCGCATCGAAGCGGCGCTCGGCACGTTGCTGGAACGGCTTGGCGTACGAAAGGTCGGCTTCTACTGGCCGATCCAGCAGGAATTCGACGCACGCGGCGCTATCGCGCACTGGCTGGCCGCCATGCCGGGCCGCACCGCCGCCCTGCCCGTGGTCAGCCGCCCCGGTGCGCCGCTCGACTTCCATCTCTGGACGCCAGACACGACAATGCGCGCCGGCCACTACGGCATACCCGTGCCCGATGGCACCGAGGCCGTGACGCCCGACGCGCTGCTCATACCCTGTGTCGGTTTCAGCGCCGATAAGTTCCGGCTAGGTTACGGCGGTGGGTTCTACGATCGCACGCTGGCGGCAATGGCCGGTGCTGGCGCCACACCGGTGGCGATTGGGATTGGCTATGAAGCGTGCAGGGTCGCGCTGGCTGCGGAACCGCACGATTTGCCGATGGAGTGGATGGTGACGGAGGTGGGGGGGTTTTGAAGTTGGTTTTCTCCCCTCTCCCGCACGGCGGGAGAGGGGCGAGGGAGAGGGTAAGCCTCACAAGATGCGATGGCCGCAGGTTGAACCGCTAAGCCCTCTCCCCCAACCCCTCTCCCGCGAAGCGGGAGAGGGGAGAAAACATACAGCGTGAGACAAGCCTTTACAGCTTCAACCGCTGCCAGATCGCCTTCGTCGCTGCCGCCGTATTCAGCGTGTAGAAGTGCAGCCCCGGCACGCCTGCCGCGAGCAACCGTTCGCACAGCGCGGTCACCACGTCCAGGCCGAAGGCGCGGATGGCTTCCTTATCGTCGCCGAAGGATTCCAGCTTCTTTGCCACCCAGCGCGGCACTTCGGCGCCGCACATTTCCGAGAAGCGCATCAGTTGCGAGTAGTTCGTGATCGGCATGATGCCGGGCACGATGGGCACGTCCACGCCGTTGGCGCGGGCTTCGTCGACGAAGCGGAAGTACGCGTCGGCGTTGAAGAAATACTGGGTGATGGCCGAGTCGGCGCCGGCCTTCACCTTGCGCACGAAGTTATCGAGATCGTGACGCGGCGAACGGGCCTGCGGATGGTATTCGGGATAAGCCGCAACTTCGATATGGAACCAGTCGCCGGTCTCCGCGCGGATGAACTCCACCAACTCGTTGGCGTAGCGGAACTCGCCGATCTCGCCCATGCCCGACGGCATGTCGCCGCGCAGGGCCACGATGTGGCGGATGCCGCCATCGCGATAGGCTTGCAGGATGGCGCGGATGTTCTCTCGCGTGGAGCCCACGCACGACAGGTGTGGCGCGGCCTCGATGCCTTCGCGCTGGATCTCCAGCACGGCGTCCAGCGTGCCCTGTTGCGTGGTGCCGCCGGCGCCGAACGTCACGGAGATGTATTTGGGCTGCAGCGGTGCCAGTTGCGCGCGCGTGTTGCGGAGCTTTTCCGCGCCCTCCGCCGTCTTGGGCGGGAAGAATTCGAAGCTGAAGTAGCGGTCGGTCATGGTAGGCACGCCGCGGGGGCGCGGCGCCCGTAGGAAATCGCTCGCGTTCAATCGCGCTCGCCGAGCAGCACGCTCGCGAGGATCGTCGAAATCACGCTATAGAGAATGGAGCCGAGCAGCGCCGAGCCAAAGCCGTTGACGACAAACCCCTGCAACAGGTTGCCGACAAACAGGAATAGCAGCGCGTTGATGACGAAGATGAAGAGTCCCAGCGTCAGCAGCGTGACCGGAAGTGTCAGGATGACCAGGATCGGACGGATCAGCGTATTGACCAGACCCAGCACCAGCGCGGCAACCATCGCGGAGCCGAAGCCCCCGAGCTCGATGCCGCTGAGCAGATAGCTCACCAGAAACAGCGAAGCGGCGTTGATGATCCAGACAGCCAACAGTCTCATTGCGACTCCTTCTTTTTCTTGGTTGGGGTATTTGTGCGGGACCGATTCGAAGCGGTATCGCGCACTGGGCGCTGGCCCTCTCCCCCGGCCCCTCTCCCGCGTGGCGGGAGAGGGGAGCAAACCCCGGGGAAGTCAGACGTCGATCAATAACGGTAGTGATCGGCCTTGTACGGACCCTGCTTCGACACGCCGATGTAGGCGGCCTGCTGCTCGGTCAGTTCGGACAGTTGCGCGTTCAGCTTCTTCAACTGCAGGCGTGCCACCTTCTCGTCCAGGTGCTTCGGCAGCACGTACACGCCAACCGGGTACTTGCCGCTGTCGCGCTCGGCCCACAGTTCGATCTGGGCGATCGTCTGGTTGGCGAACGAGCTGCTCATCACGTACGACGGGTGGCCCGTGCCGCAGCCCAGGTTCACCAGACGGCCCTTGGCCAGGATGATCAGCTTCTTGCCGTCCGGGAAGATCACGTGGTCAACCTGCGGCTTGATCTCGTCCCATTCGTACTTCTCGATCGAGGCGATGTCGATCTCGTTGTCGAAGTGGCCGATGTTGCAGACGATGGCCTGGTCCTTCATCTTGGCCATGTGCTCGTGCGTGATCACGTGGTAGTTGCCCGTGCAGGTCACGAAGATGTCGCCGTGTTCGGCGGCGTAGTCCATCGTCACCACGCGGTAGCCTTCCATGGCAGCCTGCAGTGCGCAGATCGGGTCGATTTCCGTGACCCAGACCTGTGCCGACAGTGCGCGCAGTGCCTGGGCGCTGCCCTTGCCCACGTCACCGTAGCCGGCCACGACGGCGACCTTGCCTGCGATCATCACGTCGGTGGCGCGCTTGATGCCGTCCACCAGCGATTCGCGGCAGCCATACAGGTTGTCGAACTTGCTCTTGGTCACCGAGTCGTTCACGTTGATGGCCGGGAAGCGCAGTTCGCCGCGCTGTGCCATCTGGTACAGGCGGTGCACGCCCGTGGTGGTTTCTTCGGTCACGCCACGGATGGCGTCCAGGTTGCGGCTGTACCAGGTGGAATCCTTGGCCAGCTTTTCCTTGATCGCGGCAAACAGGAAGGTTTCTTCTTCGCTGGTCGGGTTGCCGATGACCGATGCATCCTTCTCGGCGCGGGCGCCCAGGTGCAGCAGCAGCGTGGCATCGCCGCCATCGTCCAGGATCATGTTCGGCGTGCCGCCATCGGCCCAGTCGAAGATGCGGTGCGTGAAGTCCCAGTATTCTTTCAGCGTTTCACCCTTGAACGCGAACACCGGCGTGCCCGATTCGGCGATGGCCGCGGCAGCGTGGTCCTGCGTCGAGTAGATGTTGCACGATGCCCAGCGCACGTCGGCGCCCAGTGCCTTCAGCGTCTCGATCAGCACGGCGGTCTGGATCGTCATGTGCAGCGAACCGGCAACGCGGGCGCCCTTGAGCGGCTGCGCGGCGGCGAATTCGTCACGAATGGCCATCAGACCCGGCATTTCGGTTTCGGCAATGGCGATTTCCTTGCGGCCCCAGCCGGCCAGGCCGATGTCGGCCACGAGGTAGTCTTGCTTGAGTTCGGTTACAGCGTTCATGAATCACTCCGGTCGTTGTGGTGGTGAGGCGGGGGACGGGAGTAGTAATGGCCGCGCCGCGCACGAAGGCACGTGGTAGATCACGTGCGTGGCGGGCAGGCAGGTCGACTCGCGCCCCGTGCAGACCACGGGACAGCGAGCGCCGTTGAGACATTCCGAGCCTGGCGGATGGCGAGGCCATCCGTTGCAACGCTCCTCGGAGTGGCGGTATTGTAGCGTGCCTGTCCGCGCCCTGCGGCGCGAATTGCCACAATTTTTCCTGCCAATTCCATCCGACCGACCCTGCCTCGCACATGCATTCCACGCCACCCCGCACCCTGACCATTGCCGGTTCCGACTCCGGCGGCGGCGCCGGCATCCAGGCTGACCTCAAGACTTTTGCCGCGTTTGGCTGCTTCGGCATGAGCGCGATCACGGCCATCACGGCGCAGAACACGCTCGGCGTCACCGGGGTCCACGCGATTCCCGCCGACATGGTCGGCGCGCAGATCGATGCCGTGGCCAGCGATATCGGCGTGGACGCCGCCAAGACCGGCATGCTCGGCACCGCCGCCATCGTCGAGGCCGTGGCCGCCGCCGTGGATCGCCACGGCATTCGCCGCCTGGTGGTCGATCCGGTCATGATCTCGACGTCGGGCGCAACGCTGTCCGATGTCGCCACGAGCCAGGCCATGGTGAAGCTGCTGTTTCCGCGCGCGATCCTGGTCACGCCGAACCTGCCCGAAGCATCCTACCTGCTGGGCCGGCGCATCGCGCGACGCGCCGAGATGGAAACCGCTGCCGCCGATCTGCTGGCAATGGGTTGTCAGGCGGTGCTGCTCAAGGGTGGCCACCTGGAAGACGACGGCCCCAACGCCGCCGGCCTCGACGACCTGTTGATGCTGGCCGATGGCACGGTGCGCGTGTACACGCATCCGCGCATCGATACCCCGAACCTGCACGGCACCGGTTGCACGTTGGCCGCGGCCATCGCCGCGCAACTGGCGCGCGACGAGGCACTGCCCGATGCGGTGAGCACGGCGCTCGACTTCGTTGCGCAAGCCATCGCGGCCGGCTCACGCCTGCGCCTGGGTAGCGGCAACGGGCCGCTCAATCACGGCTTCGCGCCGCGCGTACTGGGTTGATGGGGTTGATGGCGATGGCAATGGAAACGCTGAAAGACATCGATCTGCGCAACGACCCCGCCGCGCGCTGGTTCGTGAAAGATGAAACGGTGCAGGTGATTTTTGCGGAGGTACCCGGCGAACTGGTCAGCCGCGAAGGGCCGAACCGCTACCAGGCCGGCGATGCCATCGTGACCGGCGCCACGGGCGACCGCTGGGTGGTGTCGCGCGAGCGCTTCGATGCGCGCTATGTCCCGGAGGGTTCAACGGGCGCCTACCGCAACCGGCCTGTGCCGGTGCTGGTGAAGGAGATGCTGCAGGCGTTCGCGATCGAACGATCGGCGGGTGGCGACGTGCTGACCGGCAAGCCGGGCGACTGGCTGATGCAGTACGCGCCCGGCGATTACGGCATCACCGAGCGCGCCAGATTCCTGGCCGTGTATCGACCAACTGAAGCGCCCTCGGCTTAGTTTGCGACTTAGTTACCGCCAGCCAACTGCACCAGCTTGAACGACGCGCGGGCCACGCAGCATACGGTGCCCGATGCGTCGCGAGCTTCGCCTTCGCAGAAAGCGATCTTGTTGCCCCGGCGGATGCAGCGCGACTCGAACGTCAGTTCACCGCGTGCGGCGGCCAGGAAGTGCGTCGACATATCGATGGTGATCACGCCCACGTCGAGCGGCGCGTGCGAGCGGGCCGCCCCACTCAGGGTGAAGTCCAGCACCGCCATCAGCGTGCCGCCATGCACATCGCCCCGGCTGTTCACCACATTGCCGTTGGCCGGCAGCCGCGTGCGGCACAACCCCTCTTCCATGTATTCCGGCTGCAGCCCAAGCAGGCGCATCAGCGGGATATCGATACCGAAATAGGGCTTTTCCGGCGTGCCGGGCGCGGCGGGCTTGATCTCGTTCACTGCTGTTTCCTCTCTGCTGGGTTCCGTATGGCGGAACCTCATTCCTATGGTGACTGGGGGAAGAGGATATGCGGATTTGGCGGGAGCCGGAAGGCACCGTGGCCGGTTAGCGCACCAGACCTGCCGGACCTTCCTTATTTCCTGAGCGGCGTGCGGATCGCATGGCCAATGGCCCCGGTACGCAGCGCGATCTTTGCCGTGTCCTCGCGCAGCGCGCGCAGGCGGCGCTCCAGCAGCGCATTGGCCGTGCGACCGGAGGAACTGGCCGTCGATGCCTCGCCTTGGTCGTGCGATTTCTGCAGCGGCTCATCGGCGCCGATCTCGCCCGACGCCACGGCCTGCGCCAGCACTTCGGCACGCCGGCGGTCTGCCGAGTCCGCGATGCGCGCACGTCGCTCGCTGGCATCGTCGTCAGCGGCATCGCTGGCCGTCGACGGCGCCGGCTCATGCACCAGTTCCACGCCCGCCACCGCGGCTTCCGCCGGACTGCGGACAAAACCAACGCCCTGCGTGTCGTGCCGCACCTCGCCCGCCAGCCGCTCGCTCGCCAGCGTCAGCGAGCGCAGCGCGGCATCGGTGGCCTGCACGATGGCCGTTTCGGCGGCTGGTATGTCGAGCTCGCCGTAGTACTGCCGCACCTGGATACGCGCGGCGGCCACGTGCGCGGCCACCAGGTAGTTCTGCACGATGAAGCGGCTCAGGTTGTCCACGGCCCGCTGCCGGGTGCGCGGTTCGTCCAGCATGCGTTGCAGCGAGCCGATCAGCGCCGACAGGTTGTCCATGAACTGCTTGCGCTGCACGCGGTACGCAAAATCGTCCGAGACCTTGCGGGTCAGCAGGTCGCGCGTGGCGGCAATGTAGCGGCGGTTGGCCTGCAGCACGTTCTCCACCAGCTTGGGAATCGCCCGATACTCCCAGCTCGGCAGCACGAAGCTGAAGAGCGAGGCAATCACGCCGCCAATGACCGTATCCACCAGCCGCTCGCCCACCACCGTCTGGCTGCCCGGCAGCAGCAGGTTTATCTGGATCAGCACCTGCACGCACGCGGCAATGGCGGTGTACCGGTACTTGATCGTCACGAACGTGGCGCTGGCCACCAGCGCCAGATACAGGATGGCGAGCAGCACCAGCGGTTCGTGAATCCAGCGCAGGATGCCCACGCTGATGATGCAGCCGATCAGCGTGCCGATCAGGCGGTCGTTGTACCGCTGCTTCGTCATGCTGAAGTTCGGCTTCAGGATCACGACGATCGTCAGCAGGATCCAGTAGCTGTGCGAGGCATAGGGCAGTTGGTCGCCAATCCAGAGCCCCACCGCCACCGCCATGGTGATGCGCAGCGCGAACCGGAACGCCGGAGCGCGCCAGTGCAGGCTGTCGCGCAGGGCGCCGAACTCGTATTTCTGACGCGTCAGGAAGGGCGTCATGTCCGAGCCGGGCAGCACCTTCAGCGGCTCCACGGGCGTACGCGACGCCTCATGCAGCTGGCCTACCAGCGCGATGGCGCCACGCATCATCTCCAGCGTGTCGCGCAGCGCGCCCATCGCCACCGGCGACACGTGGTGATGCCGCAGTTGCTCGATCTCGGACTCCACCGCCCGCAGGTCGGGGGCGTAGTCATAGGCGCTGTACGAAGGCCGCCCGCGCGTCACGTCGTAGGCAATTTCCTCAAGGTCCTTGCAGAGTCCCAGCACCAGCCGGCGCAACCCGTCCAGCACGGGCGTGCCGCCGAACGTCTGACGCAGCAGCGCATAGTCGGTATTGGTCGACAGCAGGTACTCATAGACGTCGAGCATCCGCATATGCACCTGCACCAGCAGGCCGTCATGCTGCGTCCGGTTGCCACGCAGCACCATGTCCCGCGCCGCCTGCTGCCGCTCCGCCACCACGATCTGCTGCCGCACCAGCCGGTTGAACTGCTCCTCGTAATCCGTACCGGCGTCGTAGAACGCCGCCTTGATTTCGAGATAGGCCGCCATCTCGTAGAGCGATTCGGCCAGGATCTGCTGGCGCGTGCGGCGCTCGGTGACCCAACTGACCACCATCGCGTAGAGCAGGTATCCAAAGGCGCCCGCGCCGAATTGCAGCGAGTGGGTCAGGGCCTTCTCCACCACGAAATCCTCGTTGATCGTCAGTGTCATGACGAACAGCATCGAGAACTGCAGCGGCATGGTCTTGTTGCCATAAACCGTCATCATGCCGGCCAGGAACGTGACCAGCACAAGCACGAACGGCAGCACGCGCGGAAACGGCGAGACCAGCGCCACCAGCGCGGTCACCGCCGTGCATAGCAGCACGCTCGCCAGCATCTCGTTGAACTTGTGGTTCAGCGGGCTCGGCAGGTCCATCAGGCTTGTGCATAGCGCGCCGATCGACACCACCATGGCGCTGGGCAGGTCCATGAACTGCATGGCGATCAGCGTCGTGCCGATCACGCCCGTGGCCGAGCGCAGGCCACGATAGATATAGTGCGAGTAGAGGAACGTGCGGGGATCGTGCGCGTATTCCATGGGACCGTATTGTGAAACGGGCGCCGTCACCGCGCGGGCAACGGCGCCTCGGCTGGCAGGTTACTGGCCGAGCCAGCGTGCGCGTCCGGCATGCTTGTCCGCCTCGACGGACACCTTGTACTGCGTGGCCGGCTCACGCGCCAGCGTCACGGGCAGCACGTGCAGTTCGTCGCGCCGGAACACGTGCAGCGCCACCTCGTCCCCCGGTCGATAACGCGCCAACATCTTGTCGAGTTGCCCCGGTGCCACGCGCAGGCCATCCACAGCGGCAAGCAGGTCGCCCGCCGAGAGTCCGCCCTGCTGCCCTGCCCCACCGTCGAGCACCTGGGTCACGCGCACCCAGCCCTCGTCGGTACGGCTCTTGATACCGAGCGCCGCCGAGGCCGAAGGCTTCTGCGTCTCCGCCCGGATGCCGAACGCACGGAACAGCGGCACCAGCCCGATCTCGCCCGTGCCCTCGGTCAGCGCACGCAGCAGGTTGCCGAGTTTCAGGCCCGAGATCTCGTCGAACAGCGCATACACTTCCGCCTCGGTCACGCCACGCTGGCGGGCACCCGGCGCATAGAAGTCGCGGCCGTAGCGTTGCCAGAGCGCGCGCATGACATCGTCGAGTGATTTCCTGCCCTTGGTCTTCTCGCGGATCGTCAGGTCCAGCGCCAGGGCTACCAGCGAACCCTTGGTGTAGTAGCTGACGATGGCGTTCGGCGCGTTCTCGTCCTGGCGATAGTATTTGGTCCACGCATCGAACGCGCTCTCGGCCACGCTCTGCTTGGTGCGGCCACTACCACGCAGCACGCCGTTCCAGGTCTTGGCCAGGATGTCCACATACTGCTTCTCGGTAACCAGTCCCGTGCGCGCCAGGATCAGGTCATCGTAATAACTCGTGAAACCTTCGAACAGCCACAGCAGCGGCGAATACGTTTCCTGCGCAAGCTGGTATGGCACGTAGGCGGCCGGCTTGATCCGCTTGACGTTCCACGTATGGAAATACTCGTGGCTGCAGAGACCCAGGAACGTGCGATAGCCTTCGCTCTGTTCGCTGTTGCCGCGCACCGGCAGATCGTTGCGCGCGCACATCAGCGCCGTGCTGGCGCGATGTTCCAGGCCGCCGTAGCCATCGGTCGTGACCATCGTCATGAACACGTAGCGGCGATTGCTGTCGAGCATGGGCGCGCGGGCGGTGCGTGGCTCGAACAGCTTGATCTGCGCCTCGCAGATCTGCTTCAGGTCGCGGCAGACGCGCTGGATGTCGAGCTGCGGCACGCGGCCCGTGAACACCACGTCATGCTGCACGCCGCAGGCGCGGAAGCTGGCCAGCGCGAACGTGCCCATCTCCACGGGATGGTCGATCAGTTCGTCGTAGTCCGCGGCCAGGTAACGGCCAAAGCCGTAGCGGCGCGCGCCGCCCGCACCCTTTGCCTCGGGCAGCGACGTGGCCACGCGCCAGTCCGCATAGGCTTCACCCGCCGGGGCATGGATATCCACCGTGCATGGCTGCTCGTCCTGGCCCACCACGCGCAGAAACACGGAACTGCCGTTGAAGAAGCCGTGGGTGGTGTCCAGGTGCGCGGCACGCACGGACAGATCCCACGCATAGACTTCGTAGCTCAGCGTCAGCGGACCGGCGTTGGCAGCCAGTGGTTCGGCCTGCCACGTCTGCTTGTCGAGCTTGGTCAGCGATACGGGCTCGCCGCCTGCATCGGCGCGGATGCGGACGATGTTGCGGGCGAAGTCGCGGATCATGTAGCTGCCCGGAATCCACGCGGGTAGCGTGAAGACCTGGCCAGCGGAGTCGGGGGCATCCACCGTCACGGTGACGGCAAACATGTGGGCTTCAGGTTGAAGCGGGGCGATGGCGTAGCGGATCGGCGTCATGGTCACGAATTGTAGCGTCACGTTCCGATGGGCGGCGAGAACGCCGATCCACGCAGGTACTGTCCCGGTCAGCATCGCCGGGACATCGGGGCAACTTCCTTACGCGTTGACGTCGACCACCACGCGTCCGCGCATGCCGCCTTCCACGATCTTGCGCCCGGCGTCGATGGCCTCGGCCAGCTTGATCTCGCGCGTGATGGCCTGCAGTCGGTCGGGCGCCAGATCCTGCGCCAGCCGCTTCCATGCCGTCTCGCGCAGTGGCATCGCCGCCATCACGCTGTCGATCCCCGCCAGCGTCACGCCGCGCAGGATGAACGGGGCCACCGATGCCGGGAAATCCATGCCCTGCGCCAGCCCGCAAGCGGTGACCACGCCGCCGTAGCGGACCTGCGCGCAGGCGTTGACCAATGTGTGCGAACCCACCGAATCCACCACGGCCGCCCAGCGCTCCTTCTGCAACGGCTTGTTCGGTACGCCCAGTTCGGCGCGGTCGATCACGTCGGCAGCGCCCAGTGCACGCAGGAAGTCTGCTTCCTTGGTTTTGCCCGTGGAGGCAATCACGCGATAGCCAAGCTTCGACAAGATGGAGATGGCCACAGAACCGACACCACCCGAAGCGCCCGTCACCAGCACCTCGCCATCGCCCGGACGCACCGGCCCGTTCACCCCGCCGCGCTCCAGCGCCAGCACAGACAGCATCGCCGTGTAGCCCGCCGTGCCAATCGCCATTGCCTGCTTCGTGGTGAATGCATCGGGCAGCTTCACCAGCCAGTCGCCCTTGAGCTTCGCGCGCTGCGCCAGGCAACCCCAGTGCGTCTCGCCCACGCCGTAGCCGTTGAGCACCACGCGGTCGCCGGTCTTCCAGCGCGGATCTTCCGACGCCAGCACGGTGCCCGCGCCGTCGATGCCCGCCACCATCGGCCACTTGCGCACCACCGGCGAGCGGCCAGTGATCGCCAGCCCGTCCTTGAAGTTGATCGTCGAGTAGACGACGGCCACCAGCACATTGCCATCCTCGGGCAACCGGGCCTCGTCGATCTGTGCCACTTCCGCCTGCGTCTTGCCATCGGCCTGGGTCAGCAGCAAAGCCTGGAACGTCATGGTGATGTCTCCCGTCTGGATGTTGTGTGGGTGTGAGGGTTCGTGATGGATGGGGGCCGGAAATGCAAAGCGGCCGGACTAGGCCGGCCGCTCCTGACAGCCGGGGGTGCATCCGGCGTCGTTATTTTTTCAGGCTTGCGAGCTTGCGTTCGAGCGTGGCCGCATCGGCCGCCCCCGGAATGCGCGTACCGTCCGTGAAGAACACGGCCGGCGTGCCATTGATGTTCAGACTCTGACCAAGCGCCAGATTCTGATCCACCGGCGTATTGCAGCTACCGTTTCCGGTCAGCGCCGTGTGGTTCAGCATCCAGTCGCGCCATGCCTTGGTGCGGTCCGTCGAGCACCAGACCTGCTTGGCCTTGACCGTCGAGTCTGGCGACAGCACCGGATAGAGGAAGGTGTAGATCGTGACATTGTCCATTTGCTGGAAGGTCTGCTCGATCTTCTTGCAATAGCCACAGTTGGGGTCCGAGAACACCGCCATGGTACGGCTGCCATCGCCCTTGGTCCATTTGATGGCGCGCGACAAGGGCAGGTCCGCCCACTTGATCTTGTTGATCTCGGCCAGGCGCTCTTCGGTCAGGTTCGTATTGGTCTTGGTATCGATCAGTTCGCCGTTGAGGATGTAGCGGCCGGTGGCATCGGCATAGACGATCTGGCCGCCGACATTGACTTCGTACAGGCCCGGCATCGGCGCCTTGGTCACGCTCTTGACCTCGGCGCGGCCGCCCAGCATCTTCTGGATCGACGCCTTGATCTTGTCCGTACCCGGCTCATCCGCGGCCAGCGCGTGCAGTGCGTAACCGGCCACGGCCACGCCGCCTGCAAGGGCGGTGAAGGTGGCAACGCGGGCGGAACGGCGGCGGAACATTTGCAACATATTGACTCCAGGTTCGGAAGGCCGGTCAGTGCGCCGGCTTGGATCTTGAATGTGTTCGGTGAATCGTCGGTGCGGCGGCAGGTACGGATTGTCCGCCTAGCCCAGTGCCCGGCCAATCAGAAAACGCTTGAGCAGTCCCTGACCGCCGACGGCGCGCATCCCCAGGTTGCGAACCACGCGGGCCGGTGTGCCGGGCAGCGAGAACAGGCGATGCAGGCCGTCCGTGGCGGCGGTCAGCGAGAGCAGGTCCGTGGCGCGGGCCCGTTCGTAGCGGCGCAGCAGGCGCAGGTCACCCTCGGGACGGAACGATTCTTTGTCGGCCATCACGCGGCCAAGTTCCACAACATCGCGCAGACCGAGGTTCATGCCCTGCCCGGCCAGCGGATGCACCACATGTGCCGCATCGCCCACCAGCGCCACATGCGGCATCACGAACTGCTCGGCGCGTTGCAACACCAGCGGGAAACCCTGCGCCGGCGTGATGCAACGCAAGGCACCGAAGCGGGCGCCAACGGCGCCACTGGCCACCTGCATCACCGTGGCGGCCAGCGCCTCCGGCGACAGCGCCAGCAGATCGCGGGCATGCGCCTCGTCGGCGGACCAGACCATCGACACCCGGTTGCCCGGCAGCGGCAGGATGGCGAGGATCTCGCCATTGGCGGGCTCCTCGTCGGCAATCAGTTTTTCCGGTGCGCCGAGAAACCACTGCCATGCGGTTTCCTGATGCGGCAGTTCGCAAGTGAAGTTGGCGACCACGCCAAGTTGGCGATACCGGCGCTGGGTGGTGCCGATGTGGCACTGCTGCCGCACCCAGGACCGTGCGCCATCGGCACCGACCACGCAGTTGGCCCGCACGCGCGCGCCGCTGGTCAGCGTCAGCGTGACGCCGTCGATATCGCGGGCCAGCTCTTCGGCCGTCTCATCGAACCATGTCACCTGATGCTGGAAGCGCAGCGCGGTATCGAGCAGACGCTCGACGTGGCTGGACTCGATGATCCACGCCAGTTGTGGCACCGCCGCCGCGTAGGCCGAGAAATGGAGATCGCCGTGCGGCGATGGGCCGGACTCCCCGGCGCTTTCATCGCCAAAGATGCGCATGTCGCGCACGGGCTGCACCCGGGCGGGGTCCAGCGCCTCCCAGACCCGCAGCCGCTCCAGCAGCGCCTGGGAGCTGGCCGAGAACGCATAAATGCGGCTATCCCAGTCGTCCTCGCCGGTAAGCGCCGTGCTGGCGACGGGCCGGGGCGCCACCAGCGCCACCTGCATGCCCTGCTGCGCCAGCAGCAACGCGCAAGCCTTGCCGACAATGCCACCGCCGACGACGGCAATCTGGAAGCGGGAGGAAGAATTCGACGACATATAGATAGCGGCGGCGCCAGGCGCCGGCGCTGGAGGTCCGGACATGGCTGGATTATAGCGACGTGATGAAGGCGCCATTACGGCGTGGCGTCAACGGATCACCGCGCCGCCAGCCCGGGCGGCCGTGCCAGAATCCCCCTCGGCCATGGACGCCCATCCGCTAGAATACGGGATTCGCCATTTTCCGCCTGACACCATGAGCCTCAAATGCGGCATCGTCGGCCTGCCCAACGTCGGCAAGTCCACGCTGTTTAATGCCCTGACGAAAGCCGGCATCGCCGCCGAAAACTATCCGTTCTGCACGATCGAGCCCAATGTGGGTGTGGTCGAAGTGCCGGATGCGCGGCTTGCCAAGCTGGCCGAGATCGTCAAACCCGAGCGCATCCTGCCGGCGACGGTCGAGTTCGTGGATATCGCGGGCCTGGTGGCCGGCGCCTCGAAGGGCGAAGGGCTGGGCAACCAGTTCCTGGCCAATATCCGTGAAACGGACGCCATCACGCACGTGGTGCGCTGCTTCGAAGACGAAAACGTGATCCACGTAGCGGGCAAGGTCGATCCGCTGTCCGATATCGAGGTCATCAACACTGAACTGGCACTGGCCGACCTGGCCACCGTCGAGAAGGCACACGCCCGCTACATCAAGCCGGCCCGCGCCGGTGACAAGGAAGCGTTGCGCCTGGTAGCGGTGCTGGAGAAGGCCCAGGCCGTGCTGGATCAGGCCAAGGCCGTGCGCACGCTGGACCTGGCGCCCGAAGAGTGGGAAGCCATCCGCCCGTTCTGCCTGATCACCGCCAAGCCGACGATGTATGTGGCCAACGTGCGTGAAGACGGCTTCGAGAACAATCCGCACCTCGACGCCGTGCGCGAGTACGCCAAGCAGACCGGCTCGCCGGTGGTGGCCGTCTGTGCCGCCATCGAAGCCGAAATCGCCGACCTGGAAGACGCTGACAAGGCCGAGTTCCTGGCCGACCTCGGCATGGAAGAGCCGGGCCTGGACCGCGTGATCCGCGCCGGCTTCAAGCTGTTGGGCCTGCAGACCTACTTCACGGCTGGCGTGAAGGAAGTGCGCGCCTGGACGATCCACATCGGCGACACCGCGCCGAAGGCAGCCGGCGTGATCCACACCGACTTCGAACGCGGCTTTATCCGCGCGCAGACCATCGCCTACGACGATTACATCCAGTACAAGGGCGAATCGGGCGCCAAGGAAGCCGGCAAGATGCGCGCCGAAGGCAAGGAATACGTGGTGCACGACGGCGACGTGATGAACTTCCTGTTCAACGTCTGAGTCGATACCCAGCACGTATCATCGAGAAGCCCGGATTTTTCCGGGCTTTTCTTTTTGGAGGACGGGCAATCAGAACGGACGGATGGGAATGTAGGCGCAGCGGAACAGTCGCGCCTGCAAGCGAGGATATCGATTTTTCCTCGCACCCCGCGCAGCTTTTGCGCAGAGCCGCCGGTTACAGAACGGCGGCTTGAAGTCATCGGGGATCGCGGTGACGCCATCGAACAGCGACGGCTGCCATTCGATCACCTGTGCGGCAAGCCGCAGCCTCCGGCGCAATGTGCTGGCCCCGACCGCGAGATGATGCGCAATGGCCCTGCGGTCGTTGCCCATATTGGCGAAAACACGAAAATAGGCAACGGCTTCCGCGAATCGTCCGATAAGCTGCAGTTCCTTCGCGGACCTTTCCTCTCGTGCCGAGAGGCCAACCGAGGGATCATATTCGTCGGGTGCGCTCAGTGAAGCCGCGATGGCGTTGTCTCTCGTCCCGCCGTCGTCATCCTCATGTCGCACGTCCAGACGCACGGCGAAACGCAGGCGTTGGTCCGCAAACTTTACGAACCGGTTGTAGAGACGCCCAAGGATCAACTGATGAATTGCGCTGTCCGCCATGTCGGGCGGCGGGACCCGGCCGCGACTCAACGCCTCGGCAACCAGCCACGCCTCCGCCTGAAGGTCTTCGATAGTCGTCTCGCCACATGAACGTGCCGCGATGCGACGAAGGTCCGAATGAATGGCGGGAAGCAGCTTGGCGAAGAAGGCGCCAGTGTCACGCAGGGGCATGAAGGGGAACGGGTGGCAGAAGGAGCGGGCACTGTATGTCAGGTTTGGTAAAGCGTGCTTTACTGCACACGATGACATTGCTCTGCATCAAACCTTCCGAATTACTGCGGGAAGTTCCCCCTCACATCCCCTCCAACCCCTCTCCTCGCATCCCCACCAGCAGCGCCTGGCCGCTCGCGTCCACGCGGAACTCGCCGAAGCGGGCCCTGGCGTAGCGGTCGGCCTGACCCTCCTGGAAGAACCACGCGTCCGTGGAGACTTGCGTGCCTGTGCCGCCCCAGCGCGGGGATGGCACGTTCTGCACGCGTAGCAGGAGTTCGCCATCGGCCAGCGGTTCGCCCTTGTGGAGGCGGACGAAATGGCCTTCCCGGCTGGCGTCGCGGCGGATCACGATGACTTCTTCGCGCGAGGCAGGCGTCTGCTCCGTGCCGTGGGCCACGCGCACATCGTTGGCAATCGAGAAGTTCAGCGCCATGTAGTCGCCCTGCACCAGCGAGCGGGGATCGACCGGGGCCAGGCGCAGGTAGACCACCTCGCCATTGGCGATCAGTCGTTCTTTGCCAACGATGCCGGCCAGCGCTACGCCGAGGGCGAGCAGCCATGCGATCAGGATCCATCGTTTCATTGGACGGCCTCCGCGCGCGGCATACGAGCAACGACGATGCGAACGGCAAGCAGCAATACGCCAGCGCCGGCCAGCGTCGCGGATTTGGCCAGCAGCGTCCATTGCAGCGTGCTGTAGTACCAGACGAAGCCGATCAGTACGCTGGTGATGGCGAGACCCATCCAGGTCAGCGAGCCGCGTCGCATGGCCAGGGCCAATGCCAGCACGCCTGCCGTCACGGCTGGGGCGAAGACCATCAACGCGCTGAATGCGGCGGCGGTGACCAGCATCACCGCAGCGGTGCGAGCATCGGCGCCAAGGCGCTTGCATTCAAGCCAGGCGAACACGACGAGTACGGCTCCGGTCAACACGCCGCCCAGCCACGCGCCCGGCGCGTACCAGGTCCGACCGGTGCCGAAGATAAGTGCGGCCGGATGCATCATCCCGGTCACGACCAGCGCGCCACCCAGCGCAAACACCAACGTGGCATCGGCGGCGGGTTCCCACACGGCATGGCGGCCCGATGCCGCCAGACTTGCCTCACGCATTGCAAACACGACCACGCCGGCCAGCGCCAGCGCGGCGAGCAATCCGATCATCGGCGGAATGGCGGTCCAGCGCGGCGCCACCATATCCCCCAACGCGATGCAGGCACCGATTGCCACGGCCGACCACGTAGCCAGTGCCGCCAGGAATCGATGCAAGCGATCCGGGACCACCACGAAGAGCAGCGCCTCGAGCACAGCCACAGCCAGCCAGAACGATGCCGACTCGATCGAGCGAAATCCGAATTCCTCTCCGACACCGGCAATCGCCATGCCCTGACCGCCCAGGCTCAGGGCCAGCGCGAACTGTCCCATCGCAATGCGGCCACTCTCACCAGCCCGCACGCGATACAACGCGATGGCCGCACCGATCATGATCGCGCCCGTGATCGCCATGGCCGGTCCGTTGCCGCGCGTCGCGGCGAACACCGTGCCAATCAGGAACATCTGGAAGAACAGCGCGCCCAACCAACCCGCGCCGCCCATCAGCAATCGGATAGGCCACGGCGTACGCAGCGTGACAGGACAATCCCCCTGCACCGCACCGCGCGCCGCCAGCCGCTGCCAGAGCGCTTTCTCGAAGGTTGCGTCGCTCATGCCTCGCCTCCCGACTCTGCACCAGACTCGGCCCGCCACGCGCGCAGCAGCCACGTGGCCGCTGCCACGGCCAGGCCGATGGTCAGCAGCGCCAGCAGCAGGAAGGCGCCGAAATCACCGTCGATGCTCACCAGTCCGCGCCCGGCCGCCATCACCACGATGCCGATGCCAGTCAGGCAGACCAGGCTGAGCACCACGATGTCGAAGGCCCGCCATCGGACCCACGCCCCGAGCGCTGCCAGCGCCGCTGCGCTGACCAGAAACGTGAGCGCGGCAAAATGGTCCAGCACCACGCTGGCCGTCGCCACCCACCCCGCGTAGCCACAAATCAGTACGCCGATCAGCCGCGGCCCTGTCATGCCCCGGAAGCCGAAGGCTGGCGCACGCGCTGCCAGCCCATGCCAGACCGCCAGTTGCACCACGGCAAGGCCGAGCAGGAACAGCATCGTCTCGCGCGCCCATCGCGCCGAGAAAAGCAGTTCGAACATGCCACCGATGCCCAGGTTCACGCTGCAATACCGTAGCAGCGCCACGTTGCCGAGCACCAGCACGATCCACCAGTGCGGCGCAGCACGCGCGGCCAGTGCCCACGGCGTGGCCAGCAATGCCCAGAGCGCAAACAACTGCCACGCATCGGCACCGGTCTGGTAGGTCTGTCCGATCACCGCCAGCAGCACACCCGACACGATTTGCGCGCCGGCCAGCGCGGCGCGCCCGGCTAGATCGCCCGATGGCCGCCACGCCGCGAAACCGGCGAGCAGCGTCAGCACCGCAGCCAGCAGGCCGAATTTGGAAAACTTGTGGAGATCCGCCCAGTTGAAGGCGAAGAAGACAATGACACCGGCGCAGAGCAGCGCCGTGCCCAGAGAGAGCAGCACGCGGTCAAGCCAGTGCTGCCAGTCCGCAGTGGCAGGCAGCGTCGGCTGCCATGCCGTGCGCAGATCATCGGCGTTTAACCGGCCCTGCGCGCGCCAGTCGGCCAGCGCCTGCTGGCTGATTCTGCGCTGCGTGAATCGTTGATGCGAGAAGCTGTCCAAAGCGGCAATCCCCCGGGATTCGGCATGGTCTGCAATGTAGCAGGCGACCGCGCCGAAGTCTCCCGGGAGACGCCGCCATGTGTGGCAGATCAGAAACGATAAGTCACGTTGCCGATGATCGAGCGCTGCGTGCCGAAGAAGCAGTCGCCGCGTGCGATACAGCTGTATACGTACTGCTTGCCCGTGAGGTTGTTGATGTTCAGCGAGACGCGCACCGGCCCCCGGTCGTAGGCCACCACGGCGTCGAATACCGTGAAACCGCCCACGCGGTTGTTGCCCGTGCCGTCGGTACTCGGGCCGTTGTAGCGCACACCGGCACCGGCGATGAAGCCCGGAATGTCGAACAGCGCGAAGCGGTAGTTGGCCCACAGCGACGCCGTGTTCGTCGGGATGCTTGCCAGACGCTGCCCTTGCTCGGCTGCCGAGCCCTCGATCACCTTCGCGTTCAGGAAGGTATAGGCGGCGATCAGGTCGAGGCGACCCAGCGACACCAGCGCTTCCAGTTCCGCGCCGCGCGTGCGGGCCTCGCCCACCTGCACCGTGCCCGGCACGCCATTGACCACGCCAGCCACCTTGCGGTTTTCTTCGCGCATGTCGAACAGCGCGGCCGTCAGCGTCATGTTCTTGCCGAGCGGCTGGTACTTGACGCCCACTTCCCACTGCTTGCCGCGCAGCGGCTTGAACGCCGCGCCGTCCACGTTGAAGCCCGCCTGGCCCTGGAACGACTCGGCATAGCTCACGTACGGGTTCAGGCCGAAGTCCGTGCGGTACATCAGGCCGAAACGCTTGGTCAGTTCGTTGTCGTCACGCGAGGCCGAGGGCGTGTTGTCCTGCGAGGCGCGCGACCAGTCGTAGCGCAAGCCCAGCATCAGCAGCCACTTGTTCCATTCGAGCTGATCCTGCAGGTAGACACCGGTCTGGATCTGCTTGGCCGGCTGCAACGTGTTGAACACCGTCGGCGCGGTGTAGTTGCCGTAGACCGGGTTGAACACATTGATCGGTGCAGCCGTGCCGTTGGCGTTGCTGCGGCCCGTGGCATCGCTGTGCTGGTAGTCGATGCCGGTCAGCAGCGTGTGCTTGACGGCGCCGGTATTGAATTTCGACTGGCCCTGCGTATCCACGGCGAACTGGTTCAGCGTGGGCTGGTTCATGTAGACCACGCGGCGCAGCATCGTGTTACTGCCCGGCACCCAGCCGTGCGTGGCGCCGGTGAAGCCGGTGGTGTAGATGCTGCGGTAGTCCACGGTGCTGTGCGAGTAACGCAGGTTCTGGCGCACTTCGAACGTGTCGTTGAAACGGTGCGAGAACTGGTAGCCGATGGCGTGCTGCTGCGCGCGATAGCGGTCGAAATCCGGTTCGCTGACGAAGAAGCTCTGCGGAATCGCACCTGCCGGATTCTCGATCAGCGTGCCGCGCCACGGGAAGAAGCCGATCATCGATCCGCTATCGTCGCGCTGGAAGTTCGCCAGGATCGTGAACGAGGTATCGGCGTTCGGCCGGTACGTCAGCGACGGGGCGATGAAGTAGCGGTTGTCCTTGACGTAGTCCACCGACGCATCGCTGTCGCGCGCCATCGCCACAAAGCGATACAGCCACTTGCCGTCCGCGTCGATCGGACCAGTCAGGTCGGCCTGGATCTGCTTGCGGTTGTAGTTGCCGAAGCTCACGCCGATCTCGCGGTACGCCTCGGCCTGCGGACGCTTCGATACCAGGTTCACCACGCCGCCCACCGCACCTTGCCCGTATAGCATGCCCGACGGTCCCTTCAGTACCTCGATGCGCTCCAGCGCGTACGGGTCGGGCCGCGTGTTGTTGTAGAAGCCCACGGCGTTGAGCAGGCCGTCGAGATACTGGGTGGAATCGGTGCCACGGATCTTGATCGAATCCGTGCGGTTGTCGTTCGCAAACCCGGCCGTGGTCACGCCCGCCGTGTAGCCGACGGCTTGCGCCACCGTCTGCGCGCCGGTGAGTTCGATCCGGTCACGGGTGATGACCGTGATCGACTGTGGCGTCTCGACGATCGGCGTGTCGGTCTTGGTGGCGGTCAGCGCGCGCTTGGCAACGAAGCCTGTGACCGGCCCGGTCGGCGTTTCATTGCTGCCCTTGACGGTCACCGCCGGCAGTTCGTGGTGGGCGGTAGCGGCGGGCGCCTGTTCCTGCGCCATCGCCACGGTGGCGGCTTGCATGCTCAGGGCGAAGGTGGTCAGGCGGAGGGCGTGCGAACCGCTCAGGCGGCGCCGGGCGCGTACAGACATGGATTGATCTCGGGTAGGCTGTCAGGAATGGGAATAGGAATGACTCGTATTACGATGCGCATTGTAACGATTTGTCATACCCCGGATACATTCGGACGAACTTGAAATGCTCGGCGTCGCGTACACGCCACAGTGGCGCACCGCTTCCGCGCCGGTCGCGAGGTCGGTATGCTGGGCGCCGCTTTCCATCCCGCCGTTGCGCTCCCACACCATGACTCTTGGCATCCTTGCCGCCCTCCACGACGAAGTCGACGGACTGATTGCCGCGATGCGCCACGAAGACGCCCGCGCCACGACGCAGACGATTGGCATGCGCGATTACCACTGCGGCACCCTGCACGGGCAGCCTGTGGTGCTGGTTCTGGCACGGGTGGGAAAGGTGGCGGCAGCGGCCACCACGGTGACGCTGATTCGCGAATTCGGTGTGGAAGGCATTGTGTTCACCGGACTCGCCGGTGGGGTCGCAACGGAGGTCGGGGTCGGCGATATCGTCGTGGCCGATGCCACGATCCAGCATGACCTGGACGCCCGCCCGCTATTCCCGCGCCACGAGGTGCCCCTGCTGGGGCAGTCGGTATTTCCCGCCGATCCCGCGCTGACCGCTGCGTTGCGCCAGGCGGTGGAAGGCTTCCTGCGCGACGACCTGACCAGCGAGGTGCCTGACGGCGTGCTGGCCCGCTTTGGCATCCACGCGCCGAAGCTTCACGTGGGAATGATCGGCAGCGGCGACCAGTTCATCAATTCCGCCATGGCCGTCGCCGGCCTGCGCCGCGACCTGCCCTTGCTGCAGGCCGTAGAGATGGAAGGTGCGGCACTGGCCCAGATCTGCCACGAGTACGGCGTGCCCTATGCGTTGATGCGCACGGTGTCGGATCGCGCCGATGACGCCGCGCACGTGGACTTTCCGGCCTTCCTGCGCGACGTGGCGAGCCACTACTCCAGCGCGGTGCTACGACGATTCCTCGACGCGCGCGGCTGAATTCCCGACGCCACAGTTATTTCTCTTCTTACCGACGCGGCCGCGCAACACCCCAGACCGCCACCAGCAGGGCCGCGCCGAAGATTGCCGCGCCCCATCCCCAAAGCTGGCCGTCCGTAAAAAGATGGGCGGCCCGCCCGCCATAGAAAGCAGAGAGCGCGCCCGCCATTCCCAGCAGCAGCGCCACCGGCACCCGCACGACGCGTCCGGCGGGATGCAGCAACGCCCCGGCCAGTCCCACCACTGCACCCACCACCAACAGACCAAACATTCGCCTCTCCAGTGCCTCTAAAGTCATATATTCTGGCAATGTTCCAACAATAGCGCTGTTGGAACAAACCGCCCCAGTCGCCTGCAAGGATGTTTACGAGCGGTATAATGACCCCCGCTTCCGGCATCGATCCGGATGGCATTCCAACCCCACAAATGCAACTGCTCGCGATCGGCATCAATCACACAACGGCACCCGTCTCGCTCCGCGAACGTGTGGCGTTTCCGCTTGAGCAGATCAAACCCGCACTGGGCGCCCTGCGCACCCACCTGGCGGGCCGCAGTGGCACCGAAGCCGCGATTCTCTCCACCTGCAACCGTACCGAAATCTACTGCGCCACCGATGTGCTGCAGCCCGGGCAGGATGGATTCGAGCACACGTTGCACTGGCTTGCCCAGCATCACAATGTGCCGGCCGGTGAATTGGCGCCGCATTTGTACGCCCTGCCCCAGTCAGAAGCCGTGCGTCACGCATTCCGCGTGGCCAGCGGGCTCGACTCCATGGTGCTGGGCGAGACCCAGATTCTCGGACAACTGAAGGATGCTGTGCGCACCGCTGGCGAAGCCGGCGCGCTGGGCACGTACCTGAACCAGTTGTTCCAGCGCACGTTCGCGGTGGCCAAGGAAGTCCGTGGCCAGACCGAGATCGGCGCGCATTCCGTGTCGATGGCCGCCGCTGCGGTGCGCCTTGCGCAACGAATCTTCGAAAGCGTTTCCACGCAGCGCGTGCTGTTCATCGGCGCCGGCGAGATGATCGAGCTGTGCGCCACGCACTTCGCGGCACAGCAGCCGCGCCAGATCGTGGTGGCCAACCGCACCATCGAACGCGGCGAGAAGCTGGCCGAGCAACTGGCCGAACAGGGCCTGACCACGCAGGCCATCCGTCTGCAGGACCTGGGCGAACGGCTGCACGAATTCGACATCGTCGTCTCCTGCACCGCCAGTTCGCTGCCGATCATCGGCCTGGGTGCCGTCGAACGCGCGGTCAAGCGCCGCAAGCATCGCCCGATCATGATGGTCGACCTGGCCGTGCCGCGTGACGTGGAGCCGGAAGTCGCGCGCCTGAACGATGTGTTCCTCTACACCGTCGACGATCTCGGCGCCGTGGTGCGCGAAGGCAATGCCCTGCGGCAGGCCGCCGTGGCACAGGCCGAGGCCATCATCGAATCGCGCGTGCTGAACTTCATGCACTGGCTGGAAACGCGCAGCGTGGTGCCTGTGATCCGCGACCTGCAGACCGCCGGCGAATCCATCCGCCAGGCCGAGCTGGACCGCGCGCGCCGGATGCTGGCACGCGGCGACGATCCGGAAGCCGTGCTCGAAGCCCTGTCGGGCGCGCTGACGCGCAAGTTCCTGCACGGCCCCACGCACGCGCTGAACCACACGCAGGGCGAAGACCGCGAGGCACTGCTGCGTCTGGTGCCGGGTCTGTTCCGCCACAGCAGCCATTCCGAGCGCTAGCCGCGCTCACCCTCCCTGCCGGCACCCGCCGGCATCCGGCATCGACCCAGGCCATGGCACATGGCACGATGGGTCACCGCTCTCCTCCGCAATGCACGCTGCATTGCTCCGTGACACCAGCCGAATCCCGTATCCGATGAAAGCCAGCATGCTCCAAAAGCTCGACCAGTTGGCCGAGCGACTCGACGAAGTCAATGCCCTGCTCGCGCACGAGAACGCCACAGCCGACATCAACCAGTACCGCAAGCTGTCGCGCGAGCATGCCGAGTTGTCGCCCGTGGCCGAGCAATACGGCCAGTACCGCCAGGCGCAGGAAGACCTGGCCACGGCCGAGGCGCTGCTCGACGACCCCGAGATGAAGGACTTCGCCGCCGATGAAATTGGCGCTGCGCGAGACCGGCTGACATCGCTTGCATCGAGCCTGCAAACGCTGCTGCTGCCAAAGGACCCCAACGACGATCGCAACCTGCTGCTGGAAATCCGCGCCGGTGCCGGTGGCGAGGAAAGCGCGCTGTTCGCCGCCAACCTGCTGCGCATGTACACGCGATATGCGGAACGGCAGCGGTGGCAGGTGGAGATCATGAGCGAGTCCGAGTCCGACCTCGGCGGCTACAAGGAAGTCATCGTGCGCATTGCCGGCGATGCGGCGTTTTCCAAACTGAAGTTTGAATCGGGCGGCCATCGCGTGCAGCGCGTGCCGGCCACCGAGGCGCAAGGACGCATCCACACCTCGGCCTGTACCGTGGCCGTGATGCCCGAGGCCGACGAAGTGGCCGAGGTGCAGATCAACCCTTCAGATTTGCGCGTGGATACCTTCCGCGCCTCAGGTGCCGGTGGCCAGCACGTCAACAAGACCGATTCGGCCGTGCGGCTGACTCACCTGCCCACCGGCATCGTGGTCGAGTGCCAGGACGACCGCAGCCAGCATCGAAACAAAGAAAAGGCGATGAAGGTGCTGGCCGCGCGCATCATGGACGCGCAGTTGCGCGCCGCGCAGGCCAAGGAAGCCAGCACCCGCCGCAACCTGATCGGCACGGGCGACCGCAGCGACCGCATTCGCACCTACAACTTTCCGCAGGGCCGCGTGACCGATCACCGCATCAACCTGACGCTCTACAAGATCGACATGATCATGGACGGCGATCTGGACGAACTGGTATCGGCACTTTCCGCCGAGCACCAGGCCGATCAGCTGGCCGCACTAGGCGACGAAAATTGACATTTGTAACCAAGGTAAATGCGTGAAACAGCACTGGCGTGAAAAAGCGCGCTGTCTATAATCGATTTCGACCAGACCACCCCAATACATCACTTTCTGACAGGTAAGAGATCGGGGGACGAAGTCTGGATGTGGAAGTCCACTCCTCAACAGACACACAAGGATGAAATCATGAAGAAACTGCTCGTCATGCTGATGCTCGCCGCCGCCGTTACCGCCTGCAGCAAGAAGGAAGAAGCACCGGCCGCCAACGCCGACACCGCGATGCAGAACGCTGCCGAATCGGCCAAGGCCGCTGCCAGCGACGCTGCTGCCGCCGCCGCCAACGCCGCGGACGCCGCCAAGGCCGCTGCAAGTGGTGCTGCCGCCGATGTGTCCGCCGCCGCCGAAAAGGCCAAGGTCGATGCCGGCAATGCCATGGCCCAGGCCAAGGAAGCCGCGCGCGACGCCGTGAACACCGGCGCCGACAAGGCCAAGGACGCCGTCAACAAGTAATACCCCTACGCATTCGAGGCGTCGCCCGCAGGCCGGAATCGGCTTACACTGGACGCCTCACTCGACGTCGCGAAAAGAACCCCGTCAGGCCGATGCCCGACGGGGTTTTTTGCAGCAGGCGCCAGTTCTTTTCCCCAAGACGTACCGGCCGTAGAACATGTCGTCCTCCACCCTAGCGGGCACGTTGCCGCCCGATCCCACGCTGCGCGAAGCGCTGACCCTTGCCGCCATGGCCGGCCTGCCTTCGCTCGAAGCCCGCATGCTGCTCTCGCACGTCACCGGCTTCACGCGCACGCAACTGATCACCCGCGACAACGATCACCTCAATGCAGCACAGCATGATGCATTTTCCACGTTGCTGGCACGGCGGCTGGCGGGTGAGCCAATGGCGTATCTGCTCGGCGAGCGCGAGTTCTTCGGCCGCTCGTTCCGCGTCACGCCCGATGTGCTGATCCCGCGTCCGGACACCGAGGTAGCCGCCGAGGCTGCGCTGGCGCGGCTGGCCGATATCCACACACCGCGCGTGCTCGACATGGGCACCGGCTCCGGCATCCTGGCCGTGACGCTGGCCCGCGAACGCGCCGATGCCGAAGTCTGGGCCACCGATATCTCGCCGGGTGCGCTGATGGTGGCACAGGACAATGCCCGCGCGCTGCAGGCCGACAATATCCGGTTCCTGGTCTCGGACTGGTACGGCGCATTGCCCGATTCCCTGCGATTTCACTTGATCGTGAGCAATCCGCCTTACATTGCCGAGGGCGATCCGCACCTGAGCGAAGGCGACCTCCGTTTCGAGCCCATCGACGCGCTGACCGACCACAAGGACGGCCTGTCGGACCTGGGCGCCATCGTGGCCGGCGCGCCAGACCGGCTGCTGCCGGGCGGCTGGCTGCTGATGGAGCACGGCTACGACCAGGGGTATGCCACGCGCCACCTGCTGACCAGTGCCGGCTTTGCGGAGGTGTTCACGGCACGCGACCTCGGCGGCAACGAACGCTGCAGCGGCGGCCGGCTGCCCGGTTGAGATCCGGCGCCGGGGCCCCATCTGCACGGCATCGGGGGCGCATCCGAGCGGCTCCTGAACGCCAGGCGCGATTCCGGTAAAATCCGGAGCCATTCCCCAATTCATTCGCGGTGCCACCTGGCATCGCGCGCAACCGGAACGTATCCATCATGAGTGACGTACAACAGAAGATCGACCAGATCGTGAAGGGCAGCCCCGTGGTTCTGTTCATGAAGGGCACCGCCCAGTTCCCGATGTGCGGCTTCTCGGGCCGTGCCATCCAGATCCTGAAGGCTTGCGGCGTGGACGCCCCGACCACGGTCAACGTGCTGGAAGACGACGGCATCCGCCAGGGCATCAAGGAATACGCCAGCTGGCCGACCATTCCCCAGCTCTACGTGAACGGCGAGTTCGTCGGCGGTTCGGACATCATGATGGAGATGTACCAGAACGGCGAACTGCAGACCCTGCTGAAAGCCTGAGCCTGAGTCCGTCATGCCTGTGGAACAAGGCGGCGCGCCGCAACGGCTGATCGTCGCCATCACGGGCGCCACCGGCGCCATCTACGGTGTCCGGCTGCTTGAGGTGCTGCGCGATGTGAGCGGTGTGGAAACCCACCTGCTGATCTCGCCGGCCGGCATCATGAACCTCCAGCACGAACTCGACATCGGCCGTGCCGAGGTCGAGGCACTCGCCGATGTCGTGCATAACGTGCGCGACGTTGGCGCGACCATCGCCAGCGGATCGTTCCGCGCGCACGCGATGATCGTCGCACCCTGCTCGATGCGCACGCTGGCTGCCATCGCACACGGCCTCTCCGACAACCTGATTACACGCGCTGCCGATGTCACGCTCAAGGAGCGTCGCAAGCTCGTGCTGATGGTGCGCGAAACCCCGCTGAACCTGGCCCACCTGCGCAACATGACCGCCGTGACCGAAATGGGCGGCATCGTGTTCCCGCCCGTACCGGGGTTCTACCAGAAGCCGCAGACCATTGCGGAACTGGTCGACCACACGGTGGGACGCGTGCTGGATCTGGTGGATTTAAGGGATGTGGGGGAGAAGCTGGCGCCGGGGTGGATGGGGTTGGGGAATAGCGCCGATCCTGCTTAGTAAGCTCCCCTCTCCCATGCAATGGGAGAGCAACCGTGTCAAGCAGGT
>NZ_JBDKXK010000039.1:0-57632 GCF_039710735.1 Cupriavidus sp. DL-D2 | reverse complement strand
CCCCCCCCCGCGGTGCAAGCAGCCACCATCGGCAAGCAGAACCGCTAACCCTCACCCCCTCCCCTCTCCCGCGCGCGGGAGAGGGGAGCGCATAGCGGCGGGTGTCGCAATAATCAGCGCAACCTCAAAACTGCGTCCGCATCCCCACTCTCACACTCCGCCCCGGCAACGGCGCGATATCCCGCAAGATCGACGTCGCGCTGCGCGCTTCCGTGTTCGTGAGGTTATCCCCGCGCACATAGAACAGCGTTTCCGTACCCGACAGTTTCATCTTGTACGTCAGCGCGACACCGAGCATCGTGTACGCATCGCTCGGCGTGTCGCCAGCGGGCACGCGGCTCTGGCGCGCGTTCCAGTCCACGTTGATGCGTGCGCCCCAGCGGCCAGCGCCATAGACCAGCGAGCCACCGAGACGTAGCGGCGACAGACGCGGCAGCGGTTCGCCGTTGCTGCGGTTCTCGCCGTGGACGTAATCCGCGCGCGCTTCGAAGTCGAGCGTGTCGCTGGTGGTCAGCATCTTGTTCAGCAGGCGCGTCTTGCCGTCGGCTTCAAAACCATACAGCGTGGCCGGCACGCCAAGGTATTGGTAAGCCGGCAGTGCACCGTCAGCGCCACCGGCTACGACATTGCCTTCCTCGTCGCGGAAGCCACCGGTGTTGACCAGTGCGAGATAGTTCTGGAATCGGCTGTAGTAGCCCGACACGCTGCCGCTATGATTGCCCTGCTTGAAACGCATGCCGAGGTCGATCGAAGTTGCGCGTTCCTTGCTCGCGTTTGGATCGCCGGTTTCATACGAGCCAGTGGCCAGGTGCGGGCCGTTCGCGTACAGCTCGTAGAACGTGGGCGCGCGCTCGGTATAGGACAGGTTCGACGTGACCGTCCAGACCGGGTTGAGTTTGTAGAGCAGGCCGGCCGACGCACTGCCGGCGTTGAAGCTGCGCTCGGCATCGCTGAAACGGTCGTTCCCGTTGGCGCTCGCTTTCACGCGGCTGTGATCGAGGCGACCGCCGAAGTTCAGCTTCAGATCGCCCGACGAGATCAGCGGCAGTTCCTCGAAGACGAAGAATGCGGCGTTGTCCGTGGCGGTGGTCGGTACGAACGCTTCCTCGCCCAGCGCCGAGAAATCGGTGTGACCGAACTGCGTGCCGATCACACCGGTCATGTTGCCGATCTTGCCGTGCGTGGCTTCCAGTCGGGCATCCCAGCCGTGATTCTTGAACGTGGTGCCGGTCTCGCCGCCCTCGATCTCGCGGTGCTCGTAGTCGGTGTAGCTGAACTTGCCCTTGATCGACTGGATGATGCCGTTGGTGCTGCCGCCCAGGTTACGGGCTTCGCCTTCCAGTGCAAAACGGTCCTGGCGCATCTTGATGCGTGCGTCTTCCTCGGCCGGTGTGCCGTAGTCGTTGCGATACGTGGACCAGTTCGCGCCCACGAAGCCATCGGCCCATGTGTACGAGCCGCCCAGCGATCCGCCTTCCTGGTGCGCGTTGGTGTTCGGGATTTTTCCGTACGCCTCGCTCTCGCCTTCGGGCAGCGGCTGCGTGGCACGCTGCGTGCCACTGCGTGCGTAACCGGGGATGCGCAGGTCGCTGGTCTGGCGCACGAACGCGTCGGCATGCACGGCAAACTTGCCGTTGCCGGCTTCGATCATGCCGCTGGCGTTGCGGCCCTTGTCGCCGCCTATCGTGCCGCTGAAATCGGTTGCGCCAGACACCCCAGTGATAGGATCGCGCGGGATGCGGTTGTCGATCACGTTGACCACACCGCCCACGGCATTGCCGCCGTACATCAGCGCGGCGGGCCCGCGCACCACTTCGATCTTCTCGGCGATCAGCGGGTCGATGGGCACCGCGTGATCGTAGGACAGCGTGGAGGCATCGAGCGTGGAGCCGCCGTTCTGCAGCACCTTGATGCGGTCGCCGTCGAGACCGCGAATGATCGGGCGGCTGGCGTTGGGGCCAAAGTACGACGAGGTCACACCGGGCAGGCTGTTCAGCGTTTCGCCCAGCGTGCTGCCCTGGCGCACGGTCAGTGCATCGCCGCCGAGCGTGGAGACGGGCGCGACCATGTCGTTCAGGTCGCTGCCGAGCGGATTGGCGGTGACCACCACTTCCTTCAGCGTTTGCGGAGTGGCGTCCTGCGCGATGGCGGCGGAGGAAAGACCAGTGGCGATCAGGGCGGCAAGTGCCGCCAGCGGGGTGCGGCGCACCGCCGGAATACGGTTGGAGTTCGAGTACATGGCTCGCGATTCGAATTCGAGTGGGCGGGCATGCGGCGCGGCTCAAGGCGCGGCATGCCCGGTCAGGCAGACGCGAGGGCGCGTGGCAGTGCGCCACGACCCAGGCGATCAGACGAATGCGAATGCGGATGGAGGCGCGCGGGAGTGGAATGGACGCGCGGCCGGCAGATCGGGCCAGCGCCACGCCAGGTTTGCCGGCTTGACCGGCTTGCCGAAGGCGAGATCGGGCAGCGTGAAACTGCCGAAGAGGGTGTCAGCCATTGTCGCACCGTCGAACAGCACGCACGAGTGGAGACCGAGTTTCAGGAACGAGGCGCCGTGATGGGCGCCATGGCTTGCATCCGCAGCCGTCACGAGACTGACTTGCGGCAAGGCCGGAAAACCGCCGTGCACCACGCGGTGCACCAGACCCGCATGCTGCGCGAGCAACAGGCAGGCCACGAGCCACAGCGCTGGCCAGAAGCCAACGCCGCGTGCCCGCCAGCGCGAGAGAAGCGGAACGTCAGTGCGCATGCCCGCAGCCACAAGGGCCGTCGCCATGATCGTGATCGTGCGCATGGTCGTGATCATGATCGTGACCTTCGTGGTCATGGTCATGCACGTCGTCGAACGCGTCACCCCAGTCCGGGAACGGATCGGGATAGGTGGCCCAGGTCTCCGGGCCGGCTGCCATCTCTTCGTCCGTCAGCAGGCACGCATCGAGCCGCGCGAGCAGCGCGTCGGAATCGAGGTCGATGCCGGTCAGCACCAGCTCCTGGCGGCGGTCACCGTACTCGGCGGGCAGGCCGTCTTCGAGCAGGTCGGCCTCGATGGCCGCGCGTGCCAGTCCTTCGGACGGCCATTCCTCCGCGTCGATGGCGGCCCACCACGCACCGGCAGCACCGGGACGGCAGACACCGCCAGCCTGGCTCCAGTCGCCGGCAATATCCATGCGGCTGGCCAGCCAGAACAATCCGTGCGAACGCAGCACGTCGCCATGCTCGCGCATCCACTCGGTATGGATCAGGTCGGCGAAGCGCTGTGGGTGGAAAGGACGGCGACGACGGTAGAGCAGGGTGGAGACCCCCGCAGCGGCAGGCACGGCATCACCTTGCAACGCGGCTTGCCAGCCTGCGGCATTCGGCGTGGCATCGATATCGAACCGGCCCGTGCCCAGCACTCGCTCGGCGGCCACATTGCCATGGCTGGCATCGACGATATCGGCGCGCGGATTGAGCGCGTGCAGCACCACATGCAGGCGGCCCAACTGGCCCGCATCGACAAGGTCGATCTTGTTGACGACGATGACGTCGCAGACTTCGATCTGGTCGATCAATACATCCACAACGGTGCGGTCGTCATCGGCATCGGCCAGCCCGCGTGCGGAGAGAAAGTCTGCGTCGTGGAAGTCCTGCAGGAAGCGGCTGGCATCGACGACTGTTACCAGTGTGTCGAGATGCACCACGCCGGGTGCCTGCCCACCGTGCTGGTCTTCGAACGCGAAGGCATCGGCAATGCCGAGCGGCTCGTCGGTGGCGGTGGCCTCGATCACCACATGATCGTGCTGGCCGGCCTGCGCCAGCTTCTCCACCTCGGCCAGCAGGTCGCCCTGGCTGTCCACCACGGCCATGCGCGCGCCATGCTGCGACGCGAGGTGATGCAGCACGGTGGTCTTGCCGGCGCCGGTGAATCCGGACAACACGGTGACGGGCAGGCGAGCGGCCATGTGATGGGATCTGTAACTGTTATTGCAACAAGGTTGCGACTGTAGCAGAAAGCCGGCCCCTGTAACAGGTCGGGCTCACAGCTAATGGTAGTGCGCCCGCGTGACGGCAAGGCGGCTGGAAGCGGGGTTTGCCGCAAAAAACAAAAACGGCCCGGCAAGGCCGGGCCGCATGGCCAGCATTCGATGCGCCGAGCGGCGGATCAGTCGCCGAACAGCTTCTGGCGCAGTTCGCGGCGCTGCTGGGCTTCCAGCGACAGCGTGGCGGTGGGACGGGCCAGCAGACGCGGCACGCCGATCGGCTCGCCGGTTTCCTCGCACCAGCCGTAGTCGCCGGAGTCGATACGCTGCAGCGACTGTTCCACCTTCTTCAGCAGCTTGCGCTCACGGTCGCGCGTGCGCAGTTCGAGGGCGTGTTCTTCCTCGATCGTGGCACGGTCGGCCGGGTCCGGCACGATGACCGTTTCGCGCAGGTGCTCCGTCGTCTGGTCCGCATTCTTGAGGATATCGTCGCGAAGCTGCTGAAGGCGATTCTTGAAAAAGGCGAGTTGCGCCTCGTTCATGTAGTCCTTGTCGCTCATCTTCAGGATTTCAGCTTCAGTCAGAATTTTGTTGCTGCTCATGGTACCTGCTGATTCTCTTGTTGATGCGACCGGCGGTGTCTTCGTCCGCTCGGGTGCAGTGGCCGTCCGCTTGCGCGGTGCGGCTGTTTCACTCTGGCTGGCTGCAGTCTTGCTGCTTCGCGTGCCTCCCTTGGCCTCGCCCGCTTCGGCGTGCGCCGTACTGCCGCGGGGAGCTGGCGTCGCCTTTACAGGCTGCGCCTTGAGCGTCTCCGTCGCAGCGGTAACTGTCTTGCTGCGGCTTTCCTTGCTTTTTGTTGCGGCTGTCATGGGGCACCTCTCTCTACGCGTCGAAGAGTGACGGCGCGTATGCGAGGAACCCCAGGCGGAGGGCGGTCTCCGCACTAAAGCCCTGCGACCGCGCCTGCTGGCGGCCCTTGCCTCGTGCTGACGACGCCTGCCGCCCTGCGAATACCGGCAACGCCCAGAGGTGCGCCGCCCGTATCAAATCCGGCCTATTGTACTTGAACAAATTTCTTCGAGATATGGGAGAAAGACTGACAAGAGACAGGAGTTTTCCCCATATTCCACCCATCTGGAGGGTGTCGGGCGCAGAAAGCGGGGGAGGCCGCCCGCCGGCCAGGGTGGCGGCGGGGGCATATGACGCATCGGGCAGACCGGCCGTTGCCCGGTCAACCAGCGATGGACTGGACGGGAATCAGGCGAGGCAGGCGGTCAGGCCCTTGAGGATGGCGTCGCGCGGCAAGTCCACGCCGATGAATACCATGCGCGTACCGGGCGTCTCGTTCTCCCATTTGGCGCCGATGTCGCTGCCCATCAGTTGGTGGACGCCCTGGAACACCACCTTGCGGTCCACCCCTTCCATATAGAGCACGCCCTTGTAGCGCAGCAGCTTCTCGCCGTACACCGACAGGATGCCCGACAGGAATTCCTCCAGCTTGCCGTAGTGGAACGGCTTGTCGCTACGGAAGACGAACGAGGCGATGCGGTCCGTGTGGTGGTGGTGATGATGGTGGTCGTGCGCATGGCCATGCCCGTGATCATGGCCGTGGCCGTGCTCATTGGCGTGATCGTGCCCGCAATCGGCGGCGCACTCCTCGCCGTGCGCATGATCGTGCCCATGGTCATGGTCGTGCTCGTCGGTACGTAGGAACTCGGGATCGATCTCGAGCTTTTCGTTGAGGTTGAAGCCGCGCAGGTCGAAGATCGTGTCGATCGGTGCCTCGCCGAAGTTGGCGGTGCGGATCGGCGCACGGGCATTCATGTGCTTCAGACGGTGGCGCAGGTCGTCCACCTCTGCGGCGCTGACCAGATCGGACTTCGTGATGAAGATCGAATCCGCAAAGCCCACCTGGCGTTGCGCTTCTTCCTGCTTGTCGAGTTGGATGTTGCCGTGCTTGGCATCCACCAGCGTGATCACGGCGTCCAGCAGGTAGCGCGATGCAATTTCCTCGTCCATGAAGAAGGTCTGCGCCACAGGACCCGGATTGGCCACACCGGTGGTCTCGATTACCACGCGGTCGAAATCGAGCTTGCCTTCGTCGCGCTGGGTGACCAGATCCGACAGGGCCTGCACGAGGTCGCCACGGATCGTGCAGCAGATGCAGCCATTGCTCATCTGCACGATCTGTTCGCGGCCATCCTGCACGAGGATCTCGTTGTCGATATTTTCTTCGCCGAACTCGTTCTCGATCACGGCGATCTTCATGCCGTGCTGTTCGTTCAGGATGCGCTTTAGCAGCGTGGTCTTGCCGCTACCGAGGAAGCCGGTCAGGATCGTGACCGGAATGAGCTTGGACATGTCGTTGGACTCCGAGGGAGATCGTTGGGCCGGCGTCTGGCCGGCATGTTATTCAGTGTTCGGTGTTACTGCCCGCCGGCATCGCGCACCCTTCCGCATTCGGCACATACGCCGTTGACGGTCAGTTCCACGTGCTCCACGGCAAAGCCGCTGGGCACCCTGGGCGCTACGGACTTGCCCGCCGATTCGAGACAGAAGGTGCGGTCACAGCGCGTGCAATGAAAGTGGCTGTGCTGCCGATGCACCTGTGCGCGGGCTGCCTCGTGCTCCACCAGCGTGAAACGGAAGACGCGGTCGCGGCCAGCGCGCTTCTGTGCCATGCCCTGATCGACGAGCCAGTCGAGTACGCGATACACGGTCACGCGATCCACGTCGCCATCGGGCGGCAGGCGGTCGATCACGGCCTGGTGCGTCAGCGGCTCGTCGGCATCGATCAGGCAAGCCAGGATCGCCACGCGGGGCTGGGTCACACGGGCGCCCAGATGCCGCAGCCGCGCCTGGGCAGCTTGCGCGGCATCGACATCGGTATCGGGTTCCGCCTCGGCAGGCAGCGTCTTGGCGCGCGTGGAAGCGGGTTCGGAGGTGGTGCGGGTCATGCCGGAGATTTAACCATAGCGCCCATCGAGTTGCAATTCAGTTGCACAAGCAAGGTCTTTCCGGAGGGCGTTGCGCACCCGTTCGGGTGAGTGTCCGAGGAAGTCTTCGGTTCCCTCGGATATGTCCGTTTCTCGCGGGTTAGCCCCTATACCTCGCGCTTGTTCGCGGTTGCTAACATCCACCTCCGGCTCCGCCTGTCGGCGGGGTTTGCAGCCGCTTACCACCCATACATCGTGCCGATGGTCACCCCGTGTTTTCCGATATGGATCGACGGGGCCGGTGCTCGCGAAACGCGGGATTTCCGGCGGCGCGGGCGGCGCTGGAACGGGTTACAGAGGGAACAGGAGAGACGCAAATGAAACGAGTTGCAATCAAATTTGCAGCCGCGCTGGTTGTGGCCGGCGTGGGTGCCTTCACGGGAGCCCAGGCTCAGGAATTTCCGGGCAGCAAGCCGGTTCAGGCCGTGGTGCCGTTCGCGGCCGGTGGCCCCACAGACAAGGTGTCGCGTGAACTCACGGCGATCATGTCCAAGCACCTGGGCACCACGATCGTGATCGAAAACCTCGGCGGTGCTGGCGGCACCATCGGCGCCAAGAAAGTGGCGCAGGCGAAGAACGACGGTTACACGATCCTGATCCACCATATCGGCATGTCCACTGCGCCGGCCCTCTATCGCAACCTGGGCTTCGATCCGCTGAAGGATTTCGAGATGGTCGGTGAAGTGGCCGACGTGCCGATGATCATGGTGGGCAACAAGCAAATGCCGCCCGCCAACTTCAAGGACCTGATCCCGTACATCAAGGCCAACGCCGCCAAGCTGTCGCTGGCCAACGCCGGTATCGGCTCGGCCTCGCACCTGTGCGGCCTGCTGTTCCAGAGCGCGATCCAGACCGAGCTGACCACCGTGCCGTACAAGGGCACGGCGCCGGCACTGACCGACATCCTGGGCGGTCAGGTCAACCTGATGTGCGACCAGACCACGAACATCGCCGGCCAGCTGAAGGCAGGCGCGCTGAAGCCTTACGCGGCCATGCAGTCGCGTCGCGTGGAAGCGTTCAAGGACATCCCGACCGCAGCCGAACAGGGCATGCCGGGCGTGGAAGTCAAGATCTGGCACGCCATGTACGCCCCTAAGGGCACGCCGAAGCCGGTCATCGACAAGCTCTCGGCCGCGCTGCAGAAGTCGGTGACGGACCCGACGTTCCGCGCCAAGATGGCGGAACTGGGTGCGGAAGCCGTGCCGGCGCAACGCGCCACGCCGGATTCGCTGCGCACGTTCCTGGCATCGGAAATCAACAAGTGGACGCCGGTGATCAAGAAGGCTGGCGTGTACGCCGACTGATCGGACTGTCGCAATATGAAGAAAAGGCCACGCGCGATGCGTGGCTTTTTTTATTTTTGTCCGTGAGCCGTTGCCTATAGTGGGAAAGCTGCCGTCCGAGGGGACGCCGGAAAAATCTTCCCTTGAAAGCGGGCCATGCGGCGCCACCTACGCCGCTGACACCTCTCACGCAAAGGCACCATGGAACAGTATCACGGCACCACCATCGTCAGCGTCCGGCGCGGCAACCAGGTCGCGCTTGGCGGTGACGGCCAGGTCACGCTCGGCAATATCGTGATGAAGGGTACGGCCCGCAAGGTCCGTCGCATCTACAACGGCAAGGTGCTGGTGGGGTTTGCCGGCAGCACGGCCGACGCATTCTCGCTGCTGGACCGCTTCGAGGCGAAGCTCGAAAAGTACCAGGGCAATCTGACCCGCGCCGCGGTGGATCTCGCCAAGGACTGGCGCTCGGATCGCGCGCTGCGCCGCCTGGAGGCGATGCTGATCACCGCCGACAAGGACACCACGCTGGTCATCACCGGCAATGGCGATGTGCTGGACCCGGAAGGCGGCATCGCGGCCATCGGGTCGGGTGGCGCGTATGCGCAATCGGCTGCCAAGGCGCTGGTGGAAAACACCGAGCTCTCGCCGAAGGACGTGGTCGAGAAGGCGCTGACCATCGCCGGCGAACTCTGCATCTACACGAATACCAACTTCGTCATCGAAACCATCGACTGACCGACGCTGAACGGAACCCCATGTCGCAAACCATGACCCCGTCGGAAATCGTTTCCGAACTCGACAAGCACATCATCGGCCAGAACAAGGCCAAGAAGGCCGTGGCCGTGGCGCTGCGCAACCGCTGGCGCCGCCAGCAGGTGGCAGACCCGCTGCGCCAGGAAATCACGCCGAAGAACATCCTCATGATCGGCCCCACGGGTGTGGGCAAGACCGAGATCGCGCGCCGCCTGGCCAAGCTGGCCGATGCGCCGTTCATCAAGATCGAGGCCACCAAGTTCACGGAAGTGGGCTACGTGGGCCGCGACGTGGACACCATCGTGCGCGACCTGGCCGAGATGGCCGTCAAGCAGACGCGCGAATCGGAAATGAAGAAGGTGCGCGCCAAGGCCGAGGACGCTGCCGAGGATCGCCTGCTCGACGTGCTGCTGCCGCCGCCGCGCGATATCGGCTTCCAGCAGCATGAGGACAAGGATTCGAACACGCGCCAGGTATTCCGCAAGAAGCTGCGCCAGGGCGAACTCGACGACAAGGACATCGAGCTGGAAGTGGCCGCTGCCATGCCGGGCATGGACATCATGGGGCCGCCGGGCATGGAAGACATGACCGAGCAGATCCGCACGATGTTCGCGGGCATGGGCCAGGGCAAGAAGGCGCGCCGCAAGATGAAGGTCAAGGAAGCGTTCAAGCTGCTGATCGACGAGGAGGCCGCCAAGCTGCTGAACGAGGAAGAGCTCAAGCACAAGGCGATTGCCAACGTCGAGCAGAACGGCATCGTGTTCCTGGACGAGATCGACAAGATTGCCAGCCGCAGCGATGTGGGTGGCGGCGAGGTGTCGCGCCAGGGCGTGCAGCGCGATCTGCTGCCGCTGGTGGAAGGCACCACGGTCAACACGAAGTACGGGATGATCAAGACGGACCACATCCTGTTCATCGCATCGGGCGCGTTCCATTTGTCGAAGCCGAGCGACCTGATTCCCGAACTGCAGGGCCGTTTCCCGATTCGCGTGGAACTGGACTCGCTGTCGGTGCAGGACTTCGAGGCCATCCTCACGCAGACGGACGCCAGCCTGACCAAGCAGTACCAGGCGTTGCTGAAGACCGAAGAGGTGGAACTGCAGTTCGCCGAAGACGGCATCCGCCGCCTGGCCGAGATCGCGTTCTCGGTGAACGAAAAGGTCGAGAACATCGGCGCACGCCGGCTGTACACGGTGATGGAGCGCCTGCTCGAAGACCTGTCGTTCCACGCGACGAAATCGTCGGGCGAGACCATTACTGTTGATGCGGCTTATGTCGAGGAACGTCTCGGCGATCTGGCGGGGAATGAAGATCTGTCGCGCTACGTGCTGTGATGGAGCGTTGATCGCTTGATGCAAAAAAGCCGGACGTTGTCCGGCTTTTTTGTTTTTGCGATGTCGCTTTCGATCCTGTTGGTTGTCTCTCCTCTCCCGCGTGCGGGAGAGGGGCGGGGGAGAGGGCCAGCAGTACAAATTGCGACGACGTAGGCAAGCAGAACCTCCAGCCCTCTCCCCCAATCCCTCTCCCGCAAGCGGGAGAGGGAGACAGACGGAGGCGGGAGAGGGTGTTGTCCCCCGTGTTTCATCAGCCCTTACACCCGTAAGCATTGGTAAAGCCTCTGGCGCGGGCGTGACCGCGAATGAGACCCTTCCGCACCTTCCACAAAACAGATTAACGGGAGTGAGCCAATGTCACGCATGGAATCGCGTACACCTTTCTTCAAGAGCAGCAACCGCGTGCGCAAGCGTCGCGTGGCGATGGCCGTGGGCGGCGTGGTGGCTGCCATCACGGCGGCGACGGTGTTTCTCTGCATCCGTCCCGATACCCCCGCTCATGCCAGCACGAAGCCGGCAAAGCAGGTAGCCACCCAGGCCGCGATCGCCGCTGAAGCCATGGCCTCCGGCGCGCTGGTCACACTGGCGGATCGCCATGCCCGCGATGCCGTGCGTATCGCCGAGGCATCGGACGACGACCTCGGCTGGGACTACGTCCAGCTTCGCCTGTAACCCATCGTCATCAGACGATCAGCGCGAGACTGGCCGCTTGCCGAGCTTGCGTTGCAGCGTGCGCCGATGCATGTTCAGCGCGCGCGCCGTGGCGGAGATATTGCCGCCGTGCTCCGTGAGCACGCGTTGAATATGCTCCCACTCCAGCCGTGCCACCGATAGCGGCACCGGCTCTTCCAACGCGGCTTCCGCCGCATCCTCGGACACGCCTGCCATCAGCGCGGTCAGGATCGAATCCACATTGGCCGGCTTGGCCAGGTATTCATCGGCACCTTGCTTCACTGCGGCCACGGCCGTGGCGATGCTCGCATAGCCGGTCAGCACCAGGATGCGCGCGTCGGGCAGTGCATGCCGTAGCGGTCCCACCAGATGCAGTCCCGACTCTGCCGGTGCAGTGCCACCCGTATCAGGCGGCGGGCCGAGATGCAGGTCGAGCGTGACGTAGGCGAATGGCGTTTTCGTGGCTAGCGCCAGCGCACTGGCGCTGTTGTGCGCCACCTGCACAGCATAGCCGCGGCGCGTCAGCGCGCGTGCCAGCGTGCCGGAGAAGACCTCGTCGTCATCGACGACAAGAAAGGGGGTGGCATCGGCAGGCGCCGGGGCGTCGATCATCAAGGTTGGAAGGCGTTGGGGTTGAAGGTCTGGCGGCGCGTGGCATCGCCGATAGGCAGCCGCAGTTCGGTCACGGTGCCGCCGGCAGGATTGTCGAGCCATGCGAGTTGTCCACCCAGTTGGCGCGCGGCGCTTTGCGCCAGATACAGGCCGATACCCTGTCCGCCGAGCGTGCTGGCAACGGGACGCTCGCCCAGCTGGCTGCGCAGCGCGGGCGCGATGCCGCTGCCGTGATCGGTCACGCGCAGCAGCAGGGCATCGCCTTCCTGCGCGATTGCCAGCGCCAGCGGCGGCCCGCCTCGTGCGTCGTCGCCATGTTCGCCCTGCTGGCTGCGCGCGGCGTTGTCCAGCACGATGGTCAGGATCTGCGCCACGCGCGCGGTATCCACGGCCTGCATGCCGGCGTCGGGCGAGAGTTCGGCTTGCAGGCTGGCTTGCGGATGGCGCAACTGCCAGCGCTCCACGAACGACGTCAGCCAGGCATCGATGCGTTGCGGCGCCAGCGTCTGGTGATCGGCACGCAGCCGGGCCAGGATGGAGCGGCACAGTTCGAGTTGCTGCTCCATCGTTTGCAGGTCGGGCAGGTAATCGGCAATCGCGGTCCTGCCGCGCGCGGTGTCGGCGGCGTCGCCACGCAGTTCGCCGGCGATCACGGCGAGCGTGGCCAGCGGCGTACCGATCTCGTGCGCCACGGCAGCGGCCTGGTCGTTGAGCGCTTCCACGCGCGCCTCGCGCAACAGCAGTTCGCGGGCGTCGTTGAGTTGCGCGTCACGCTGCCGCAGCACGTTGGACAGGCGTGCCACGAAGATCGCGATCATCACCGCGCTGGCCACGAAGTTGAGCCACATCCCCGCCAGGTGATAGTTCACGGCGTTGTCGGGATTGTGCAGATGCAGCGGCACGTAATCGAGCAGCAGCAGGGAGTAGCAGGTCAGCGCATAGCCGGCCAGCAGCGCCACCAGCCGCCACGGCAGGATGGCCGCAGCGATGGCCAGCCCCGGCAAGTAGAACGACACGAAGGGATTGGTGGCGCCGCCCGTATAGAACAGGATGGCCGACAACGCGGTCAGGTCCACCAGCATCTGCACCATGAGTTCCGGATCGCCCGGCATGGTGTTGCGCCGGGTGTGCCAGCGCAGGCGCGCCACCGTATAGAGGTTGAACGCGGCCTGGACCGCGAACAGGAACAGCAGCGGCTGGAAGGGCAGGTGGATGCCGGCCACGGATTCGCACAGGGCCAGCAGCAGCGCCTGCCCGGCCAGCAATGCCCAGCGCAGCCAGCACAGCCGGCGCATGCTCACCAGGCTGTGACGGGGCGCTGGCATGCCCGGCATGCCAGGGGGAGTGGCGAAGGCTGGCGGAGGCGGCGGGGGCAGGTCGATCGAGGCTTGCATGGCGCGAGTGTAGCAATGCTGGGCGGGGTTGCCTGCCGTGCGACACCGTGCCGCATTCGGGCGTGGCGCAGGTCGCGCACGCAGCGCGCGACATCATGCTAATGTCCCGGCTTCCGGCCTGTTCGACCTGCTCGATCTATCGGGCCAACACAGCCAACCTGTCAAATTCGTGGAGATGTTCCGTATGCAAGTCAGAACCCGCGCCCTGCGCGCCGCCTCGATCGTCACCCTTGGGGTGGCCGGCCTGCTGACCAGCGCCCAGGCCATGGCCCAGGTCGATGTCAGCGACGCCTGGGTGCGCGGCACCGTACCGGCGCAGACGGCGTCGGGCGCCTTCATGACGATTCATGCGCATCAGGGCGCGAAGCTGGTCGGCGTGTCTTCGCCGCTGGGCAGCGCCGAGTTGCACGAGATGAAGATGGACAACAACGTGATGCGCATGCGTCCGATCGAGTCGCTGGACCTGCCGAAGATGCAGAACGTACAGCTCAAGCCGGGCGGCTATCACGTCATGCTCATGGGCCTGAAGCAGCAACTCAAGGCCGGCGATTCGGTGCCCATCACGCTGAAGATCGAGCAGAACGGCAAGGTGACGGAGCAGACGGTCAAGGCGCAGGTGCGCGACGTAGCGGCCCCGGCGCAGTCCGGCGGCCAGATGGACCACAAGCACTGAGCGGCAACGGCACCAAACGAAAAGGGGAGCAGACGCTCCCCTTTTTCATCCCCGCAGGCTGATTGCTGCGGTGTCTTCCTCTGTTTCCGTGGCGGCGGTGGCCGCCTGCTGCACGCGTTCGCGCAGCCACGTGTGCCCCGGATCGGCATCGGCCTTTTCCGGCCAGATCATGCTGTAGGTGAAGCCGGGAATCGTGAAGGGCGCCTCGAAGATCGCCAGCCGCTCGTCGGCCAGCGCCTCCAGCGTGCGCCGCGCGGCCGTCAGGACCATGTTGGTGCCGACGATCAACCCTGGTGCCACGCTCCACTGCTGCACCACGCAGGCAATCTTGCGTCGCCCGCCCAGTCGCGTGACAGCGGCGTCGATGGCCTCGCCGCGTTCCGTGGGACCGGTGACCAGCACATGGGAGCGCGCGAGGTAGGCCACGTGGTCCAGGCGTCCGGTGTCGCGTACGGTGGCGGCATCGACGGCGCAGGCGAAGTCGTCGTTGAACAGCGCGGCGGTGCGCACGCCCTCGGGTTCGAAGGAGAACGCACCCAGCGCGATATCGAGTTCGCCGTCGGCAATCTGCCCCGTCATCGATTCGCGGCTCGACTGCGTGACCACGAGGTCGATGTTCGGCGCGGCCTTGCGCACCGTGCGCAGCAGGCGCGGCAGCACAACCAGCGCGCCGTAGTCGGACATCGCCAGCCGGAACGTGCGCCGTGCCGTGGCCGGCTGGAAGCCGCCGGGGCCCAGCAGAATGCGCACCTGCGCCAATGCCTCGGCCAGCGGACCGGCAAGCTCGTGGGCGCGCGGCGTGAGCACCAGCCCACCCTGGCCACGCACCAGCAACGGATCGTCCAATAGCTGCCGCAGCCGCGCCAGCGAGTGGCTGACGGCAGGCTGGCTCAGCTGCAGCCGCAGCGCGGCGCGCGAGATATGGCGTTCCGCCAGCAGCGCTTCCAGCACTACCAGCAGGTTCAGATCGATTCCGCGTAGGCTATTCATGCCGCGAATGTTAAACCGGAAATCGTCGCTTTTGTCATTCGCAACGTGCAAATCACCGGTAAACAACAAAAATTTTGGACGGGATTCAGAAGTGTCTCAATCTGGTGCGGATTCCCGACGCCGTTTGAGACAGTCCGGACACAGGCAATGCTGGTTGGCCACGATCTGGCGGGAGGGCAGCAGCGGCTGGCTGGCGCACCAGCATTCGGGCAGTCCGGCCACGAAACCGCAGACGAACGGGGCTCCGCATGCACTGCAGCGTTCCACCGGGCGCAGTTGTCCAGTCAGGATCGTCGACGGATCGGTCATGGTCTGAAAGCGTTGTTGCAAAGCAGCGATTGCAATGCTGCCGCCGGTTTCTTGTAAAATCGGCGCCTGCCGTGGCCGGATGGCGCCTGCGGGGCACATCGTCCCGCTGTGGCCCTTGTGCCCGGCCGGTAGCCGCAACGCCGGCCTCGCCCGTATCGCCTACCAGGCGGACGGTTAATCATGATACCTGCTCCACATCACACGGAATGTCCGAAGCCATGAACGCTGACAATCCTGGGCCTGCCGCCACCACGGTTGCGGCCATCGCCCCCGCCCTCAAGGCCGAGATCCTCGCCGAGGCACTGCCTTACATCCGCAAGTTCCACGGCAAGACCATTGTGGTCAAGTACGGCGGCAATGCGATGACCGAGGAAAAGCTCAAGCACGGGTTCGCGCGCGACGTGATCCTGCTCAAGCTCGTGGGTATGAACCCGGTGGTGGTCCATGGCGGCGGTCCGCAGATCGACGAGGCGCTGAAGAAGGTCGGCAAGGTCGGCACCTTCATCCAGGGCATGCGCGTTACCGACGAAGAGACCATGGAAGTCGTGGAATGGGTGCTCGGCGGTGAAGTCCAGCAGGACATCGTCATGCTGATCAACCAGTACGGCGGCCAGGCCGTGGGCCTGACGGGCAAGGATGGCGGGCTGATCCGCGCCAAGCGCCTGCAGATGCCGGACCGCGAGAACCCGGGCACGTTCATCGATATCGGCTTCGTGGGCGATATCGAGGCCATCAACCCGGCCGTGGTCAAGGCGCTGCAGGACGACGCGTTCATCCCTGTCATCTCGCCGATCGGCTTCTCCGATGACGGCCAGGCCTACAACATCAACGCCGATGTGGTGGCGGGCAAGATGGCCGAGATCCTGAAGGCCGAGAAGCTCGTCATGATGACGAACATCCCGGGTGTGATGGACAAGAAGGGCAATCTGCTGACCGACCTGTCCGCGCGCGAGATCGAGGAACTGTTTGCCGATGGCACGATCTCGGGCGGCATGCTGCCCAAGATCTCGTCCGCACTGGATGCCGCCAAGAGCGGCGTTCACTCGGTTCACATCGTCGACGGCCGCATCGAACACTCGCTGCTGCTGGAAATCCTGACCGAACAGGCGTTCGGCACGATGATCCGCTCGCACTGAGTGCGCCACCGGGAGGCCCGCGCGGGCTTCCCGCTCCGCTTCCTGTCTCCCCTTGCATTCTCACAATCCAGGCGTGTTCATCCACCAGCCCTCCCGGCGACGGGGCAAGGCGCGCACGCGCGCGTGGCTCGACACGTCCGCGCACCGTCCGCGCCGGCATCTGCGGCGCGATGTCGCCGGTGACACGTCGGGTAGCACGGTCTGGCTGTTCGACCTCGACAATACGCTGCATGACGCCTCGCACGCCATCTTTCCGGCCATCAACGGGCTGATGACGGCATACGTGGCGCGTGTGCTGGGCTGCGACCTGGCCGAGGCCAGCCGACTGCGCGTGGACTACTGGCGACGCTATGGCGCCACGCTGCTCGGCATGATCCGCCACCATCAGGTGGACCCGGCTGATTTCCTGCGTGCCGCCCACGAGTTTCCGGACCTGGCAGACATGGTGCGCGTGCGGCGTGGCCTGGCGACGGCGTTGCGCCGGTTGCCCGGCCGCAAGATCCTGGTCACCAACGCGCCGCGCGACTATGCGCATGCGGTGATGGCTCTGGCGGGCATCGACCGCTGTTTCGAGCGCGTGGTGGCCATCGAGGACATGTGGGTCCACGGCCATCTGGGTCCGAAGCCGGACCGGCGCATGCTGCTGCGCCTGCTGGCGCAGGCGGGCGTGGCCGCGCATCGCGCGGTGCTGGTGGAGGACACGCTGTCGCACCTCAAGCACTATGCCGGCATGGGCATTCGCACGGCATGGGTCACCGGGTTCCTGCGGACGGTCTCGCCGTCGCGTCCGCATCCCATGGGGCCAGCGGCGGATGGCACGGCGCGCGACGCCGCCACGCGCCAGACCCTGGCCGCCGAAGATCGCCAGCACGCGGGACACGCGGCGCAGGAGCACGCCGTGACGCTTGTGGCGGCGGAAAGCCAGGACCCGGGCACCCCGGCGATAGCCCGGGCTGCGGCAACGGCGCCACAGACCGAGGCCGGCGCGGTGCCGGCAACGCGTGCGCGACTGGTCAATCGCCCGCGCTATGTGGACATAAAAGTACAATCGATGCATCAACTCCTAAAACAAAAGCGGAGAATCGGGTCATGACGCAAACCATCGCTCGACAGGCCGAGGCCCCAGTGCCTCCTGTCACATCGGTCGCCGATCCGGACGCGCCGGCGCGCAAGCGTCCGCGTCCCGGCGAACGCCGCATCCAGATCCTGCAGACGCTGGCTGGCATGCTCGAGCATCCGCGCGGGGAAAAGATCACCACGGCGGCGCTGGCCGCCAAGCTGTCGGTTTCCGAGGCCGCGCTGTATCGCCATTTCGCGAGCAAGGCGCAGATGTTCGAAGGGCTGATCGGCTTCATCGAGCAGACCGTGTTCGGGCTGATCAACCAGATCACCACGCAGGAAGAGCACGGCCTGCGCCAGTTGCAGGCCATCGTGCGCATGCTGCTGACGTTTGCCGAGAAGAATCCCGGCATGACGCGCGTGCTGACCGGCGAGGCGCTGGTGGGCGAGCACGAGCGCCTGCAGGAGCGCATCAACCAGATGGTGGACCGCATCGAGGCATCGCTGCGCCAGTGCCTGAAGGTGGCCGTCTCGCAGGCTGCGTTTCCGGCCGATGCGGACGTGTCCGGGCGCGTGGCGCTGATCATGGCCGCTGTGCAAGGCCACTGGCACCGCTACGCGAAGAGCGGCTTCCGCAAGCTGCCGGCTGAAAGCATCGACGCGCAACTGCGCGTGCTGCTGGGGTGAAAACCGTGCAGGGCGCAGGGTCGTGAGCACGGCCCGCGCTTTGCACTATAATGTGCGGGTCGCGCCGATTTGATGACTGGCTTGCGGGCGCGCGGCAGCCTGGGGAGTGTCCCCGGGACGCCAATATAAATGCGGCTAAAGAGGTTGGGTCGGTGCCTCGCGAATGACGTGTGACAGATGATGTCGATGTCGTCCACGCTCCAGCACCGGCACGCGGGACACCGCGAAAAGCCCGACTTGGCTGCGAATCCAACGCATATGCCGGTCGGGTTTTTTTATGCCTGCCATTTGCGCGGGCCCGCTCAATGACCGATGTCGCCCCTCCCGCTGGTGTCCTCGACGTGCCGACCGATTCGGTTGGCGTCGTCACGCCCCAGCGACTGCATTTCGACGAGCCGCTGAAGCTCCGCAACGGCACCCAGCTCGCCGGCTATGACCTGATGGTCGAAACCTACGGCACGCTCAACGCCGCTCGCAGCAATGCCGTGCTGGTGTGCCACGCACTCAATGCCTCGCATCATGTGGCCGGCATCGCCGCGGACAATCCGCGTGATATCGGCTGGTGGGACAACATGGTGGGCCCCGGCAAGCCGCTCGATACCAACCGCTTCTTCGTGATCGGCGTGAACAACCTCGGGTCGTGTTTCGGCTCGACCGGGCCGATGAGCATCAACCCGGCCACGGGCCAGCCGTACGGCGCGCTGTTTCCCGTGGTGACGGTCGAGGACTGGGTCAACGCGCAGGCCCGCGTGGCCGATCACTTCGGCATCACGCAGTTCGCGGCGGTGATGGGTGGCAGCCTGGGCGGCATGCAGGCGCTGGCCTGGAGCCTGATGTATCCGGAGCGGCTGCGCCATTGCATCGTGGTGGCGTCCACGCCCAAGCTGTCGGCGCAGAACATTGCGTTCAACGAGGTGGCGCGCAGTTCGATCCTGTCGGACCCGGACTTCCACGGCGGCAACTATTACGCGCACAACGTGAAGCCGAAGCGCGGCCTGCGCGTGGCCCGGATGATCGGCCACATCACGTACCTGTCCGACGAGGACATGGCCGAGAAATTCGGCCGGACGCTCAAGGCCGAGGACATCCAGTTCTCGTTCGACGTCGAGTTCCAGGTGGAGAGTTACCTGCGATACCAGGGCGACAAGTTCGCCGAGTACTTCGACGCGAATACCTACCTGCTGATCACGCGGGCGCTGGATTACTTCGATCCTGCGCTGACATTCGACGGCGACCTGACGCGGGCCATGGCGCAGACCAGTTCCAATTTCCTGGTGGTGAGCTTCAGCACGGACTGGCGTTTTGCGCCGAACCGCAGCCGCGAGATCGTCAAGGCGCTGCTCGACAACAAGCGCCGCGTGTCGTATGCGGAGATCGATGCCCCGCACGGCCACGACGCCTTCCTGCTCGACGATCCGCGCTATCACAACCTGATGCGCGCCTACTACGAACGCATTGCCGAGGAGATCGGTGCATGAACGCCGCCACCAATCCCAATATCCTCGCGCTGCGCCCTGACTTCCGCGCCATCGCGCGCTGGATCGAACCCAACTCCAGCGTGCTCGATGCCGGCTGCGGCGACGGCAGCCTGCTGCGCGTGCTGCAGGACGAACTGGACGTGCATGCCTATGGCATCGAGATCCGCGACGAGGGCGTGCTGGCCTGCGCGCAGAAGGGTGTTCACGTAATCCAGCAGAACCTGGAGGGTGGACTGGCACTGTTCGAGGACAAGAGCTTCGACACGGTGATCCTGTCGCAGACGCTGCAGACCATCCACAACACGGCCCAGGTGCTGCGCGACACGCTGCGCGTGGGGCGCGAATGCATCGTCTCGTTCCCGAATTTCGGTTACTGGCCGCATCGGCTGTCGGTATTCCGGGGCCGCATGCCGGTGTCGGAGTCGCTGCCGTACCAGTGGTACAACACGCCGAACGTGCGCGTGCTGACCATTGGCGATTTCGAGGAACTGGCGCCCAAGGTCGGCCTGCGCGTGCTGGATCGCGTGGTGATGCACGAAGGCGTGACCGTCAACTGGGGCGTGAACTGGCGCGGCAGCCTGGCCGTGTATCGCGTCACGGCGGTGTGACGATGGCGTAACGGAAGGGGCGTGGCGTAGCGACTAGCTTGACGCAACCCTCTGGCGGGCATACCGTACGGATTCATCGAACGACCGTACTATTTTCTGCCATGACGCAAGCGCCCCTCCATCCGCTCGATCACGCCCTGCAACTCGAACCCGCCGGCGAACACCGCTACCTGGGCCATACGAGCCAGGCTTACTGGAACATGATCGGCCCGTTTGGCGGTGCCACGGCGGCCGTGATGCTGCAGGCGGCGCTCGCTCATCCCGAGCGGCTGGGCGACCCCAGCGCACTGACCGTCAACTTTGCCGGCCCGATTGCGGAAGGACCGTTCGAAGTGGTGGCGCGTCCGTCGCGCACGAATCGCTCGACCCAGCACTGGCACCTCGAACTCCTGCAGAACGGCGAGATCACGACCACCGGCAGCGCGGTGTTTGCGGTGCGACGCGAGACCTGGAATTGCGGCGAAGCGAAGATGCCCGAAGTGCCGGCGGCTGAGGGACTGCCGCGCATGGGTGGCTTTGCGCCGGTCAAGTGGATCGGCAGCTATGACATGCGCGCGGTGCGTGGCGCCAAGCCCAACGCAGCGGTGGGTACTGAAAATCCGGACAGCCTGACGCAATTCTGGATTCGCGACGAGCCGGCGCGCACGCCCGACTATGCCGCCGTCGCAGCCCTGTGTGACGCCTTCTACCCGCGCATTTTTCTCAAGCGCGCCGGGTTTGTGCCCGCCGGCACGGTGTCACTGACCACTTATTTCCACGCCGATGCCGCCACGCTGGCCGCGCTCGGTGATCGCCATGTACTGGGCAGCGCCCAGGCGCGCGTGTTTCGGCAGGGGTTCTTTGACCAGACGGCGGAGATCTGGAGTCCGGAAGGTGAGTTGCTCGCCACCTCCCATCAAATCGTCTACTACAAAGAATAATCAGGCAGTGCGCGCGCCAGCCACCGGCTCAGGCTCGCGCGCCTGCGCCTCGTAGCGGTGGACCGTGCGGCGCATCGCCCAGAGCAGGACCACGCCGGGCACGGCGGCCACGACGGTGCCGAGGTAGAACGGCGCCCAGCCCCAGGCTTCCACCATGTAGCCCGAGGTGGGACCCACGTAGACGCGTCCGATCGATGCCAGCGCGGACAGCAGCGCGTACTGCGTGGCCGAGAATGACCGGTTGCACAGCGTCATCAGCAACGCCACGAACGCGGCGGTGCCCATGCCGCCACACAGGTTCTCGATGGCGATGGTCGCGCCCATCGACCACAGGTGGGGCGGCGTGACCGACAGCACCCAGTAGCCGAGGTTGGAGACCGCCTGCAGGATGCCGAACAGCATCAGCGAGCGGTACAGGCCGAGCCGCACCATCAGCGATCCGCCGAACAGTGCGCCGATGATCGTCGCGGCCAGCCCGAGCGTCTTGTTGACGATGCCGACCTCGCCCGGATCGAAGCCCAGCCCGCGGATCAGGAAGGTGGTGGACAGGCTGCCGGCAAAGGCGTCGCCAAGCTTGTAGAGCACGATCAGCAGCAGCAGCCACCACGCGCCCTGACGGCCGAAGAAATCGCGCAGCGGACCGAACACCGCTTCTTCAAGTGTGCGCGGCGCGCGCGCTGGCACATCGGGTTCCGGCGCCCAGGCCAATGTCAACAGGCCGATGCCCATCAGCCCGGCCATGCACAGGTACATGTTCGACCAGCCCAGCACCCGATCCGCCAGATACAGTGCGAGCCCGCCGGACACCAGCATTGCCAGCCGATAGCCGAGCACCTTGATGGCCGCACCGAGTCCGCGTTCGCTCGGTCGCAGCACGTCGGTGCTGTAGGCATCGAACACGATGTCTTGCGAGGCCGACAGGAAGGCCACCAGCGTAGCCAGTGCGGCCAGTGCCCAGAGCGCCTGCTGTGGCGGACAGAACGCCATGGCAGCGATGCTTGCCATGAGGCCAAGCTGGGTCAGCAGCAGCCAGCCGCGCCGCCGTCCGAGCAACGGCGGCGTGTAGCGATCCATCAGCGGCGCCCACAGGAACTTGAAGATATAGGCTTGCCCGACCAGCGAGAAGAAGCCGATCGTCTTGATGTCGAGCCCTTCCACGGTCATCCACGCCTGCAACGTGCCGGAGGTCAGCGCCAGCGGCAGCCCCGAGGCGAAGCCGAGCGTGAGCATGGCGGCGAACCGGGGATTCCTGAAAAATTCGAGGTAAGTGAGGAGATTCATGTTGGGGAGGCGCAAAGGCTGGCGTGTATTATTGCATCACCCGTTCGCGCCGCCGCCACCTTTATCGTCCCCGACACCATGCGTCAGACCTGCTTGCGCGCCGCCCTGGCCGCTACGATTTTCGCGTTGGCGCTGCCTGCCATGGCACAGGGGGTGGCAGTGGTAGCCGCGCCCGACGACGGCGTGCGCGTGGAGCGCAACGACTCCCGCGTGCGGATGATCGTGCCGATGGAGGTGATCGACCAGCAGGCCGCCCGAGAGTACGAGCAGGTCCGGCAGGAAGCCATCGCCAAGAAAACCCTGCTCGGCGACGATCATCCCCAGGTGCAGCGCCTGCGCGAGATCGGCGTTCGCCTGCTGCCGCAGACCGTGCTCTGGAATCCGCGTGCCGGACGCTGGCCGTGGGAAATCAACGTGATCCGCTCGAAGCAGGTCAACGCCTTCTGCATGCCGGGCGGCAAGATGGCCGTCTATACCGGCCTGCTCGACGACCTCAAGCTGACCGATGACGAAGTGGCCATGGTGATGGGCCACGAGATCGCCCATGCGCTGGAGGAGCATGCCCGGCAGCGCGCAGCCCAGGCCGAGATCTCCAACCTGGGCGCCAACGTGGTGTCGCAACTGACTGGCTTCGGCAATCTCGGCAACATGGACATTGCCACGCGTGCCAAGGTGCTGTCGCTACGTTTCTCCCGCCGGGAGGAGACCGAGGCCGACCTGATCGGGATGGATATCGCCGCCCGCGCCGGCTACGACCCGCGCGCGGCCATCACGCTGTGGCGCAAGATGGGAACGGTGCTGCAGGCCGGGGACGAGTTCACGTCGACCCACCCGTCGGGCCGCAGCCGTATCGCCGTGCTCGAAGCCCACATGAACGAAGTGCTTCCGCTCTACGCGCAGGCCATGAGCATGCCGATGGACAAGCTGCCGATGCACCAGCCCAACATGGCCAACCTGGGCGGCGCCCCGGTGGATGCTGGCGACGAGGATCAGCGCAGTCCGCTGAAAAAGTAGGGCTCGGCCGCGCTCCATCGCCTGCGGCCACCCATGAAAAAACCGGCTCCTGGGAGCCGGTTTTTCTTTGCGCTGACGCCGTAGCGTCGACGGCTTCGTCAGGCTTTCAGGCCAGCGGCCTCGTCGGCACCGAGGCGCACGTTCATGCACTGCACCGCCGCGCCGGCGGCACCCTTGCCCAGGTTGTCCAGGCGGGCCACCAGGTTCAGGTTGTTCTCGTTGCCGAACACGAACAGGTCCACGCGGTTCGTGTCGTTGCTGGCCTGCACGTCGAAGAAGCCGTGGTCGAGATTCTCGTCGGCATTGAACGGATGCACGCGAACGAACTGCTCGCCTTCATAGTGCTTGCGGTAGATGTCGAGAATCGCCTCGGCATCGACCTTGCGCGACAGCAGCGACGGGAACACCGGCACCGTGACCGACAGGCCCTTGAGGAAGTTGCCGACGATCGGATTGAAGATCGGGGCCTGGGCCAGTCCGGCCTGCACGCGCATCTCGGGGAGATGCTTGTGCGAGAGACCGAGCGCGTACGGACGCGGGCTCATCAGCTTCGGGTTACCGCCCGCCTCGAACTCCGCAATCATCGACTTGCCGCCGCCGCTGTAGCCCGTCAGCGAAAATGCCGTGGCCGGGTAGTTGGCCGGCATCAGGCCCGCTTCGACCAGCGGACGCACCGCCATCACAAACGCGCTGGCGTGGCAGCCCGGCACCGCAATGCGGTTGCTGGCGCGGATCTTCTCGCGCTGACCACGGGTCAGTTCGGGCAGGCCATAGGCCCAATTGTCGGCCGTGCGGAACGCCGTGCTGGCGTCGATCACGCAGGTATTGGGATTGGTCACCAGCGACACGGCCTCACGCGAGGCCACGTCCGGCAGGCAGAGGAACGACACGTCCGAGGCATTCAGAAAGCGTGCGCGTTCCTGCGGATCCTTGCGCTTGTCATCGGCAATGCGCAGCAGCTCGACATCGCTGCGACCCGAGAGATAGTCAAGCAGCCGGAGACCGGTGGTGCCTTCCTGACCATCGACGAACACTTTGAAAACCATGGCGGACTCACTCTGAAAAATGCAAATGCGAAAAGTCTCACATCCCTGGGGGGCGAGATATCCCGCATTGTAACGAGGTTGGAGGCGGGTCGCAGGGTTTACGCCGAATTGGGACGCACCCCGGAACTTCCCCTCAAAGTCATCACGGCGCCACTTTCTTCACAACGGAAAGTCGTAGTCGATCGACAGTGGTGCGTGGTCGCTGAACTTCTCGTCCTTGTAGATCGCGCAGCCCTTGGCGGTGGCGGCAATCTTCGCGGTGGTCAGGTGGTAATCGATACGCCACCCGACGTTCTTGGCGTAGGCCTGTCCGCGGTTGCTCCACCATGTGTACTGGTCGGGCCGGGGGTCGAGCTGGCGGAAGACGTCCACATAGCCGTGGCTCTCGAACAGAGCACCGATCCACGCGCGTTCTTCGGGCAGGAAGCCTGAGTTCTTCAGGTTGCCCTTCCAGTTCTTGATGTCGATTTCCTTGTGCGCGATGTTGACGTCGCCGCACAGCACGATCTCGCGTCCGGTGGCCTTCAGCGCCAGCAGGTGGGGCAGGAAGGCTTCCATGAAGCGGAATTTCGCGAGCTGGCGCTCCTCGCCGCTGGAGCCGGATGGCACATAGACCGAAATCACGGCCAGGTGCGGATACTGCACCTCGACGTAGCGGCCTTCGGCATCGAATTCGGCGCAGCCGAATCCCGTGACGACCCGCTCGGGCTTGTGGCGCGTGTAGAGACCCACGCCGCTATAGCCCTTCTTCTCCGCATAGTGGAAGAAGCCGTGGTAGCCATGTGGCGCCAGGAACGCCTCGGTCATGTCGGCTTCCTGAGCCTTGAGTTCCTGGACGCAGACCATGTCTGCGTCCTGCTTGCCCATCCACTCGAAGAAGCCTTTCTTGGAGGCCGAGCGGATGCCGTTGAGGTTGGCGCTGATAATCCGTAACATCTCGGGAAATTTTGAAAATCAGAGAGAAAAGAATGACGCAGCAGACCACGCCGGACGACCTCAGCCAGTCCTTTATCCGCTTTGCACTGGATGCGGGCGTGCTGTCCTTCGGCGAGTTCGTGACCAAGGCCGGACGCAAGTCGCCGTATTTCTTCAACGCCGGCCTGTTCAACCAGGGCGCCATGCTGGGTAAGGTGGCGCAATTCTACGCGAAGACCCTGTTGGACTCGGGCGTGGAGTTCGACGTGCTGTTCGGACCGGCCTACAAGGGCATCACGCTGGCCTCGGCCACGGCGGTGGCGCTGGCCGGTATGGGACGTGACGTCGGGTTTGCCTACAACCGCAAGGAAGCCAAGGACCATGGCGAGGGCGGCACGCTGGTGGGCGCCAAGCTGCGCGGCAAGGTGGTGATCGTGGACGATGTGATCTCGGCGGGCACCTCGGTGCGCGAGTCGATGCAGATGATCCGTGCGGCCGGCGCCGAGCCCGCTGCCGTGCTGATCGCACTGGACCGCATGGAAAAGAGCGGCACCGCCGACAACATCGGCACGCATTCCGCCGTGCAGGACGTACAGCGCGAATTCGGTGTGCCGGTGATCAACATCGCCTCGCTCAAGGACCTGCTGGCCTATCTGGATGCGTCGCAAGACCCCGCGCTCGGGAACTCCCGGGCCGCTGTGGCTGCCTACCGTGAGAAGTACGGCGTCTGACAGCACACAATACGACGGCCCCGCTTGGGGCCGTTTTCATTTCCAGGGATTCCAGGGAGCATCGGCGTGGCGAAGAATCGGCGGCAGGACGTGGCAGCGGTCAAGAAGCAGGTCGGCGCGCAGGGCGCACCCCCGCAGGATTCTTCCCCCGATGCCGCCACGCCGGCCAAGGCGAAACGCAGTGCAGCCAAAAGCGAATCGCTGCCGTTCACGCATTGCGCCCCCGATGCGCCGCCGCACACCGGCCCGGCCCACGAAGCCTATGCCATCCGCGCGCTGGTGCTGCAGGGTGGCGGGGCGCTCGGCTCGTATCAGGCGGGCGTCTACCAGGGACTGTCGGAAGGCGGCATCCATCCGAACTGGGTGGCGGGAATTTCCATCGGCGCACTGAATGCGGCCGTGATCGCCGGCAATCCGCCTGAAACACGTGTGGCGCAACTGCGCGCGTTCTGGGAGTACATCTGCGCCCAGCCGTGGTTGCCCGGTTTGCCGCTCGATCTGCTGACCGAGGCCGCGCCGATGTGGCCCGAGCCGATGCGTATCTGGTTCGATAGCGTCAACGCAGCGCGGGCATTGGTGGAGGGGCAACGCGGCTTCTTCACACCACGCGCCGTGACGGACCTCTGGGCGCGCCGCGACGATCCGGGCAGTGCCAGCTACTACGACACCGCGCCGCTCAAGGCCACGCTGGAGCGCTTTGTCGATTTCGACCGCGTGAACCGCTCGAAAGAGATGCGTGTCTCCGTGGGCGCGGTCAACGTGAAGACCGGCAACTTCGCCTACTTCGACAACACGCGCATGACGCTGCGGGCCGAGCATTTCATGGCATCGGGCGCCTTGCCGCCGGGCTTTCCGGCCGTGGAGATCGATGGCGAGTACTACTGGGATGGCGGCCTGGTGTCGAATACGCCCTTGCAGGAAGTGCTGGTGGCCCAGCCGCGCAAGGATGCGCTGATCTTTCAGGTCGATCTGTGGAGCGCGCGCGGCAAGCTGCCGCACAACCTGCTGGACGTGGCCGAGCGCCAGAAGGACATCCAGTATTCCAGCCGCACGCGGGCGATCACCGACGTCATGCGCGAGCAGCAGAACTATCGCCGCATGTTGAGCGAGGTGATGGCGCTGGTGCCACCTTCGAAGCGCGACGATCCGTGGTTCAAACGCGCGGCCGATCATGCCTGCGACGCGCGCCGCAACGTGATCCAGCTGATCTATCGCGACAAATCGTTCGAGGGCAGCGCCAAGGATTACCAGTTCGGTGTGCTGACGATGCACGAGCACTGGTCGAGCGGCCTCGACGATATCCGCGACACGCTCAAGCATCCGCACTGGCTCGCGATGCCGGGGCCGGAACGGCCCTTCGTCACCCATGACGTGCATCGCGGGAACGGAGATACCTGAGCGTCGGGCTTACTCCACCACGAGCTTGGCCAGTTCCGGCTTTGGCGGCGGATACTCCGGCTTGAGCTGGGCGAAGACCGCGCGCAGGATCTCTGCCACCATCAGGTTACGGTGCGTCTTGGAATTGGCCGGCACGATGTACCACGGATTGGCGGGCGTGGCCGTGGCGGCGATGGCCGCTTCATAGACGCGCTGGTACTCATTCCAGAACTTGCGTTCGGCCAGGTCCTGCGCGTCGAATTTCCAGTGCTTCTGCGGATCGCCGATACGCTGCTCCAACCGATCCTTCTGCTCGTCCTTCGATATGTGGAGAAAGCACTTGACGATGGTCGTGCCGGTCTCCGTGAGCATCTGCTCGAACGCGCGGATCTGCTGATAGCGCCGCGCGCATTCGGCATCGTCGATCCAGCCGTGCACGCGCGTGATCAGCACGTCCTCGTAATGGCTGCGGTTGAAGACGACGATTTCGCCCTTGCGCGGCACCTGCGCATGCACGCGCCACAGGTAGTCGCGCGCCAGTTCCTCGGCAGTCGGCGCCTTGAAGCTGACCACGCGTAGCCCGAGCGGATCGAAGCTGCGGAAGACACCGCGCACAGTGCCATCCTTGCCACTGGTATCCATGCCTTGAAGGATGACCAGCAGCTTGCGCGAGTGCTCGGCGTAGAAGATGTCCTGCTGCTTGTCGAGCCAGTCCGAGATTTCGGTTACACGCGCCTGGTCGATGGCCTTGGTGCTGCCAGAGAGTGGCTTGGACTTGGGATCGAAGGATTCCAGCTTGAAAGACTTGCCGGAGGTAATGCGGAAATCGTCCAGATTCATGGGCTCTCCGAGAACGGGGCCGGGCGGCCCCGCGTTCCTCATGACCTCCCGGAACGTGCGGGAGGCAAGCCCTCATGGTCAGGCAGGCAGCATGGCCAGGTCAATAGACCCTTCGAATACCGTCGTGGCCGGACCGGTCATCTGCACCGGCTGGCCCACGCCATCCCAGGCGATGGTCAGGTCGCCGCCATGCGTATGGACCTTGACCGGAGAGTCGAGCAGGCCACGATGGATGCCCGCCACCACCGCCGCGCAGGCGCCGGTGCCGCAGGCTAGCGTTTCACCGGCGCCGCGTTCGAATACGCGCAGCCGGATGGTCTGGCGGTTCACGATCTGCATGAAGCCGGCATTGACGCGGTTCGGGAAGGTCTTGTGATGCTCGATCACGGGGCCATCCTGCAGCACCGGGAACTGTTCCACATCCTCGACGACCTGCACCGCATGCGGATTGCCCATCGATACGGCGGAGATCCATGCCGTACGGCCGTTGACCTCCAGGCCGTAGAGCGTGTCGCTGCCCTCGGTGCGCGTGGGCAGGCCGGCTGGCACGAACGGCACGCGGGCAGGCGTCAGTTCGGGCGCGCCCATGTCCACGGTCACCTGGCCGTCATCCTGCAGCGTCAGCGTGATGATGCCGTTCATGACTTCCACGCGCACCGTGCGCTTGTCGGTCATGCCCTTCTCGCTGACAAATCGCACGAAGCAGCGCGCGCCGTTGCCGCAGTGCTCCACCTCGCCGCCATCGTTATTGAAGATGCGGTAGCGGAAATCGACATCGTCGCGCTCGGATTTCTCGACGATCAGGATCTGGTCCGCGCCGATGCCGAAATGCCGGCTGGCCAGCGCACGCCACTGGGCGTCGGTCAGGTCGAGCTTCTGGTGGATGCCGTCCAGCACGATGAAATCGTTGCCGGCGCCATGCATTTTGGTGAACTGGAGTTTCATGCTCGGCATTGTAATCAGTAGATGTCAGGTTCGCCGGGCGGCCGGTGCTTGAAGCGTTTGTGCACCCAGTAGTAATCCGCCACACGCGGGCGGATCGCATCCTCGAAGAATTGGTTCATGCGGCGCGTATCTTCCGTGACGCTCTCGCCGGGATAGTTGTCCCAGGCCGGCAGAATGTGCAGCACATAGCCCTTGTAGTCGGGCAACTGCTCCGTGTAGATCGGCACCACCTGTGCGCCGGAGGCGCGGGCCAGGCGTGATACCACGGTCAGCGTCAGCGCCGGCGCGCCGAAAAACGGGATGAATTCGGAGTCGCGCGGGCCGAAATCCATGTCGGAGATCAGTTGAAGCGCCTCGCCTTGCTTGAGCACGCGCAGGATGCTACGCGCGCTGTCATTGCGCGAAATCATGTTGGCGCCAAAGCGCCCCCGGGCGACCTTGAGGAAGTTGTCGAACAGTTCGTTCTTCTGCACCGTGTACAGCGAGGCACCCGAGCGGCCCACAGTGTCGCGCAGATGCATCGTCAGGCGGATGGCACCGGCTTCGAGGCCGGATAGATGCGGCGTGACAAGAATGTGCGGCGTGCCGTCGAGCGCGGGAAGGTTGGCCTGATCGTCGATCTGCACGAGGCGGCGCATCTTGTCCTCTCCGCACGTCCAGAAAATGCCGCCTTCGGCCAGGCTGCGAAACACCTTGCGGAAGGTTTCGTGCGACATGGCTTCGATTTCCGCAGCAGATTTTTCCGGAAAGCACAGGCGCAGGTTGGCGCGTACGACCTCGCGGCGCGAACTGGGAATCCGGTACAGCAGGCTGCCCAGCGCCTCGCCGAAACGGGCGACAAAGGAATACGGAAGCTTGCCCAGCAAGGTCAGCAGACCGATACCGAGCGAGGTAAATATGCGGCTCATCAATGATTTTGGGTCGTGGTGTCGGGCGAAACTGGCGCGGAGGCCATCGTTGCCGGTGGCGGTTCGGCGCCACCTGGTTGCTTGTAGCGGTTATAGCCCCACAGGTACTGGGTCGGATCGATCTCGATCAAGTCTTCGATGGCGGCGTTGATCGTGGCCGATGCGGCGGCGGGGTCGTCGGGCAGCCTGCCGTTGTCGCCGAGCACGCGCACATGGCCGCGATAACCCTGCCCGTGCGGCAGCCGTTGCGCATAGATCATGACCACCGGTGCGCCGGTCAGTTGCTGCAAACGATGGACCAGCGTCATCGAATAAGCCGGCTTGCCATAGAACGGCGCCCAGGTGCCCTCGCCACCACTCGGTACTTGATCGGGAAGAATGCCGAGGGCCTCGCCGCGCTTGAGCGCCTTGACCAGCATGCGCACGCCGCGCGGAGTGGCGGGCGCCATGGCCAGGTTGGGCCGGGTGCGCATGCGTTCGACAAACTCGCGCAGCCAGGGCTGGTGCGGCGGCTTGAACAGGCAGGTGATGGGACGGAGCCGGGCGTGCGAGAGCGGCAGGATCTCGAAACAGCCCAGGTGCGGCGTGGTGAGAATCAGGCCGTTGCCCTGACTCTGGAGCCGGTCCATCTCGGGCCAGAGGTGATCGTCGAAGCAATCGGTCCGCACGGTGATCGACTTGCGGCTCCAGAAATACGGCATCTCGACGATGAGGCGGCCAGTATGGCGCGCGGCCTCCGCGATCATGGCATCGGTGGCGTCGGGGTAGGCGTGGCGGAAGTTCTCCACGAGCCGCCGCCCATAGCGGCCGGGGAGCCGGGCCGCCAGCAGTCCCAGCGCGCCGCCAATGGCGTGCAGGACGCGCAGGGGCAAGCGGGAAATGAGCCAGAAGATAAAGGTCATGAGGGAGAAAGGGGAAATCGATCCCGGGATGAATCTTGTGTAATCGTCTCGTACATCACGTCGCGTGATCGGCAGGGCGCTGCCAAACTTCAGCCCTGAATCGAGCCGAATAACGTCCGGTATGGGCGCCTGCTTGCTCGATTGGACCCGATGCAGCATCCCCGGTCGCGGCGTATAATACCGCCCATCGCCGAGTTAACTGACAACTTGCGGGGCGATACCGCTCGATAAGAGTGGCCTAAATACCGCTAAAGCGTCGCCGCACGGTTTTCAGGGTGGCGCGCAATAGCCACATAGCCAACCTGGAGAACCTAGATCGTGTCGAACGATTTCCTCTTTACTTCGGAATCTGTCTCCGAAGGCCATCCCGATAAAGTAGCCGACCAGATTTCGGACGCCATCCTGGACGCCATCCTGGCTCAGGACAAGTATTCGCGTGTGGCTGCCGAGACGCTTTGCAACACCGGTCTGGTCGTGCTGGCGGGTGAAATCACCACGACTGCGAACGTCGACTACATCCAGGTCGCACGCGACACCATCAAGCGCATCGGCTACGACAACACCGACTACGGCATCGACTACAAGGGCTGCGCCGTGCTGGTGGCCTATGACAAGCAATCCCCGGACATCGCCCAGGGCGTGGATCGCGCCTCGGACGACTACCTGAACCAGGGTGCTGGCGACCAGGGCCTGATGTTCGGCTACGCCTGCGACGAGACCCCGGAACTGATGCCGTTCCCGATCTATTACTCGCACCGCCTGGTCGAGCGCCAGTCGCAACTGCGCCGTGACGGCCGCCTGCCCTGGCTGCGTCCGGATGCCAAGTCGCAAGTGACGGTGCGCTACGTGGACGGCCGTCCGCACAGCGTGGACACCGTGGTGCTGTCGACCCAGCATCACCCGGACGTCACGCAAGCCCAGATCCGCGAAGCCGTGATCGAGGAAATCATCAAGCCGGTGCTGCCGGCCGAGATGCTCAAGGAAACCAAGTTCCTGGTGAACCCGACCGGCCGTTTCGTGATTGGCGGCCCGCAAGGCGATTGCGGTCTGACCGGCCGCAAGATCATCGTCGATACGTACGGTGGTGCTTCGCCGCACGGCGGCGGCGCGTTCTCGGGCAAGGACCCGTCGAAGGTGGACCGCTCGGCGGCCTACGCTGCACGCTATGTGGCCAAGAACATCGTGGCCGCGGGCATTGCGCGCCAGTGTCAGGTGCAGGTCAGCTACGCCATCGGCGTGGCGCGTCCGATCAACGTGACCGTGTACACGGAAGGCACCGGCAAGATCTCCGACGAGAAGATTGCCGAACTGGTGCAGGAACACTTCGACCTGCGTCCGAAGGGCATCGTCCAGATGCTGGACCTGCTGCGCCCGATCTACGAGAAGACCGCTGCCTACGGCCACTTTGGCCGCGAAGAGCCGGAATTCTCGTGGGAAGCGACCGACAAGGCCGCCATCCTGCGCGCTGCCGCCGGCCTGTAAGTCTCCGGGCTCCGGCCCCATGAAAGAACCCCGCCGGTCCTTGCGGATCGCGCGGGGTTTTTTGTTGGTCTCGCATCACATGTTGGTGGGGCGTCAGGCGAGTTAGAATCCGGCCATCCCAAGAGAAACCGATCAAGCGGAATTGCCATGTCCCTGGACCTGATCCGTACCCAGCCCTATACCGAGTGGTCGCCCGAGGTGTCGCCGGAAACGCGTGCGACGCTGCGCCGCGAGCTGGAGCAGGGCGCCGTGCTGTATTTCCCGAATCTCGATTTCAAGTTCACGCCGGGCGAGGAACGCTTTCTCGATCCGCGCTACTCGGATGGCAAGTCGAAGAACATCAACCTGCGCGCCAACGAGACGGCGGTGCGCGGCGCGGCAGGCACCGAACAGGACCTGACCGATCTGTACAACCTGATCCGCCGCTATGCGGAATCCAGCGAAGCACTGATCCACGCGCTGTTTCCCGAATACGCGGGACACATGACACGTGCGGGCACGTCGCTGCGCCCGAGCGAGATCGCCGGCCGGCCCGTGAGCTGGCGCAAGGACGATACGCGGCTGCACGTGGATTCGTTCCCGTCCAATCCGATGCTCGGCAAGCGCCTGCTGCGCGTGTTCCATAACATCGATCGCGAAGCCCCGCGCGTGTGGCGAGTGGGTGAGCCGTTTGGCGATTTCGCGAAGCATTTCGTGCCGAAGACGCATGGCATGTGGCCGGGCCAGGCATGGCTCATGAAGACGTTGCACATTACCAAGCGCACGCGCAGCGAGTACGACCATCGCATGCTGCAGCTGCACGATCTGGCCAAGGCCGATCTCGACTACCAGAAGTCCGTGCCGCAGCAGGAATTCCATTTCCCGCCAGGCGCCACGTGGATTGTGTTCAGCGATCAGTTGCTGCACGCGGCGATGCGCGGCAAGGCGATGATGGAACAGACGATCTATCTGGACCCGGCAGCAATCGGGGATCGCACGCATTCGCCGGAGGCGGTGTTGTCGCGGATGCTGGGGAGGCAGATGGTGGAGGCTTGAGTCTTTGCTATCCCGCCCGGTTTTTACTCCCCTCTCGCTTGGTTTTTACTCCCCTCTCCCGCAAGGCGGGAGAGGGGAGCAAACAATGGGGAAGAGCGAAGCGCTTACCCCATCAACATCTTCACCATCCGCTCGAACCGCTTTCCATACGGCGCCTTCAACAGCCCCGCGCCATTCAACCCCGCCTGATAAAACACCGGCTTGATCTTCGAGAACGTCTCGAAGCCGGCCTGTCCGTGATACGCGCCCATGCCGCTGGGGCCGACGCCGCCGAACGGCAGGTTGTCCTGGGCGATATGGAAGAGCGTGTCGTTGACGGTCACGCCGCCGGCCACAGTCTGGCGCATCACGTGGTCCACCACATCGCCGTTCTTGTCGAATACATACAGCGCCAGCGGGCGCGGGCGGGCGTTCACGAAGCCGATGGCGTCGTCGATGTTGCGGTACGTCACCACGGGCAGGATCGGCCCGAAAATCTCCTCCTGCATCGCCTGGGTATCGACGGGCACATCGGTCAGCAGCACGGGCGGCAGGCGGCGCGCGGCGGCGTCAGGTGTGGCGTCGGTCAGCGGAACGACGTGTGCGCCGGAGCGGGCGGCGGCCTCGACCATCTCGGCCAGGCGCGCGAAGTGGCGCGGGCTGATGATGCTGGTGAAGTCGGGGTTGCGTGCGATGTCGGGATAGAGCCGGGCCACGCAGCGGCGCGCGGCTTCGACAAAGCGCTCCTGCTGGTCAGCCGGCACGAGCACGTAGTCAGGCGCGATGCAGGTCTGGCCGGCGTTGAGCAGCTTGCCGACCAGGATGCGCTCGACCGCCCGCTCGAAATCGGCACCCGGCCCGATGATGGCGGGCGATTTGCCGCCCAGTTCCAGCGTCACCGGTGTCAGGTTGGCGGCGGCGGCTTTCATCACGTGGTGGCCGACGTTGGTCGAACCCGTGAACAGCAGATGATCGAACGGCAGCGCGCTGAACGCAGCGGCTACCTGTGCATCGCCGTTGACGACAGTCACCTCGTCCGGCGCAAAGGTGGTCTGCACCAGTTTCGCGAATAACTCGGAAAAACGCGGCGTGAACTCCGATAACTTGATCATCGCCCGGTTGCCAGCCACGAGGGCGCCGGCCAGCGGACCGATCGCCAGGTAGAGCGGATAGTTCCACGGCACGACGATCCCGACCACGCCGAGTGGTTGCGGCATCAACCGCGATTTGGCTGGCAGGAACCAGAGCCCGGTCTTCACGCGACGCACGCGCATCCAGCGCTTGCCGTGGCGCAGCGCATCGTCGATGCCGGCCAGGCTCGGGAATACCTCCAGCAGCGCGGTTTCCTGACGGGGACGATTCGTGAAATCGGCACTGATCGCCGCGGCAATGGCTTCGTGGTTGTCGCGCACCAGCCGCTTGAGCCGTCGCAGCCGGTCTGCGCGGATGTCCCATGACGGCGTCTGGTCGTGGCGCGAGGCAGCGCGCATGGCGTCGAACACCGTCGACATGGCGGGGACTTCTCTCATTGGCGCTGTCTCCTTCCTGGAATCGTGAGTCCGTGGCGTCTTGTCCATGGGCCATCGGGCACCATAAGCCAGCCCGCCCGTTATATCAATGGAGGACTTCTCCCAAACGCCCCGGGCCAGGCGTTGGGTGGCATTGGGTGGGGCAGCACGCCGATGCGGGGTTGCACTGCTTCACCAGCCGGATGGCAGCGCCTACACTGGATTTTCGCGGCTGGCGTGCGCCGTGGCGTGACGGGGATACGGATGGAAACGACCTTTGACTATCTCGTCGTAGGGGCTGGATCGGCCGGCTGCGCGCTGGCGGGACGGCTGGCCGACAGCGGCAGCGACACCATCGCGCTGCTTGAGGCCGGCGGACACGACCATCATGTGCTGGTCCGCACACCTGCCGGACTCGCCGCCATGCTGCCGCGCGCCGGGGCGCGCAACTACGGCTTTCAGACCGTGCCGCAAACCGGACTCGACGGCCGGCGCGGCTATCAGCCCCGGGGGCGTGGGCTGGGCGGCAGTTCGTCGATCAACGCGATGATCTACACGCGCGGACGCCCCGCCGATTACGATGGCTGGGCTGCCAACGGCTGCGATGGCTGGTCGTGGGACGACGTGCTGCCGTACTTCCGCCGCGCCGAGTGCAACGAGCGCGTGGCCGGCCATGACGACGATCCGCTGCACGGCGGTACAGGTCCCCTCCATGTGAGCGACCTGCGTTCGCCCAATCCATTCGTCCAGCATTTCATCGACGCCGCGCAGCATGCGGGCATCGTGCGCAATGATGATTTCAATGGCGAGGAACAGGAGGGCGTGGGCTGGTATCAGGTTACGCAGCACAACGGCGAGCGATGGAATGCCGCACGCGCTTATCTGCATGGTGGCAATGCACGCGATCGTCGCAGCAACGGCGGGCGCCCGCATCTCCATGTGATGACCGATACGCAGGTGCTGCGCATCCTGTTCGAAGGGCGACGAGCAGTGGGCGTGCTGGTCTGGCGCGATGGCCAGGAGGTGGTGCTGCACGCGCGCCGCGAGGTCATCGTCTCGGCGGGTGCCTTTGGCTCGCCCCAGTTGCTGATGGCATCGGGCGTGGGACCCGCTGCGCATCTGCGCGAACACGGCATTGCCGTCGTGAACGACCTGGCCGGCGTGGGCGCGAACCTGCAGGACCATGTCGATATCGCCGTGCATCGGCGCGTGGCGGTGGCGGAGCTATTCGGCTTGTCGTTCGGTGGCGTGCGGCGGCTGATTGGCGAGACGTTGCGCTATCGGCGCGACCGCAGTGGCATGATGTCCTCGAACTTTGCCGAAGCGGGCGCATTTGTGCGTAGCCGGCAGGGCTTGCCCGAGCCGGACCTTCAGTTGCACTTCGTGGTGGGCATGGCCGACGACCACATGCGGCGGCTGCGCGCGGGCCATGGCTATTCGTGCCACGTCTGCCTGCTGCGGCCACGCAGCCGTGGCGAGGTGCGGCTGGCGTCGCCGGACATGCGCGACGCGCCGTTGATCGATCCGCGCTACCTGTCCGATCCGCAAGACATGGAGGATCTGCTGGCTGGGCTGCGCATCGTGCAGGAGATTCTGGCGCAACCGCCGCTGGCCGTGTTCGGCGGACGGGCGTTGCATGAAGAGGGAAGGGCGGCGGCGAGCGATCTGATCCGGCGGCACGCGGATACGATCTACCACCCGGTGGGCACTTGCCGCATGGGCATGGATGCGATGGCCGTGGTGGACCCGCAGTTGCGCGTGCGCGGCGTGGAGGGTTTGCGCGTGGTGGACGCGTCGATCATGCCGACGCTGATCGGCGGCAATACAAATGCGCCTGCCATCATGATCGGGGAACGTGCGCATGATCTGATCCGGTTCGCGCCACATGTGACGTTGCGGATTAGAGAGGCGGCAGTGGCGGGGTAGCACGGTTCGTCTCCCGATGGTGTGTTCTCCCCTCTCCCGCGCGCGGGAGAGGGGAGAAAGAAATGAAGCGGGAGAGGGGAGCAAACCATTAGCAATCGATGCGCGTATCACCCCCGCATCTGAAACTGCCCCACCATCTCTCTCAACTTCCCGGCCTGTTCGTCCAGCGACTGCGCGGCCGCTGCGGCTTCTTCCACGAGTGCGGCGTTCTGCTGCGTGACCTGATCCATCTGCCCCACGGCGTGACCGACTTGTTCGATGCCGGCGCTTTGTTCCTGCGATGCGGCGGAGATCTCGGCGATGATGTCCGAGACGCGTTTCACGGCCTGGCGGATCTCGTTCATCGTGTTGCCTACGCCATGCGCCTGCGCGGAGCCGGTGCGCACGGTGTCTACCGATGCTTCGATCAACTCCTTGATCTCCTTGGCCGCGCTAGACGAGCGTTGCGCGAGGCTGCGCACTTCGCCTGCCACCACCGCAAATCCGCGACCCTGCTCGCCTGCGCGCGCAGCTTCCACGGCAGCGTTCAGCGCCAGGATGTTGGTCTGGAATGCGATGCCTTCGATCAGGTTGGTGATGTCGGCGATGCGGTTCGAGCTGCCGCTGATCGCGCCCATCGTATCCACCATCTGCTGCACCACCTGGTTGCCTTCGTCGGCCACCAGCGCGGCGTTCGAGGCCAGCGAAGAAGCCTGACGGGCGTTCTCGGCGTTCTGGCGCACCGTGGCCGTGAGCTGCTCCATGCTCGATGCGGTTTCCTCCAGCGATGCGGCCTGCTCTTCAGTGCGCGACGAGAGATCGACGTTGCCTGCTGCAATCTGCGCGGCGGCCACACTCACCGAGTCGGTGGAGCGGCGCACTTCGCGCAGCGTGCCGCCCACGCGCTCGATCAGCGTGTTGAACGAGCGTGCCGTCAGGCCGATTTCATCGAGGCGATCCACGGGCGCGCGGTGATCGAGGTCGAGCGACTGGCTGACGTGTTCCAGCGTGCCCTGAATTTCCGCGAGGCTGGTGCGGATGCGCTGGAAAAGCGAATACGCGAGGAACGCGGTCACGGCGGTAGCCAGCACGATCACAATCCAGAACAGGCGCACGGAGGCATCGTACTGGGCCTTGTTGTGCGCCACGGCTTGCTCACCGAGCTTCGTGTTGTATTCCAGATGTTCGTCGAGCGCCTTGCGTACGGCGTTGGATGCCACGTTGAGGTCGCCGGACGTGATCATCTTCTGCGTGGCGGCAAAGTCGTTGGCGCGCGAGCGTTCAAGGTACGCCACGGTGGATTCGCGATAGCGCTTCATCGCATCGCGGTCTGCTTCGAGCAGCTTGCGGTCCGTGGGGTCGGAGATATTGTTGCGCTCGTATTTGGCGACCAGGTCGTCAAAGCGCTTGTTGCCGCGTTCGAACAGGGCTTCGGCTTCGGTCTTGGCGCCGGCGTCGTCGCTCATGGCGTGGCGATACAGCGCCACACGCACGGTATTGAGCGCACCACTGACATTGTTGAGGTCGCGCACGCTGGTGAGCGTGTTGTCGTTGAAGTATTCGAAGCGCTCTTCGGATTTCTTCATCTGCCAGATACCGCCAAGGCCGACAAAGAGAAGCGCAAATAATGACAGGGAGAACGTGAGAAGCAGGCGTTTGCTGATATTCATGAGAGGCTTTGGCGGCACACGTTACTTGGCGCGGACCGTCCCGTTGTGACGACTTGGTTTTCGCAGCGGGCAGACAGCCCGTCGCCACAACGTTTACGGCACAGGGTTCACTCATTTGAGGTATCAATCCCGCAATGCAGCAAAGCCCTGTGCGATGTTCGCCATCCTCTCTCTTCAGTTTCTCCGCCTATGCCGGCCAGGTGCGATCGACAAGACGTTGCAATGTGCCGATATCGGCATCCAACGTGCCAAACACGCGACCATGCTGACGTCCCAGTCGGCTGGCGATAAAGACCTCGGCACTCTCGGCATCGCCATGCGCGATCATCAATGCCGCCTGTGCGGTGAGCACGAGTCCTTGCGCAAAACGTCGCGCGCTGGCTTCGAGCGTATCGGCGGGTGCGCGCAGCATGGCCTGCAGCGAAGCGAGTTCGGCGCGCACGGCAGCGTGACCGTTCGAGAGCCGCGCAAGATCCTGCAGGATCAGCGCACCATCGTTGGGTGTACGTTGCAGGGCGCGCAGCACGTCGAGGCACATGATGTTGCCCGAGCCTTCCCAGATCGAGTTGACCGGCGCCTCGCGATACAGCCTTGCCATCGGGCCTTCTTCCACATAGCCGTTGCCGCCCCAGACCTCCATCGCTTCGCCAGTGGCTTCGAGCGCGCGCTTGCAGATCCAGAACTTGGCGGCGGGTGTCATCACGCGCTTCCATGCAGCAGCCAGGGGGTCGTCGTCGGCGTGTTCGAAGGCGTTGGCCAGCGCCATCATCATTTGGGTGGCGGCATCGGATTCGAGCGCGAGATCGGCCAGCACGTTGCGCATCAGCGGCTGATCCGCCAGCAACCTGCCAAAGGCCATGCGATGACGCGCATGATGAAGCGCCTGCACCAGCCCCGCGCGCAACAGCGCCGCGCTGCCGATCACGCAGTCGAGCCGCGTGTTGGTGGCCATCTCGATGATGGTGGGGATGCCGCGTCCTTCCTCGCCAATCAGGATGCCGGTGGCGCCCCGGAATTCCACTTCGCTGCTGGAGTTCGAACGATTGCCAAGCTTGTCCTTGAGGCGCTGGATCAGGATGGGATTCTTGCTGCCGTCGTCGCGCCAGCGTGGCACGAAGAAGCACGACAACGGCCCGTCTGCTGCGCCCATGCGCGCCACCACGAGGTGCGCATCGCACATCGGCGCCGAGAAAAACCACTTGTGACCGGTCAGCGCATATTCGGCGGCGCGCCCCTCGCCACGCACCGGCACGGCCACGGTAGCGTTGGCGCGCACATCGGAGCCGCCCTGTTTCTCGGTCATGCCCATGCCGATCATCACGGCGGACTTGTCGCGCCACGGCAGGTCGCGCGCGTCGTGCTCCTTCGTATAGAGACGCGATTCGAGATCGGCAAACAGCGCGGGTTCCTTGGCGAGTACCGGAATGCTCGCCAGCGTCATCGTGGTGGGGCACAGCGAACCGGATTCGACCTGCGCCTGGAGGAAGTAGCCAGCGGTGCGCGCTGCCCATACACCGGCGCGCGGTTGTGCAAACGGCAGCGCCTGCAACTGCTGGCTGCGCAGCAGCGTCAGCAACTGGTGCCAGGCGGGATGGAACGTGACCTGATCGATGCGCTCGCCGGTGCGGCTGTGCGTGTGCAGTTCAGGGGTGAAACGATTGGCATCGGCTGCCCAGGCTTGCACCTCCGGATCGCCAAGCCGTGTTCCATAGGTGGACAGCGCATCGGCGTGCCAGTTGCCGCCCAGCCTGTCGAGCGCGGCGCGCAGGCCGGGATCGGACTCGAACAGGTTGTAGTGGGCGAGATCGGGAACCTGGTTGGTCACGCGGTGGGTCTGCGCGTCGGTGAAATCTGCGATCCCTGCGGCGGATGTGGCGGTCATGGCATCTCCTGGCACAGTCTGATTGCTGCGATGGGTGTATGGGTAACCTGCTGCGGGCCATGGTACGGCAACTCGCGCGTTCGCCATATCGAGGGTGCCCCGATGCACGGCCCCCGTTCGCGCATCATCGGGCACTCGCCATGCATCGTGCAGCGCAGCATGGGCGTTCGATACTTGCACGCACGACAGCTGCGACCGAATTTTGGGTGGCGCGGGGCAGGGCGTTGTGCTTAAATTCACCCCGTTGGATGAAACAGGGGTGCCGTCCGGATGGGCCGGGCGGCTGAGAGAGTCCCTTCGAACCCGATCCGGCTAGTACCGGCGTGGGAAGTTTCACGAAGAACCGAAAGTCTCCTGTCCCGCGGACATTCCGCAACGGGACGCCGCCGCCGGCCATGCCGCGCGTTGCGGGCTCACAGGGCTCCTGGTTTCGTCCATCCCCGCAAAGAGAGGACGACACTCATGGCCCGTACCGCCCCTGCCGCTTCGTTTGAATCGCTCGAAAGCGATCTCGACCAGAAGTTCGCCTACCCGGCTTCCAGCAAGACCTATATCCCCGGCAGCCGCCCCGATATCCGCGTGCCGATGCGCACGATCCTGCAGACCGCCACGCGCACCGACAAGGGCGAGATGGGGAATCCGCCGATTCCCGTCTACGACACCTCGGGCCCGTACAGCGACCCGGACGTGCATATCGACCTGAAGGCCGGCCTGCCCGCCGTGCGCGAGCAGTGGATTGCCGAGCGCGGCGACACCGAGGTCCTGTCGGGCCTGTCGTCGGAATACGGCCTGGCGCGCGCCAACGACCCGGCCACCGCCCACCTGCGTTTTGCGCAGCTGACGAATCCGCGCCGTGCCAAGGCCGGCGCGAACGTGTCGCAGATGCATTACGCACGCCGCGGCATCATCACGCCCGAGATGGAATACGTGGCGCTGCGCGAATCGCTGAACATGCAGGCGCTGTACGACAAGCCCGAGTACAAGGCGCTGCTGCGCCAGCATCCGGGCAACCCGCTGGGCGCGTCGTTGCCGATGCGTCCGGAAGACATGACGCCGGAATTCGTGCGCCGTGAAGTGGCCGCTGGCCGCGCCATCATTCCCGCCAACATCAACCACACGGAACTGGAGCCGATGGCCATCGGCCGCAACTTCCGCGTGAAGATCAACGGCAACCTGGGCAATTCGGCGGTGACGTCGTCGCTGGCCGAGGAAGTGGAAAAGATGGTGTGGTCGATCCGCTGGGGCGCCGACACCATCATGGACCTGTCCACGGGCAAGCACATTCATGAGACGCGCGAATGGATCCTGCGTAACTCGCCGGTGCCCATCGGCACGGTGCCGATCTACCAGGCGCTGGACAAGACCGGCGGCATCGCCGAGGACCTGACCTGGGAAATGTTCCGCGACACGCTGATCGAGCAGGCCGAGCAGGGTGTGGATTACTTCACGATCCACGCAGGCGTGCTGCTGCGCTACGTGCCGATGACGGCGGATCGCGTGACGGGCATCGTGTCGCGCGGCGGTTCGATCATGGCCAAGTGGTGCCTGGCGCATCACAAGGAAAACTTCCTGTACACGCACTTCGACGAGATCTGCGAAATCATGAAGGCGTACGACGTGTCGTTCAGCCTCGGTGACGGCCTGCGTCCGGGTTGCATCGCGGATTCGAACGACGACGCCCAGTTCGGCGAACTGCGCACGCTGGGCGAACTGACCGCCAAGGCGTGGGAGCACGACGTGCAGGTCATGATCGAAGGTCCGGGCCACGTACCGCTGCAGCGCATCCAGGCCAACATGGATGAAGAACTGAAGCACTGCTACGAGGCACCGTTCTACACGCTGGGACCGCTGGTCACGGACATCGCGCCGGGCTACGACCACATCACCAGCGGCATCGGCGCCGCCAACATCGGCTGGATGGGTACGGCCATGCTGTGCTACGTCACGCCGAAGGAACACCTGGGCCTGCCGGACAAGGAAGACGTGCGCGAAGGCATCATCACGTACAAGATCGCGGCACACGCCGCCGACCTGGCCAAGGGCTGGCCCGGTGCGCAGTTGCGGGATAATGCGCTGTCGAAGGCTCGCTTCGAGTTCCGTTGGGAAGACCAGTTCAACCTGGGCCTCGATCCCGAGCGCGCGCGTTCGTTCCACGACGCCACGCTGCCGGCCGAAGGCGCCAAGATCGCTCACTTCTGCTCGATGTGCGGACCGAAGTTCTGCTCGATGAAGATCACGCAGGAAGTGCGCGACTACGCGGCGTCGTTGCCGGAAGCGCAGCGCGGCATGGAAGAGAAGTCGATCGAGTTCGTGAAGACGGGTTCGAAGATCTACTCGTAAGCCAGCGTGGTTGTTTCGTAGCAAGGGCGTGCATCGCAAGGTGCGCGCCCGCAGTACCTGAGTCCCGCGCGCGGCGCCCCCACGCGGCGCGGCGGCATTCACCCAACCGGAGGCCGGCCGGCGCAACCTTCTTGCCAACGCCGCCGGCATACAAGCCCATGACAGCAGTACAGTCCTTCGATGTTGCCGTACTCGGCGCCGGCCTGGCCGGGCGGTTGTCCGCCTGGCATCTGGTGCGCGCGGGCGTCCGCGTGGCGCTGATCGAGCGTGGCGGCCCCGACGGCAGCGGCTCTGCCGCACACGTGGCCGCGGCCATGCTCGCACCGCTGGCGGAATCCGCCATCGCGGAACGGCGCATCGTCGATCTCGGCATCGCCAGCGTCGATCTCTGGCGCACCTGGCTCAAGGAATTGCCCGAACCCGTGTTCTTCCAGGAGGACGGCACGCTGGTGGTATGGCATGCGCGGGACCGCAGCGAAGTGTCCCTCTTCACCAATCGCATGCGCGCCGTGGCGCCGCCCGAGCTGGTGCAGCAGCGACTGCGCGCACTCGATGGCAAAGGCGTGGCCGATGTGGAACCGGAACTCGCCGGACGCTTCGGGCAGGGTCTGCTGCTGCAGGGCGAAGGCCAGCTCGACAACCGCGGCGCGATGCGCGCGCTGCTGGCGTGTGCCATCTCGGAAGGTCTGCATTGCATCTGGGAGGCGGGCGAAGTGGAAGCCAGTTCGCTGCCGGCGCTCGGCATCCGGGCCAATGTGGTGCTCGATTGCCGGGGACTCGGCGCGCGCACGGCATGGGCCGAACCCGAAGACGAGAACGGACGCGCGCTGCCGGGCCTGCGCGGCCTGCGTGGCGAAGTGGTGCGGGTGCATGCTCCCGATGTGAAGCTGCATCGCCCCGTGCGCCTGCTGCATCCGCGTTATCCCATCTATATCGCGCCGAAGCCGAACGACCTGTACGTGATTGGCGCCACCGAAATCGAAAGCGAGGACGAATCGCCGATGAGCGTGCGCTCCGCGCTGGAGCTGCTCTCTGCGGCGCACTCGCTGCATCCTGCGTTTGGCGAGGCGCGCGTGCTCGAACTCAATGTGCAACGTCGCCCGACACGGCCCGATCACCTGCCCGCCATCCGCGTGGACCAGGCCACGCGCGTGGTGCGTGTGAACGGGCTGTATCGCCATGGCTGGCTGATTGCGCCGGCGGTGACCGAGGCCGCCTGCCACGTGGTGCGTGCGATGCTGGAAGATGATCCTGCCGCGCATGCGGTGCCGGACGCCCTGCGCTGGCCGGGTATGATCCAGCCCGTGCGAGAGGTGGCGTCGCTGGCATCGGGCGCGCTCGCAGACATCGGCACCGGCATGCTGCATTAATCTGAAACCGACCATGAATATCCTGCTCAATGGCCAGCCACTGGACCTGCCCGATATCGCCACGCTGGCGGACGCGGTCAGTGCGGCAGCCATCGCGCCGCCGTTCGCCGCTGCGGTGAACGGCGAATTTGTCCCGCGCGCCGCGCATGCGGCCCGGACGCTGAGCGCGGGCGACAAGATCGACCTCGTGCAACCCGTGACGGGAGGCTAGTTCCCATGACATTCGAACCCACTGAAACCCTGCGCGATCCGTTCGTGCTGTACGGGGAATCGTTCGCCTCGCGCCTGCTGCTGGGCACGGCGCGCTACCCGTCGCCGGCCACGCTGCAGGCGGCTGTGGAAGTATCGCGCCCCGCGATGATCACCGTGGCGCTGCGCCGCCAGACTGCCGTGGGCAGCGGCGACGGCCAGACGCTGGGTGGCGATACGTTCTGGCAGATGCTGCGCACGCTGGGCGTGCCGGTGCTGCCGAACACCGCCGGTTGCTTCACCGCGCAAGAGGTGATCACCACGGCGATGATGGCGCGCGAGGTGTTCGAGACCGACTGGATCAAGCTCGAACTGATTGGCGACGATTACACGCTGCAGCCGGACACGCTCAACATGCCCGCCGTGGCCGAGACGCTGATCAAGGAAGGCTTCAAGGTACTGCCGTACTGCACCGAGGATCTGGTGTTGTGCCGCCGCCTGCTCGACGTGGGTTGCCAGGCGTTGATGCCGTGGGCTGCGCCGATCGGCACGGGGCGAGGCGCGGTGAATCCGCACGCAATGCGCACGCTGCGCGACCGCCTGCCAGACACGCCACTGATCGTCGATGCGGGCCTCGGCCTGCCGTCGCACGCAGCGCAGGTGCTGGAGTGGGGCTACGACGGCGTGTTGCTGAATACCGCCGTGGCACAGGCCGCATATCCGGTGAACATGGCGCGCGCGTTCGCGCTGGCCGTGGATGCGGGCCGCACCGCCTATCTGGCCGGCCCGATGCCCGAGCGTGAGGTGGCACAGGCCAGCACGCCGGTGGTGGGCATGCCGTTCTGGCACGCCGAAGGCGCGGAGGATCGTACATGACACGCCAGGGTGTGGCGGCAGCGATGGATGCTGCGTTGTTCGACGATCTGATGCGGCGCTATGCCGCGATGTTCGGCCATGACGCAACGCCGTGGCAGGTATGGCCGCTGGCGAATGCGCCGGCGACGCTGCGCCGGCATGACGTGTTGCTGAGCGATGGCGAGGCGGATGCCGACGCCATCGATCGCGTCACGGCGGCTGGTGCGGTGTTGATCGAAAGCGAGCGCGAAGGCGGCCGCTGGATCGACACGGTACGTTCCCCGATGGGCACATGGGTGCTGGACGCGCAGGCCGACGATGACAACGCGCACGCGCCGGCCTTCGTGGCGAAGCTGTGCGCGGCGCTGTCGCTACACTTCCCGGCGCATGACGCGCTGTGTATCGCGCGTGCCTGGCAGACGGGTTCCACGGAGTGGCCGAAGACGTTTGCGCGTTTTCCACGCGTGCGCCACGCCGCGCTGGCATCGCCCGAGGCACCGCCGCAGCCCTTCGCTCCGTGTCCTGAACTGGGCCTGTACGTGGTGCTGCCAAATGCGGAATGGATCGAGCGTCTGGTGCCGCTGAACGTGCCGACCGTGCAGTTGCGCTTCAAGTCGGACGATGCGGCAGCGGTCAAGGCCGAGATCGTGCGCGCGGCCAATGCGGCCAAGGGTGGCAAGTCGCGCCTGTTCATCAACGACCACTGGCGCGTGGCGATCGATCATCACGCGGCTTGTGGCGGCGATAGCGGCATCTACGGCATCCACCTCGGCCAGGAAGACCTGGACGAGGCCGATCTCGATGCGATTCGCGCCTCGGGTTTGCGGCTTGGCGTGTCCACGCACGGTTATGCCGAGATGCTGCGCGTGGCCGCCATCGCACCGAGCTATCTGGCGCTGGGCGCCATCTTCCCGACCACGACCAAGATCATGCCCACCCAGCCGCAGGGCATGGGCCGCTTCCAGTCGTACGTGGCGTTGATGAAACCGGTGATTCCGTCGCTGGTGGGGATCGGCGGCGTGAACGCGACCAATATGCGCGAAGTGCTCGCCGTTGGCGTGGGCAGCGCAGCGGTGGTGCGCGCTGTGACCGAAGCCAACGATGTTCCGGCAGCAGTAGCAGGGTTGACCGCGCTGTTCGATTGAACGATTCAACGATCAAGCGTTGAATCGATGGAAGGGGAGTGGCATCGCGCCGCTCCCCTTTGTTCTTTGCTATCGCGCCGACCACTCGCTCTTGCGCACGCCGATGGCGGTCACAAGCCCATAGGCCGTGATGCCGAGCGCGACGCCGAGGAAGTGTCCGTCGATTCCCATGCCGCCTACGTTGGCGAGCAACCAGCCGCCGCCTGCCGCCAGCCCGATGCGGCTGAGACCGGCGAGGATCGGCCAACGCATCCGTCCCGCTCCCATCGACGCAAAATACAGCGCCATGCCGAGGCCAAAGCCGCCGAACGCTGGCCCGACCCATGACAGTGCACGCGCGGCGATGCTCGCGACTTCCGCATCCTGCGTGAACAGTCCTGCGAACTGTGCCGGAGCGAGACCTACTGCGGCGCCGACACTGCCAGCGATCAGCAGGGCGAGCCACGCGCCCACCCACGCAGTGCGCCGCGCCGTGAGCCAATCGCCAGCGCCGACGGCGCGACCGACCAACGCCGTCAGCGCCGAGCCCACACCGAAGGCGAGCGGAATCATCAGGAATTCGAGTCGCGCCGAGATGCCGTAGGCGGCCACTGTCGCGGTGCCGTAGTGGCGCAACTGCGCCGTGACGAGGATCGTGGTCAGATTGGCCACCGATGCCAGCGCGCAGGCGATCAGCCCGACCGACAGGATGCGATAGAACAGCGCACCCGAGAGCTTCACGCGCAGCGTCGGCATGAAGCCCGCCCCGCCGCGCAGCACCACCCAGGCCATCATCAGCGCTGCCGCCCATGATGCCGTTGCCAGCCCCGCGCCGATCCCTGCCAGGCCCATGCCGAGGTGCTCGGTGAACCACCACGACAGGATCGGAAACACGATCCACATGGCCGCCAGCACGCGTGCTGCCAATGCATGGCGACCGCCGCCGCGCAGCACCGAAGCGAGCGTATTGGCGAGCCACGCGGGCACCGCACCGGCCCCGAACAGCCAGATCGCGTAATCGGCAGCAGCCTCCGCAGCCGTCGCGCCGGCCACGGCACCGAAGATCTGATGCGGAAAGCCAGCGAGCGCGATGGCAAACAAGAGCCCGGCCGTCACGGCAATGAACATGGCGTGCATGACCAGCGACGAGGCATCCTCGCGCTTGCCCGCCCCGAGTGCCCGCGCGATGGCGGACACCACGCCGCCGCCCATCGCTCCCGTCGACATCTGTTGCAGCAGCAGCGCAAACGGCAGCACCACGGCCCACCCGGCCAGTGCGGACGTACCTTGCCGCGCTGCCAGCCAGGTTTCGATCAGCTGCGCGCCGGCCTGCAGGAAGGCAACCAGACTGGTGGGCGCGGCCAGCGCGGCAATGCGTCGCGCAATCGCGGAAGAGGAAGCCGCTTCGGTTGGCGCCACCACGCCACCAAGCGCCATGGCGTCAGGCTTGCTCATCGACGGCCTCCGCGGAGGTGTCTTGCGCGGCGGTATCGCCAAATCGCGCACGCAGATACCGGCCGGCACCGGGGCCAGGACGCACGCGCAGATCGTCAACCGTGATCGTGCTGCCATCGGGTCGCGTCAACTGCCCGGCAACGATCTCGCCGCCATCGCGCTTGTCTTCAAGCACGGTCAACGGACCTTTCTCGTCAGCCATCCAGCGATCCGCCCAGGCTTTCAGCGACACATAGACCGGAAAGAAATCGCGGCCCATCTCCGTGAGCCGATACACCTGCCGCGCGCCGCCACCGGGCGCCGGGGCCTTTTCAAGCAACCCATGCTCCACCAGCGTCTTGAGCCGCGCGCTCAGGATGTTCGGCGCAATGCCCAGATGCTTCTCGAATTCGTCGAACCGCGAACTGCCGTAATAGACCTCGCGCATCAGCAGGATCGCCCACCGCTCTCCCAGCATCGCCATCGAACGGGCAACCGGGCAGGGCATGTTGGCAAAGTCGGTTTGTGCCATCGTCTCCCCTCTCTTTTACTTTTGAAATGCAAGTCATTGCATGAAGGGGAGTGTAGCTTGCGAATTGAAAGTTTGCCGGGGAAGTTTGGGGGGCAGGCTGTCAGCGGTAGCCCGTAAGAGGGTGGGGAGGCGGAAATGTGATCAAAGGTGCCGATGCTGGGGGCGGTAGGAGGAAGCTGTCGTCGATGCGGACAGCAGTTTCGGTTGCGGGTACAAAGGCCAGGATTCTGCCCGGTGCGGAGACCTTGGAGCGGGTGAGCCAGAACTTCTCGAACCGTGCGCGTGGCATGCGGATATTGCCCCATGCGGGATCGGCCAACCATACGCCAGTCGGGTCGGCCTTACGAAGCACGGAGAAGTGTCCGTCGTCCCAATAGTCGAGATAGACGATGACAGGGCGGCGCAGGCGCGTGAGTGCGTCGTAATCCAGCCCGATGCCGTGCGCCCTAAACCCCATTGAGGTCGCGGCACCGGCCAGATCCGTCATGGAAAAAGCGGCCTTTATGCCAATGCGGCCGATAACGTCCGCCTCATTTGCTTCGATACCAAAATACTTGTTGAGGACTGTGACCAGCGACGCCGCGCCGCAAGAATAGTCGAAGCGTTGCTTGACGATGCCTGTGTCGCGTATTTCGGTCCACGAACGTACGGGGACTGGCTCCCAGATATCCCACTGCGGATAATTGATCGACGCGGCGCCAACCTGATAGCACCATCCCAATGGCAACAGAAGCAGTAAGCGGCTAATGCGGTTCAAACGGGGCATAGGCGTTCCGCCGCAATGCGGCATGCCCACAGCGCGACGACGAGTGCTATCGAAAAGCTCACCACCGTCATGCGTATATCCGGACGGCCAAATGCAACCTTCCGGAAGTACGCAATACAAAGAAGCAGGCCGACCGCACCGAAGACCTGAACGTACAGGCTGCACGACAGGATCATGGAATCGCGACATTGGTTACCGCATTGGGAGTCGACGCCTTAATCAATGAGGGGAAAGTGTTCTTCGATTTTTTCGAATAATCGGCGTGGCAGCCCGAGCACCCGCGGCCTAGCAGACCTGTTGCCATTCCCCCATAAAAGCCCATGGTTCCGCCGAGGATTGCATTTGCGCCCAGATTGCCGGCTGGCCCCATGATGAATCCGGTTGCCGCGCCAACGCCAGTTGCGATGAGCAAGCCTTGCGTGGAGCCTTGGCCGGATACGATGGCTTCCCCGAAGTATCCCGCCGCGCCTGTAATCGCGCCGATGGCTGCGCCCACCGGCCCAAAGCGGCCCCGGACTTCGTCCATTTCACTGGTGTCGATGGACTCTAAATGAGGAGGCCGGTCCGGCAGCATCGTGGTCAGGTACTCAATGTCTTCAGTTGTTATTGGAGTAGGTCTTGTTGTGGTGCTTGCCTGTGCAGTCGTTTGGAGGGTCATCGCTATAGTGCAAAGCCCGACCGCAGCGCAGTGTTTGATCCTGATTGAACCGTTTTGCATTTGACTAGACTCCTTTGGATTTTGCGTTATAGGCGCCAGGTGAAGTTGGTCCAGAGTTGTGCCCTGTCGCTATCGGCAACGCCCGCCTGTGCGTCGATATTCATCACCAATGAGGCCGACAGCCGTTGGGTGTATCCGAGCGTGAATGCGGTTGAAGTGGTGCCAGACTGTCTTCCGATCCGGTTCGTCTCGCCAACGCGAAAGCTCTGGATCATCCCGGCACGCAGCGTGATTTCAGGATTCATGGCGACGCCAAATGAAGCTGCGGCAGCCAGTACGTCGCCGGGGTTGTAGCGGGTGCCGCTATCGCTTCGCGTGCCCAGGTAGCTGTACGTGGCGGTGATCGATGCAATGACTGGATCGAACGCCCAATGACTGCCTATACCGATAGTTGCAGCGGACCCGTAAGTGATGTCGTTCGACGAGTTGTCGGCAACGGCAATTTCCGCAAAGCCGAGCACGAAGGGCTGCGAGAACACCGAGGTGATTCGGTAGTCCGCACCTATCGTGAGGTTCCGCCATCCCGCACTGTATTCAGAGCCTGATGTCTGACGATCCAATGACTGTCGCCTTTCCGCATCCAATTTCAGGCCGGCGCTGATGTTCAGCCTGTCGGTGGCCGACAACCGCAGGCCAAGTCGCGTGAACAAGGAGTCGCTGCGGGTGTTGGCGAGCGAAACGTCAGGAATGAAGATGGAGTACGCGTGCGAGATGGGCACGGCGATGGCGCTGACATTCAACCTGTTCGAATCAGATGCCGTGTAGCCAACACCTGCGCTGAACGTCGCGCGCCCTTTCTTAGGCGCGAAATCGTCAATCTTGAAGGGTGAGTCCGAGTCGCGCTTCTCGTCGGCCAGCGCTACGGAAGCACAAGGCGCGCACAGCAATACGAATACAAGCAGGCAGGGGTTTTTTGCAAGGCAATGCATCATGCGTCCGGAGGGGGTGGCCATTTGCGACTGCGTCGATTCGCTAGTCGCGCTCGAAAAAATCGGGTGTTGAAATGGCTGGCGCGGTGATGACTGGCTTGCTGGGCAACGATCTTATAGCGAGAGCCAAGGCATTTGCGACGTGATTCCTGCACACGCCACGTATTTCAGAGATTTACGATTCATGACGTCTGATCGGGCGTGCGAAATCGAGGCTGTGACCCGATGGGTTGGGGACGAGGCGTATCATCGAGTGCTCTGTCCCGCCCCCGAACTTTCCTCATGACCGAGCCCACCGACCGCGCCGATTCACCAACTCCGTCCGAATCGTCGGGGCCGCCGCCTTCGCCGCCTCCGGAGTCGTCCGAGTCCGAGCCTTCTCCCAGCCGTCTCCGTGAACTGCGTCAACGCGCGCACCGTGCCGCGCGGCGCAAGTCGCGGCAGGTGGGGCGGATTTCGCGGATGTCGATGCGGTATGGCGTGTTCATGTGCGGCGCGGGCGCGGTGGCGCTGTTCTCGATGGTGTTCGCCTATATCGCCGAGGTGTCGCTGGCCTGGAATGCGCGGGTGACTACGGCTACGCCTTGGTTGGCTTTCGTGCTGTTGCCTTTCGGTCTGGCGGCGCTGCGCTGGCTGACGATCCGGCTGGCGCCGCAGGCGCGCGGCAGCGGCATTCCGCAGGTGATTGCGGCCGTCACGCTGCCACCGGCGGGACCGGCGCAGACCGTGCTGGTCTCGTTCCGGCAGGCCATGTGGAAGGTGTTGCTGACCACGGGCGCGCTGCTGGCCGGTGCCTCGGTGGGCCGCGAGGGGCCTTCGGTGCAGGTGGGCGCGGCGGCCATGCTCGCCTGGGGGCAATGGTTTCAGGAGAAACTGAAGTTCCGGATCGGCTTTCATCCGAACGCGTTGATCGCCGCCGGTGCGGCGGGCGGACTGGCCGCCGCGTTCAATACGCCGCTGGCCGGCGTGGTGTTTGCCATCGAGGAACTGGGACGCGGCACGGCGGTGCGTTGGGACAGGCTGGTGCTGTCCGGTGTGCTGACCGCGGGCTTCCTGTCGCTGGCGGTGCTCGGCAACAACCCGTATTTCAGCGTCAAGGTGCCGCTGCTGGTGCTGCATGATGCGTGGGGACCAGTGCTGCTCTGCGCCGTGGTCAATGGCGTGATGGGCGGACTGTTCGCCAAGCTGCTGATCGCCGGCGTGCCGGGACTGGTGCCATCGGCATGGCGTGGCTGGGCGACGAATCGGCCCGTGCAGGTAGCGTTCGTCTGCGGAATCATCGTGGCGGCGCTGGGCTGGGCCACGAAGGGTGCGACGTTCGGCACGGGCTACGAGCAGGCATCGGGGCTGATCAACGGGGAGCCGCACAGCACGTTGTGGTTCGGGCTGGCAAAGTTCGGCGCCACGGTGGTGTCGTACTTCGCGGGCATCCCGGGTGGCATCTTCACACCGGCGCTGGCGATTGGTGCGGGCATCGGGGCGAACGTTGCCGATTTCGTGACGCACTTCATGAGCGGCATGGCGGAACCGCGCGTGCTGGCACTGGTGTCGATGGCTGCATTCCTGGCCGCCGCTACCCAGGCGCCGATTACCGCCAGCGTGATCGTCATGGAGATGACGCGCACGCAGGACCTGACGATCTACCTGCTGGCGGCCTCGCTACTGGCGTCGTTCCTGTCGCGCCAGTTCAATCCGCATCCGTTCTATCACCACATGGGCCACGCGTTCCGCCGCGAAGCGATGGCCATCGGGCGCAAGACCTCGTCTTCCTAGTCACGGCCGTAACACGTGGTTACAGACCGTTGCGTGCGCGCCGCTGCTGTGTGGGGTGGGGCGCGTTTGCCGATGGCGGCGGTAGAGGCGTTGTCTTAACATGTGCCGCGCACGGACCGGTGGCAGCAGATCGGCCGGCCTTGCTGTGTACCGTCGGCACATCCTTCCGCCGGGCAACCATCGCGATGCATTTTCGGGGAGCAGGAAATGGGCACGCAGCGTTCCGGCGGTACAGGCAGTACGCCTTCGAATCCCGCACCACGTGCGCCCCAGCCGCAGAAGATGCCCGTCGCCGAGGTCTTCGCAGACAGCCTGATGTGGCACACACGCGGGCTCCAGGCCAATTCGCGCATGCGCGCGCCCGCCGCCCGCCGCACCCCGCCGCGCCAGTTGCCGCCCAGTCCGTTGCCGCGGCTGGTGCTGTGGGCAGCGGTCATCGCCGTGGCGCTGGTATGCTTCCAGGCCGTGAAGCATCTGCTCCGCTAGCCGATAGTCGACCCAGCATCACACCACCGGTGTGAGCGCGGTCCGGCAGGAACCCTCGGCACGGAGCCGGCTCCAATGCGGAGCCGTTTTCAGGAGTGTGTTTTGAGATTTCCTTTTGCCGGGCTGGCCACCGCCGCCCTGCTGGCGACCGCCGTCGCCCATGCCGCCCCCGCCGCCCAGCCGGCGCCCAAGGCTGCCCCCGTAGCGATTCCCGATGGCAAGGACCAGTTCTCGACGATGCTCGACACGCTCGAGATCGGCAGTCCCTTGCCGCAGTTGCCCGATTGCGCCGATCACCGCACGCCTGATGGCAAGGACGTCACCGCCTATTGTGTGGAGTTGCGTGGCGACGGCGTGATGCGCCAGGTGGGCGTGCCGCGCGACAAGCGGCCCGTGTTCATGGATGGTCCGCGGCTGGTGGCGATTGTCGACGGCAACGCGCTGGTCGGCATGATCGTGCCGACCGACGGCATCCGTTCGCAGGATGCGGCCGCCCAGGCGCTCAATGCGCGTTATGGCAAGCCGTTCCGCCAGGAAGCCGAGGAGATGAAGGACAAGGCCGGCAAGTCCGTGAAGACGATCCACGCGGGCTGGATGCGCAAGCCGCTGACCGTCGAGCTTTACACCATCCCCGACGCGACGAACGAAGGCACCATCGAATTGCTGTTGCCGCAGGCCCGCGCACTGATGGCGAATCGCGATGCGGAGGTGGCCAAGTCCCTGGCACCGCCACCGGCTTCGGCGCCTGCCGCGAAGAAGAAGGAAGAGAAGAAAGAGAAGGCAGCGCCTGCGAAACCGGTGAATCCGGGGAGTTGGTGAGGATTTCTCTGCTACCGGGTTGCTCCCCTCTCCCATGAAATGGGAGAGGGGTTGGGGGAGAGGGCTGGAGGATCTGCTTGCCGATTGGTCGCAATTTGAACGGCTGGCCCTCTCCCCCGCCCCTCTCCCGCAATGCGGGAGAGGGGAGCAAACCAAGCGTTACCCTGCCGCCCGCCGCCGATCAATCTTTCTCGCCAGCACGATCGATGTCGTCGTGTGATTCACCCCATCGAGCATGCCGATCTCGTCGAGCAGTTTGTCGAGCCGCGCATGGGTGTCGCAGCGGATCACGGCCATGTAATCCACCGGGCCGCTGACCGAATTCAGTTCCTCCACCTCGGGTAGCCGCTGCAGCGCCCGCACCACGCCGGGCGCCGCCTTGGGCTGCACTGACAGTCCGCAGAACGCCAGGATCGCGTTGTCCTCCATCTGGCTGCCGAGCCTTACCCCGTAGCCCGCCACCACCCCGATACGTTCGAGTCGCGCGATGCGAGCCACCACCGTGGTCCGCGCGATGCCCAGTGCGCGCGACAGGTTGGCCGCGCTTTCCCGTGCGTTGGCTTGCAGCAGCGCCAGCAGGTGCCGGTCGGTCTGGTCGAGGTCTGCCATGACGTGAGCTGACGAATCGTCAGAAGGGATGGTCGATACGTCGGATTATGACGAGATTTCGTCAATCTCGGGCCTGTAAAACGTGCGTGCGCCTGACCATACTTGAGGCATCGACCAACGCAGTTTTTCGACGGAGTCCGCCATGCAACCTTCCACGCTGGGTCCCGCCGCCGTGCGCGACCTGCCTCAAGCTCCCCGGCCGCTATCGGTGGTCGTGCTCGGTGCCGGCAAGATCGGGCGCGTCATTGCCGCCATGCTGGCCGATTCGGGCGACTACCGCGTATGTCTTGTCGATCATGATGCGCACCGTCTCGACGGCCTGCCGCGCAGCATTGCGGTGCGTGCTGGCGACCCCACCGAGCCGGGCACCTGCGCGGCGCTGCTAGCGGGCGCCGATGCCGTGCTCAATGCGCTGCCGTTCCATGCAGCCATTCAGGTGGCGACGGTGGCGGCGCGGCTGGGTGTGCACTACTTCGACCTGACCGAGGATGTCGCGGCCACGCAGGCCATCCAGAAGCTGGCGGCGAGCGCGCGGTCGGTGCTGATGCCGCAGTGCGGTCTGGCGCCTGGCTTTATCGGCGTGGTGGGGCACGATCTTGCGCAGCGCTTCTTGCGCGGTGGCGGCGAACTGCTCGACCTGCGCATGCGCGTGGGTGCGCTGCCGCGATATCCCAGCAACGCGCTCAAGTACAACCTCACGTGGAGTACCGAGGGGCTGATCAACGAATACTGCAATCCGTGCGAAGCCATCGTCGATGGGCGGCGCGTGGAAGTGCCCTCGCTGGAAGGGCTGGAGACCTTCGCGCTGGACGGCGTGGAATACGAGGCGTTCAATACCTCCGGTGGACTGGGCACACTGCCTGAGACACTGGCGGGCCGCGCGCGGCAAGTCGACTACAAGTCGGTGCGCTACCCAGGCCATTGCGCGCAGATGAAGCTGCTGCTCAACGACCTGCGAATGCGCGAGCGGCGCGGCTGGCTGCGCGATATCCTTGAGAACGCCATCCCGATGACCGAGCAGGATGTCGTCGTCGTGTTTGCCAGCGCCACCGGCCATCCGCCCGGTGTGAAGGGCGAGGGCAAGCGCGGACCGCTGACGCAGGCGTCGTTCTCGGCGCGCATCGGCGGGATGGAGAATTTTGCCGGTATCGGCCATGTGAACGCGATTCAGTTGACCACTGCCGCAGGCATCTGCACGGCGCTGGATCTGGTGGCATCGGGCGTGCTGCCGCAGGCGGGGTTCGTGCGGCAGGAGGCCATGCCGCTGGATCGCTTCCTGACCAATCGCTTCGGCCAGCATTACGCGCGGCACCCACTACAGGAGACGCTTGCATGAAAGCACACGACATTGCCGGTTGCTTCCAGTCGATGGGACTGGCGCAGCCCTTCACTGGCGGCGAGGCATTGCCGGGCACCCTCGGCGTACGCTCGCCCATCGATGGCGAGGTCTTCGGCCAGGTGCCGGTTTGCCTGCCTGCCGAGGCCGATACCCGCATCGCTCGCGCCCATGCGGCGCAAAGCCTTTGGGCACTGACGCCCGCACCGGCACGCGGCGAAGTGGTGCGCAGGTTCGGCGAAATGCTACGCATCCACAAGGATGCACTCGGGCGGCTCGTCTCGTTGGAGGCGGGCAAGATCCTGCAGGAAGGTCTCGGCGAAGTGCAGGAGATGATCGACATCTGCGACTTCGCGGTGGGCCTGTCGCGACAGTTGCATGGATTGACGATTGCATCGGAGCGCCCCGCGCATGCGATGCGCGAGACATGGCATCCGTATGGGCTGTGCGGCGTGATCTCGGCGTTCAATTTCCCGGTGGCGGTGTGGGCGTGGAACGCGGCGCTGGCGCTGGTGTGCGGCAATGGCGTGGTGTGGAAGCCGTCGGAGAAAACGCCGCTTTGCGCGCTGGCTGCGCAGGGGCTGCTGGATCGCGTGATCGACGAACACGCACCGCAATTCGCGGGACTGAGCTGCGTGCTGAACGGCGGGCGCCAGCTCGGTCAGTTGCTCGTGCAGCATCCGTCGGTGCGGCTGGTCAGCGCCACCGGCTCGACGCGGATGGGACGCGAGGTGGGCATGGCCTGCGCCTCGCACTTCAAGCGCGCGATTCTCGAACTCGGCGGCAACAACGCGGCCATCGTGGCGCCTTCGGCCGATCTGGAACTGACGATCCGCGCGATGACTTTTTCCGCGGCGGGCACGGCCGGGCAGCGCTGTACCACGTTGCGCCGCGCGTTCGTGCATGCCGACCTGATCGAGACCGTGACACAGCGGCTGCGCCAGGTCTACGCGCGGCTGCCGGTGGGCGATCCGCTGCAGGCCGGCACGCTCATCGGTCCGCTGATCGATGCGGCTGCGGGCGACACCATGGCGAATGCGCTGGCCAGTTGCCGTGCGCAGGGCAATATCGTCCACGGCGGCGAACGACTATTGGCCGATCGCTTTCCGCGCGCGAGCTACGTGCGTCCCGCGCTGGTGTTGACCGAGACGCAGCACGACACCATGCTCACCGAGACCTTCGCGCCGATTCTCTACCTGATGCCCTATACCTCGCTCGATGAAGCCATCGCGCTAAACAATGCGGCGTCGCATGGCCTGTCGTCGTGCATCTTCACGGAATCCCTGCGCGAGGCCGAGCGATTCATGTCGGCGGCGGGCAGCGACTGCGGCATCGCCAATGTGAATATCGGCACGAGCGGCGCGGAAATCGGCGGGGCGTTTGGCGGGGAGAAGGCGACCGGCGGTGGACGGGAATCCGGTTCGGACGCGTGGAAGAGCTATATGCGGCGCGCGACCAATACGGTCAACTACGGCGATGCGCTGCCGCTGGCACAGGGCATCCGCTTCGACGTCTGAGCCGACCTACGGTCTTCTCTTACATTCGCGCAGGCGTTGCGAATCGTAACAAGGGTTACAGCAGCTTGACGCTGTATTACCAGACCCGCCCGTATAACGTTCTAGAGAGCAGCGCATTGCCGCCGCGCAATGGCTGCGACATAAGGACGTCGAAATGAAAACGAGAATCGTGGTGATGGGTTTGGCAGTGGCCGGTGCGGCCATGTTGGGCGGCTGCGCGGTGTACCCCACGCCGTATGGCCCAGCCGTGGCACCCGCGCCGGTCTATGCAGCGCCGGCCGTCGTGGTCAGCCCATCGGTGGGGTACTACGGTGGGGGGTACTACGGACGTGGATATTACGGACGGGGGTATTACGGACACCGGGGGTATTACGGGCGTTGGTAAGGCGAGCGAGCTTTCAACGCCCTCTCGGTTTTCTCCCCTCTCCCGCAAGGCGGGAGAGGGGCGGGGGAGAGGGCCAGCCGTTCAATTTGCGATAACTTCGGCAAGCAGAACTTCTAGCCCTCTCCCCCAACCCCTTGTATGTCGCATCATTGTCTCCGGAC